>JAZKAC010000109.1:0-12709 GCA_040389325.1 Chlamydiota bacterium | reverse complement strand
ATTTCATTCTCGCGATTTACAAGATCAACAAAAGTTGATTGAAGAAGTTTTTGCTGATTCCAAGTGAATGATGCCGCGGATTTTAAGGAGATGAGAGGCAGTTCCGATTTTTACTTTGATTCCATGTCACAGATCCATATGCCTTATTGGTCAAAAGAGCGCATTGCATTAGTGGGAGATGCTGCTTATTCGGCAACTCCTCTTTCCAGGCAAGGGACTAGTCTCGCCATCGTTGGTGCCTATGTCTTAGCGGTTCTTCTTACAGTATTTGGATCCATCGACTGGGATCGATTCTCTCTAGAAGGATTATTCGTTATTTTAAAAATAAAGCATTAAAACGGACTGCAAAAGCTGCTAATACCCTTACCCTTAAAGAGTATCATTTTATAAAATAAACGCAATCGAGTGCAAGAAATGACTTGTAGATCAAAAGACCCTTTGGGGGCTATGTTTTTTCCGTCTCTAACCAATCAAAAGCAGGTAGAGGGATGTCTAAATATTTTTGAACAATTTCTGCAATAACTGGGAGGCCGTTTGAGCTATTTGTAAATATAATAATGGCCCTGTTGTGGTTTCTAAATCCCGCAATAAAACATTTAACTCCTTGATTATCTCCCCAATGCCAAAAGGAATCTCCTATTTTAGTGCGTTGAAGTCCCCATCCTAATCCCCATGAAATCGAATCCGATAAGAGATCCGAACGCTTGTCAATAGAGTTGGCGCTTCCTTTTGGAACCTTCACTTGAAATTGAAACATTTTATTAATTGTTTCAGATTTCAACCCGATTTTTTTGAAGAGGGCTATTACAAATTTTGCATAATCCAATGTGCTTATATGCAAGGTAAATGCTGCATTTGGGGGTTCTGTACGGCTTTTGAGCGGATGACCATCAGGACTGTGACCCGATGCTCTTGTGTTGTCAGTTACCCAAATAAAAGTGCTATGGGTCATCCCTAAGGGAATAAAAACATTTTTCTTTATGTAGTCTTCTAAAGACAATCCTGATATTTGTTCGATAACTTTTTGTAAATATAAAAAACCTTCTCCTGAGTAGCTAAATCGTTCTCCTGGTTGGAAGTGAATTTTTAGAGGTTTATTTTTTGGTCTCCAATTTGGAAAACCGCAAGTGTGTGTTAAAACCATTCGGGCGGTAATAAAATTGATTCTTTCATCCTCGGTGATATCAGAATAAGGAAGATATTCAGCAAGTGGCGTATCTAAATTTAATTGACCCTTTTCTACTAATTTTAGGATGCCATAAGCAAAAATAGGTTTGCTAAGAGATGCTGCTTCAAATAATGTGTCCCCGACGACAGGATCTTGAGTTTGTGAATTTTTTACTCCTAACTCTAAACTCAAAGTAAGCTCAGCATTTTCAATAATTGCCAGTGAAAGCCCAGGTATCTTTTTTTCTTTCATTAGAGCTTCAAGCTCATCTTTGACAGGAAGTTTTTTAGCGTTCATTTTTTAGAGTTCTCGTTTGAAAAAGCTTTAATTTACCACCCAATTCGTAGAGAATTGATAAACCCCTTCCAAGATCACCGTTGCTCCGCCAGATAAGATAAATTCTATTCCGAGGGTGCTGATGAGTTGTGTGTAAGTTTGGCCGCTAAAATTAAGAGTGTCGCCTAGATAGGGATTAAAATCTGTAATCGTATTAGTCCCGGCTGTCAAATCGCTAGAAAAAATAAATGCAGTGACGCCGCCGCCTCCATAGATAAGATTGTCAAAGGAGTTAGTGATGCGTATAACGTTGCTAACAAGCCCACCCCATATCGGCATCCCAGAAGCTTCTACCTGAGCCGTTATCGTGATACCATTTGTGCTCCAATAGGTTTGATTATAGGTGTTATTTTGATCATCACGTAAAATTGTGTACTCGGCTGTATTGCCAGGTCCTTGCGCAGGATGAAGTATTAAATCTTCTTCTAGAAATCTAGTTTCTTTAGTCCATCCTGGAGGTAGTGTGGCAGCTTCAAAATAGTACGTCACGTCATCAGCGGTGCTATAGTCGGAGGCTTGCATAAGGTATTCATTTCCCCAGGGGTCGATTATATAGTAACGAAGGATGGGTATAGCTCCGGGCGTGCCAGGGGGGACATCATTTTCATTGGCGTAGTATTTCATGAGTTGAGATTTATAGTTTGTGGTTACCTTTATGACTCCCGCGGGGGGAGTGGTAACTAAATTACCCGCTTCAAACGGGCTTGTATTAGCGGGAAAGGTATATTGAAATGAGTGAAAAGGCCACATGGCATTAATAACGTTTGATATAGCTCCCCACGTATAACCGTCGGATGTCGTGATATATGTCTGTGTTCCTGTCGGGTCTCCTGGGCCATTTAAAGAGATGGACTCATCAAATTGTAGATACCTCGTTGTATTGATAGTGTATCCTTCAGGTGGAGTATAAGTTTCCCATTCGGTTCCATTGATAGGGTTGGATCCTGCATCTTTATAAGTTTGAAGAAAGTCTTTTGGGTGGTCTATGGCATTTGCCGTGTAGATGATCTCATAAGACACGGTGAGCGGAAGCCAAGAATTTAATGCCACATTAAGAGGATAATTTGTTCCTGCTCCAGCTTTTCCTCCTGGCAAAGAGACAAAGAGATAATTATTAGGATTTGAGGCATCGGGACCGACGACATCCGAGATGCTTAATTGTAAAGTACAACTTCCCCCATTTGCCGTTAGGTTAAATGTAGAACCGCAGGTGTCTGCATAGTCGCCACCTGTCGTCACTTGAGATACGTTAGTCGGTAAATATTTTACATAATTGCCGACGCGATTGGAGCTCGTATTATTGGAGACCGTGTAGTAGGCCGTGACGTTATACCCGGGAGTCACATTTGCGGGTAACGTTATGTCTGCTTTCGGATAAATATTAAAAGGGCCTGCATAACCGACTAAACTAAAAAGCATTAAAAATGAATAGGGTATGGTTTTCATAAAAAAAATCCTTAAAATACAATAGTTAGGTTTGCTAAAATTTCATTGGAGTACAAATGAGATTGAGATAATGTTCCCGAGACCGAGGTGCCGTCGATATTGGCAGATCCCAAAGCTACTTTTCCTAAGTCAGTAAAGCGATAGCCCACTCCCAGCCTAAGATAACGTATAAGAGAAAAATCCATACCCGCTCCTACTGCATAACTAAAAGATGCGCAGGAATTACTTTTGTACATCCTTGTAAAAGCCATAGAGGAGGGTACATTGGTGGAAAAGTGATTGGCCACGTTAAAGCCCGCTCCTAATCCGAGTAAGAAATAGGGACGAAACCATTTTAATACGTATTGAAATTTTCCTTCCGCAAGGAGTTGTCGTATTCTAATTTTGTATTTGTAAGTGTAATGGTCTTCTGATTGAGCATCTACGCCTTGGACTAAGTTGCCATGAACGGAAAAAGAAGAGGATTGGTTGTACTTAGCGTCAAATTGAATGCCGAAATGTTTGAATCCTTGCCATTCGGCTCCTAAGAATCCCCCGTAAATTAAGGGATCATGTGTCTTTTTTTTGGGAGAATAATTATAAAATTCATCCGTGAGAGGATCTTCGATCGGAAACGTTTTTGACTTGCCTGCATGAGAAATAAAGGCTACTCCCGATTCAAGCCCAAGAACGGGATGCCATAGATCGGAATCCCAAAAGGAACCTGCGAAGGATGTCATCGAAAAAATAGATGATAGGAGTATAAGAAGAAAGCTACGAAAAATCCAATGAGTCATAAAGCTGCCTTTAAATGAGTTTCTTTCGGAGCTGACCATAGTGTAAGAAAGATTTTTCGGGCAAGGATTTTTTTGATAAAGGGTTGTCCAGTGGTGTTTCCGTGTATCCATGATTAGAGTAGAATGCATGGTATTTTTGGGAGGGATAGATGGATAAGATAGGGAAGCCTTGCTCTTTAAGCCAACGCTCGCAAAGCTTTAGAAGTAGGCTTCCAAAGCCGAGATTCCTATGATTTTCATCAATAGCCATGCATTGCAATATAGCTTCATTATTTTGATAGAGTTGAAGGTGAGCATAACCGATGATTACTGCATTTCTATAGAAGACAAAGTGGATGTGATTTTTTTGTTTTAAAGAGTCTTCCAAGGGCTGGTTTCGTAAAGCGTCTACGGCAGCCCACTCCTTATCCGTTAAAGCTTGTACCATGCGCCAGCCAGTAAACTCTGTTTTAGTATCAATGCTTGCGACAAAGTCATCTTTACCTGAGCAGTATTTGAAGATGTCTTGAGAAAATTTTTCTGCCAGCTCTTTTTTTAGCGCAGCGTATGCTAGAGCATCATCTGGATGCGATCGCATCCAATCACGAAATTTTAGGTATCTATCGATTTCGGGATTACCTTCTTCGTGTACATGAACATTATGAGTTCTTAAAGGGTTTCCTTTTGTGAAAAACCGTTTAAAAGCCATCCCTCCTTCTCCTTTGGCATCATACCCAAGGGCTTCCATAGCTTGTGTTGCTTTATCGACTTCTTGAATGTTTTTTACAACAGGGAGTATGTCGATGATAGGTTTAGCGCTTAACCCAGGAATGGACGTTGATCCTATATGATGGATGGCGATGCAGTTATCTCCTAAAGCTTGGCTTAAGAGTTTTGTCTCTTTATCAAACAGTATAGGCCAAACTGGATCGTAGGGGACAACTGTGATGAAGGTCATTCGATTTTTCCGTTTTTTGTAGCGAACTGTTTAGTCTGGAAAATTAAACGAGCAAGCTCATCGAGATAAATAGCCATTTGCTCATATTCATCGGCAGCAGGCCCGATTGTATCAAATCCATACTCGCATGGAGCAATTGTTCGAATAACCGCATCTTGTCGATTAGTATAAGGGGCATTTGTTATGGCTAGATAGCGTCCTTGTAGCGGGGCAGTTTTTAGCCATGTTTCTATTGTATCATCCGTAGTCGGGCGAAGTAGGTTCTCGCTCTTGGGATCTTTTTTCATAGGAGCGTTGATAAAATGAACTTCTAGATTCCTACACATATCATCGGGGATGTCGGATTGCTCCCAAACGAGTTGGATCATTTCGGATTCCGTTTTCGGAAATTCTTTAGGAGCTTTCCAATCTTTTTTTATTTTTAACGGTGATGTGTGATCTTGCATAAGACAATCTTTATTTTCATGTTGCATAACTAGAGGACGCGCCCCGCTTAAAAAATAAAGTTTGGAGAATCTGACTCCCGATTTCCATTGCTCGACAAGATAATTTAGACGAATACGAACTCTTGGTAGAATAGCTCCGTGAAGAATAGCTCCTTGGTAGTCTCTAAACTGGGAAGAGGTTGCATCGATAAAGCCTAAATCCAATAAGAGCGGTTTGATTTGAGATTTTAGCTTTTCAAATTGGATCATCTGTTCTTGCCAGCGCTCTCCTTGGCGTAACAGATTTTTTTGAGCCCAGGCATTAATTTGTAAGATAGCGCTTTCGGATGGATTGAGTGGCGGCATCCCGACGATATCTAGGAGTTGTAATAGCTTAACTCTAGGTTGAAAGTGTTCATCAAATATAAGCCTTGAATATCCGAGATTAAGAAGTGCTTTTTCTGCGATGTCGATAGTAAGAGGACTTTCGTTTTGTTTTCTTGCAAATTCCAGTGCTTTTGCATAATCGCCAGCTTGCTCGTAAGCTTGAATTTTATTTAAATTAGTTTCCATGTATTGATCCATTTCGACCAGTTGAGGGGCGCTCCAAAGAGAAGAGATTCCAAACAGGAAAATCGTTTTTAAAGCATAAAGTTTTGTAGTCATAATTCTGCCATAAAAAAGTAATTGAAGTTAAGGTGATTTGATGAGGAATAAGAGACAGTCAGAGGTTCCGACTGTCTCTAGTGTTTGTTAGTCTTTCATGGAAAGAAGGAATTCTACGTTGCTGTTTGTTTTTTTCAGCCTTCCTAAAAGAAGATTCATAGCATCTAAAGGAGAAAGATCGGCAAGAGCTTGTCTCATCATATAGATTCTTTCGAGTTCTTCTTTGTGGTATAGAAGCTCTTCTTTACGAGTTCCACTCTTGATAAGGTCGATAGGTGGGTAAGTACGTCTATCAGCTAGTCTACGATCTAAGACAAGCTCCATATTTCCCGTACCCTTGAACTCTTCAAAGATAACCTCATCCATCCTGGATCCTGTATCGATTAAAGCAGTGGCTATGATCGTTAAAGATCCGCCTTCTTCAATATTTCTTGCGGCTCCAAAGAAGCGTTTAGGCTTATGTAAAGCGTTAGCATCAATACCACCCGTCAGGATTTTACCCGAGTGAGGTTGTACCGTGTTATAAGCTCGAGCTAGACGAGTTAAAGAGTCTAATAAAATAACAACATCATGGTGATACTCGACAAGACGACGTGCTTTTTCAATGACCATTTCAGCGATTTGTACGTGTCTTTCAGGGGGTTCATCAAAAGTAGAAGAAATTACTTCTCCTTTAACATTACGCACCATATCGGTAACTTCTTCAGGTCGCTCGTCGATGAGGAGTACGATTAAATATACATTGGGATTATTCGTTGCAATGGCATTAGCAATATTTTGTAAGATAACCGTTTTCCCAGTTCTTGGAGGAGCTACAATTAAGGCTCGTTGCCCTTTTCCGATAGGGGAGGCTAAATCCAAGACTCGATTTGTAAGGTTGTCTTTTTGAGTCTCCATTACAAGGCGACAAGTAGGATAAAGAGGAGTAAGGTTCTCAAATAAAATACGCTCTCTTGCTTTTTCAGGAGAAAGGCCGTTAATTTTATCCACTTTTAACATAGCAAAATATTTTTCTTTCTCTTTAGGAGAACGGATAGTTCCGAATATGGTATCGCCTTTTTTCAAGTCAAAGCGACGGATCTGCGCGGGAGAAACATAAATATCTTCTGCTGACGGAAGGTAGTTGTAGTTAGGAGATCTTAAAAATCCAAAACCGTCGGGAAGAACTTCCAATACGCCTTCTCCGACTAGAGTTTCCGTTGGTTTTTCCGAGAGTAATTTGACGGTTTCAAATACGATTTGAGATTTTGTTAGGGCCCCTAGGTTTTTAAGTCCTATATTTCTTGCAAATTGGTTAAGCTGATCGATATTCATTCTTTGAAGATCGGCAATTCTTGTCTCCGACTCAGCTGGTCTATTAGGCTCTGCAGGTGAGACGGGCTGAGTATGTGCGGCTTGTTCTGTTTTTAGGATAGTTGGGTTTCTGTCTTCTGGGTCCATGGATCAGAAAGTCTCCTTTTTGCATTTAGGTTGAGTGCAATTTACTTGCAAGGTTTAATACTTCATTTTTTAAATTTGCTAGGTTCCCATTATTGAGTAAGATAAAATTTGCTCTTGCAGCTTTTTCTTGCAAAGGCATTTGTCTTAACATTCTTTGGGTAAATTTCGCATGATCTTGTTTTTTTTCTTTAATAAATCTTTTTTTACACAATTCTTCTTTTGCCAAAACTACAACGACGGCATCAAATAAAATCTCATTGTTCGTTTCATAAAGAAGAGGAATTTCGGCTACAAAAAGATTATATTTAGGATTGTTTTTCACGGTTTGATATTTTAACTCAATTTCAAGGAGTACTAGGGGGTGTAAGATGGATTCTAAGGATTGGAGCATTTTAGGTTGAGAAAATACCTTTTCGGCTATGGCCTCTCGGTTTAATTGATTATTCACTAGGACGTCTGAGCCTAACAAGTCGACTACTTTTTGATAAACGTTCGGATCTGATGAAAGGAGGTTGTGAACGATTTCATCCGCGCTGACTACATAAGCGCCTAGTTCTGTTAAAAATTGACAAACCGTACTTTTCCCTGAAGAAAGGCCTCCGGTTATTGCTATCTTTTTCAAATGTTAACAGGCTCCCCAATTTTTTCCAATGGAAATATCCACAACTAAAGGAACCTTCAAGGAAAAAACATGTTCCATATGCTCTTTTACGAAGAGAGAAAGAGGGTGTAACTCTTCTTTTGAAGCCTCAAATAAAAGTTCATCGTGAATTTGCAGGATCATAAAAGATTCTTTAAATTTCCAGTGTTCTTGAATGTGAATCATAGCTAACTTGATGAGATCGGCTGCAGTCCCCTGTAAGGGGCTATTTACGGCTAACCTTTCAGCTAGAGCTTTTAACATGGGATTCTTGCTGTGAATGTCAGGAATGGGTCGTTGTCTTCCCGTCATCGTGAGAACGAATTCATTTTTTCTAGCAAATTCCTTACAATGTTCAATGTAGTCTTTCACTTTTTTGTATCGATCAAAGTAAGTGTCAATAAATCGGCTAGCTTCGTGATAGGTCATTTTAAGTCCTTGAGAAAGACCAAAAGCCTGTTGTCCGTAAATTACGCCGAAATTAACAGCCTTTGCTCTATGTCTCATTTCAGAAGTTACATCTGCTAAGGGGATGTTAAAAATAACGGAAGCTGTGTGAGCGTGTACATCTTCTCCCGATGTGAAAGCTTGGAGTAAAATAGGATCTTCGCTTAAATGTGCTAGGAGTCTTAGTTCTATTTGTGAATAGTCGGCAGACAGATAGTTCCAATCTTCTTTTTCGGGGCGAAAAGCCATTCGTATTTTTTTCCCATCTTCCGTGCGTACCGGAATATTTTGCAAGTTGGGATTTTGGCAAGAAAGTCTACCCGTAGCTGTCATGGATTGATTGAAATTACAATGAATCCTGTGAGTGAAAGGATTGACTTCTTCTTGTAAAGCATCGGTATAAGTGGAGCGAAGCTTTTCCATTTGGCGATATTCTAAGATAGGAGCAATAATGGGTGATTTTGCGGCTAAGCCTTCCAAAACTTCTGCGGAGGTAGAAAAGCCTGTTTGCGTTTTCTTGGGAGGGTGTAATCCCAGCTTTGTAAATAAAATGGTGGAGAGCTGTTTTGGAGAGTTAACGTTAAATGTTTCTCCTGCCATTTCATGAATGGTCGTTTCCAGGGAAGCAATCTTTTGAGAAAAATCATAAGAGAGTTTTCTTATAAAGGGAAGATCTAAGAAAAGACCCTTTCTTTCCATGGAAAGCAAAACGGGCAATAAAGGAAGCTCTATTGTTTGCAATACGGAAAGAAGATTTTTTTCGTCCAGTTTTTTTGTAAGGAGCTCTTTAAGGCGCATTATATAGTCAATGCTCTCACAGCAATATCTGGATAGGCGATCGATAGCTACTTGTTCTATTGAAATTTGGCTTTTCCCTTTACCGACTAGATCTTCTAAGGGGATTTTTGCGTGGGAAAAATAAGCCATGCAAAGATCATCCAATCCATGTTTAGGATTGTGAGGAGTTAGAAGATAAGAAGCTAGGGTGGTGTCGAAATCAATCTTTGGAAGAGGGATCCCTTCATTTGTTAATATGTGAAGATCATATTTAATGTTATGTCCGTAGAAAGATAGGTGCTTTGTAGAAAAAAGAACGGTTAAAAAATGCAAAACATCTTGTCTTGCTAACTTCCCGTTTAGAGGGATGTAGTAAGCTTTTCTGGGTAGGCATCCAAGTCCGATACCCACTAGAGAGCTTTCCATGGGACGAAGAGTTGTTGTCTCCGTATCAAAGCAAATAGAAGACTTTTTTTGTAGTAAGCTTAAGAGCTCTTGAAGTTCTTCTAAAGAAGTAATTGTCTTATAATCTTGTTGCAAAGGTAAGGGTTCTTCTTCTTCGGAATCTTGTTTTTTGACTAAAGAAAGAAGATTATGCTCTTGATAAAATTGCTTTAAGGCTTTTTGATTGGGGCAAAATGTTTTGTATAATTCGATTTCTTGAGGAATAGGGATGGAGCTATCTAGGCTGGCTAGTTGTTTACTTAAAAGAGCGTTCTCTTTGCCTTCATGAATAAGAATTCCTTTTTTTCCTCCTAGAGTATGTGCCTTTTCTAGGATTGCTTCAAGGGTTCCGTATTGAGAAAGGAGGTCCGAGGCTGTCTTAGGGCCGATTCCTGAAATGCCAGGAATATTATCGGAAGCATCACCGATTAAAGAAAGATAGTCAACGATCTGATCTGGCCTTACTCCAAAAAGTTCCATCACGGTGTTTTTATCTGCAATTTGATTATTTTTATGAGCATGCACAAGAAATACGGAATCCGAGACAAGTTGACAAAGGTCTTTATCGCTTGTGCAGATATAGGTATGAAGATGATGTTCTTTTGTCCATTTAACAAGGCTTCCGATCGTATCATCGGCTTCAACTCCTGGGATAACTAAAGTATGGATGCCAGCTAGCTTGCAAAAGCGAAACGCTTCTTCCAGCTGAGGAAATAAGTCTTCTGGCATTGATTTGCGGTGACTTTTATATTCTTTGTAAATTTCCGTTCGGGACTTTTTGTTGTCGGGTCCATCGAATACGGCAACTAGATAATCGGGAGAGAAGTCTTCTATGATTTTATATACGGATCGGATGAAACCGAAAAGAGCGTGAGTGGATGCGCCTTTGGCATTTGTCATGGGCTTTATGCCATAATAAGATCGGAATAGAAAATTGACGGCGTCTAAAATAAAGATTTTTTTCATGTAGTAATGGCCCCCTTGGGAAAGAGGGCTAGGGGGTAATTATGGTTGATAAAGATAGAGGAGTTTTCCATTGAATTCAGGACTTGCTTGAGGCCCAAGCTCTAGTTCGTGCTTCACTTTGCCAGAAAGCAGGCCAAAGGAGTTTTGCATGAGCATGGAAAGAAGAGTTTGTTGGCGTCTAAGTTCGATCACTTGATAAGGTTTATCTTGAATGGAGGTAGCAGCAACGAGTTCTTTTACCGTTTGAAAGTAAGTAGCTCCCGATACGTCAATATAGCCTAAATTCATAGCCGTAGGGGCTAGATAGACCTGAGCTCCGTATACGTCTATAAGTTTTTGTTTATCCATCATAGGTCTATTTGCTGCAACAACGGAGACGAACTGCTCATAACTTTCTTTGGTAAGATTAACAAGGGAGGAATCTTCCCCAGGGACCCAAGGACGGTAGGAGTTTAGCATGTCTTTGTCTTTCCCTTGAGAAATCGTCAAAGATTCTATTCCAAGCTTTGTCATTAGAGTGGAAAAGTTAAAAAAAGAATTTCCTAAAATCACGCCGACGGATCCGATAATACATCCCGAGCCTGAATAAATTTTATCTGCAGCGCAAGCAATGTACATGCCTCCTGAAGCGCAAAGTCCGTCCACGAAAGCGAATATAGGGATGTTGTATTTTTTTTTGTAGTCCACTAGAGCTAGGTACATGCTCTCGCTATCGATCGCAGATCCTCCTGGAGTATCGATGTATAAAAGAATGGCTTCAATTCTGTTCCCTAAAGGACTTTGTCTGGAATCATAGAGGATGTCTTGAAGAGTTTGCGTTGTCAAACCTCGCATTCCGATTATGCCTTGGATATTGATTTTCAAGACAACGGGAGAGTTTTCAGGCAAAATCGTTCTATTGCCTTCGGCGTCAAAAGCGATGAGCATCTCGCTTTTTTCAGGGAGAATCGTTGGAGAAGAAAGGGGAGAAACAGCAAGCATTGCAAGCATAAAAGCAATAAAAATTCCAATGACAACACCCAACGTTTTACAAAAACTGCGAACTGCAGATATAAATACGGATTCCCGATTTGACATATCTCTCCTTTTCCTTAAGAGCCTTCATTAAGTTAGATCTTAAATTAGCTGCTTATTTTTCTCTACATATAACTGCTTTTTGTTCTTGACTGTGGAGTTGTTTATCGTTATTTTTTTAAGTTAAACAGGAGATGGCATGGATTGTTTACTGCAATATTATTGGCTGGTAGAGTTCTTTTTAGGAATTATCTTTTTAGCAGCTTTATACTTCTTATCCAAAAAAGCCATTAAAATAGCAGAAAAAGGATTTCGTAAAAAAGTTGCCATAGAAAAAGAGAAGTGGAAAAAGATCTTTTTCCCAGCAGTAAAAATCATATTTATTTCCATTACGGTCTATTATGTCTTGAGCAGAATTTCAATTTGTTTAGGAGCTAGGCAAACCGTACAAAGCATCAAACCGATTCGAGATTGTCTGATTGTTTTAAGCTTTGCTTGGATGGCTTATAGATTTAAGCAAAATTTCATACAAAGCATTTCTGTAGCAAGAGGGCAAGCTTTAAGCAAGATGCTTTCTATTACTCTAGTTCTTGTAACGAGTTTAATTATTCTAAGTATTTTTCATGTAGACATAGTTCCTTTGCTAGCCTTTGGAGGTATTGGGGCCGCTGTTTTAGGTTTTGCTGCTAAAGATGTGATGAGTAGTTTTTTTTGTGGAATGATGTTAGCCGCTACCCGCTCTTTTACGGTCGGAGATTTGATTTTGATTCCCGAGAGGAATTTGGAAGGTGTCATTGAAGAGATGGGGTGGAATGTAACGCTTGTTAGAAATAAAGATAGATGTGCCGTATATGTACCGAATACCCTTTTTTCTCAGCTTCTTATTATTAATCTATCGCAAAGAACAGGAAGGAGGATATTAGAGACTTTTTATTTGAGGCATATGGATTTTGATAAACTTTTTCCGATTATTTCTGATGTGAGAGAGTTTTTGATTCACTATTCCTCTATTGATCACAATGTTCCCGTGCTGGTTTTTATGAGCGCCGCTGGAAAATACTCCGTAGATTTTAGTATAGATGTTTATACGACAGCAACTTCTTTATCCGATTACGTGGTTATTAAAGAAGAGGTGTTGAAACATATTTCCTCGGTGATCTTAAAAAAAGGAGCTCATCCAGCTCATCCTATCGTTCTTTCGGAAGCTCCAAGAGAAAGCTGAACTAG
>JAZKAC010000108.1:2409-9977 GCA_040389325.1 Chlamydiota bacterium | reverse complement strand
TGACACAAGGGACTATGATTCAGCCCTATTATAATGGCGATATGTTCTTTGAAGGGCAATCCGGAACGTTGATTAAGCTGATGCCAAGTCCGCTTTAGAAGATTATTACCTCGTAAAGGCCCGTCCTTTAGGGCCCTCACCTTCACGTAGCACGTCTTTGGAATGTAAAAGTTCCACAGCCTCAGCTGAATCTTTCACTTTAGAAGCACTACGAGCTAACATTTCTTCTTCAAATTCAGTTAGTACAATTTCTCTCACTCCAGCTTCTCTCCATTTAGAGAAGGGAGTACAGGCTATTGAAATGTTACGAGCAAGTAGCAGCGCATCTAAAAGAGCCTGATTTGCACCCTGTCCTTTAAATGGACTCATAGGGTGAGCTGCATCTCCAATCAAAGTAACAGCTCCTGCTTTTTCTAATAATTCTGGCTTGAGTAACTCTCTGTCATACACAGGGTAACCTGAAATTTGTTCTGGCAGGGTTGCCGATAAAATTTGAGGAATGGGCTTATGCCACTTTGCTCTACGACACGCTTCTTCTTTAAGAGCCTGAGCCCCTTTTGCACTCAAGGACTTAGCTTCTTCTTCCAGCATAGGGAAACTAAGTTGCCACATTACCGAGTCTAACGAATAAGGCATCACATAGATTCGCTCGTAGCCATTGACTGTTTGAAACACGGTGGCTGAGTCGAGCAAAGAACTCTCAACACCCTTAAGAGCCTCTAAAGAACAAATACCCAAAATTACCACATACCCTAGGTAACGTAAAGGAGTAATATTCTCACCAATCAACAAGCTGCGCAAAGCACTACGAATCCCATCGGCACCCACCACCAAATCTGCCTTGACATTCTTCATCTCTCCGTTAACTTGAAAGCTTAGCTCAACACCTTTATCTTCACATTGGTTAAAACAAACCAAGCGATGCCCCCACTGCACGACATCATGGTCGCCCAATTGTTCAAGCAACGCTAAGCGCAAGGCTTGCCTTGGGATATGCATATTTATACGCTTTGGAGACTTTTTAATGTTTAAATGCGTCCTCACTCCCCATTCACTAATTTCTTTCCCTTCTGTAGTATGCACCACATGGCGTGTGGAATTACTCCCGTCTTTTAAAGAGAATAAACCCAATCCTTTAATTGCGTTACTAGCTTGTTGCAAAGTAAGTCCATAGCCTTGAGCCCTTGCATCGAAGCTGCTATCGCGCTCATAAAGGGTAAATGGAATGCCACGATGCAAACAAGCTACAGCCAGCGCCATTCCTCCTATACCTGCACCAATAATTGCTACATGTGGATAGTTTTCTGAATCTGCTAGGGGGTGACTAGTAGCAGGAATTAAGCCAGATCCACAGCAATTATCGCATAAACATTGAGTAAGTTTCGGGCGAACCGAAGCCTTTCCTTCACTCTGAGTTTTTTTAAATTCATTAATTGCTGTTTGATAGCGAAGTCTCGCTTTCTTGCGGATCTTCAAGTTTTTTTTGCCACGTCCATAACATTTTGGACAAATAGTCCAGTAAGCCCCTTTATTTTCCACTTTTTCCAACCCTCTTTTCGGATGAATCGCCACCCTCTTTTTAAGATTTAAAATTGATATTGCAAGGTTTTAAAACAACCACACTGTCACTCCTCTCGCGACTGGTTAATAATTGTTCGCAGTGTTCAGGACTGAGGCGGATCCTGAAATGCCTATGTATTCTTGCATTCGTCTACAAACACTCCTAAGTTCTCGTATTTGTGATCTTGTGAAGTACCTCCTCTTTCGAGGAAGCCCCTAAAAAATCTTCAGTTTAGGGGAGGCTTCACATAAATCTTCGAAAGCTAAAAAAAATCTAACTCTATTTTTTACAAGAACATCCTTTGCTCTTGGCTTTTCGGGGAGTTCTGTGTTAAAACCACAGATAATCTAGTTAGCGGGAACATTATGCATTTAAAATCGATAAGTTACAAAGAGAATCTAGCAAGGACCGATGCTAATTTAAAAGTCCTTTTTTAACGTGAGCATGAGCTGATTTAAAAAAGGATTTCTAGCTTCACATCATTAAAATAATAATAATAATAGGAGCAAAAGGAATACATACAGCAACGCTTAGAATCACCGCATACGAAGCCACGAGTATCGTCGCGCCTGCAATATATGCAGCACCCAGCATAACAGGAACGCATAGGCCGAGCAAAAGGGCTTCACAAGCAAGATTAACCATCAGCTTTACACTTGCTGCAACAATACGAAAAACGCCCGACACAACTCGCTCTATCTTAGAAATAATTCTGTCAACGGTGTTTTTTTCACGATCGGAATAATGAAAACCAACGCGAAACAAATCAAAATCTTTTACAATCATACTCATAACAAAATACTTATTTTAAAATAATTAAGCGATCATTTTAAACGAGGACCAGGTTTCCTACAAGAAAAAATAATTTCTTCTTTCATAAAAAGACCGTTCCATGTTTTATTGGGTTTAACAACATAAAATTAACTTGTGTGGACAGGTATGCCAGATACTATTTTCAATAATCCCTTTGAGGAAGCAGGTCTTTCCTCCCGCTTTGCAGAACCTTGTATTCTTGTGATCTTTGGAGCTACAGGAGATCTTACTGCAAGAAAACTTATCCCGGCTTTATACAACCTAGCAAGAGAGGGACAACTCCCTCCTCAATTTGCTTGCGTAGGTTTTGCTCGCAGAGAAAAAACAAACGAGCAATTTCGTGAAGAAATGAAAGAAGCTATTAGCAAGTTCTCTAGGGTAACACCTATCGACGAAGCTCTATGGGCTACTTTTCAACACCAACTTTTTTACCACACATCCGAGTTCCATGACCCTGAAGGATTTGATAGACTTTCAATCCTTCTTAAAGACCTAGATCAAAAGCTTGGAACTCAAGGGAATCGCGTCTTTTACCTATCTACACAGCCAAGTTTTTTCCCAACCGTTTGCGAGCAGCTGTACAAAGCAAAACTCATCTCTCCCGAAGAGAGCAAAAAAGAAAAGTGGGCTCGAATCATCATCGAAAAACCCTTTGGACATGATCTGACCTCTGCTTTATCTTTACAAAAAGAGCTAACTCGCTTTTTAAAAGAAGATGACATCTATCGAATTGACCACTACCTAGGTAAAGAAACCGTACAAAACCTTCTAGTCCTTCGATTCGCAAACTCCCTTTTCGAATCCCTCTGGAATAGCCGTTATATCGATCACATCCAGATCACTGTGGCAGAAGACATCGGAATCGGAACAAGAGGAGCTTTTTGGGAAGAAGCAGGTTATTTACGAGATATCTTACAAAATCATATCATGCAGATCCTATCTCTTATCGCCATGGAACCCCCTTCAAATCTATCAGCCACCTCAATTCATGATGAAAAAGTAAAAGCAATCCAATCGATCCGTCCCTTTACGGGGGCCGATCTGCATAAATCCGTCGTACGTGGACAATATAGTGCAGGTTACATCAACGGAGATCCTGCAATAGGCTATAAAGAAGAAAAAAATGTAAATCCTCGCTCTCTTGTCGAGACATATGTAGCTATGCGCCTATATCTGGATAACTGGCGTTGGGCAGGGGTCCCTTTTTATATTAGAGGGGGCAAACGACTTCCTAAAAAGGGTACGGAAATTTCCGTCTTCTTTAAAGACCCGCCAAGCGTGCTCTTTCAACACCCGGGCAAACATAATGAACCTAACGTGTTGACGATTCGAATTCAACCCGATGAAGGAACTTCTTTTAAGATCAACTGCAAGGTTCCTGGATCAAGTAATCTCATACAACCAGTTAAGATGAACTTCCAATACGGAAAGTACTTTGGTCTTACCCCACCCGAAGCCTATGAAAGACTCATCTTAGACTGCATCTTGGGAGATAATACCCTCTTTGCAAGATCCGATGAAGTATTTGCTTCTTGGCAACTTGTCACTCCCGTCTTAGAGACATGGAACGCTCTTAAAGGACAAGAACTCTCAAGCTATCCTAGCGGAAGCTGGGGTCCTAAAAAAGCGGATGACTTATTAAAAACAGACGGAAGAAAATGGAGGTTACTCTAAATGACAGCTCTACAAATCGTTCCCCCGGCCAAAATTCAATCAACTTTAGACGCCCTTTGGGATGCTAAAGAAAATAAGAACAAAATGAGAGCTTCCTTATTTAACATTATTTTCTTCACGGAAAAATCTTCACGAGAAGACTATGTTCGAAAGATCGCTTACAAGCTTATTGAAAAATTTCCTGCAAGGATTTTTTTCATCTCCGTAGATCCTGATTCTGCAGACGACTTAAAGACGGCCGTCTCCGTCTTATCGACAAAGCAAGGAGATTTTGATATCACCTGCGATCTTATCGAGATATCGGCTTCGGGTAAAGAAGAAGCTAAAGTACCTCTTCTTTTACTTCCTCATATAGTTCCTGATCTTCCCGTCTTTTTAGTGTGGGCAGAAGACCCTACGAAAAATCATAGCCTCTGTGAGCAGCTTAAGCAGTTTGCCACTCGAATTATCTTTGACTCGGAATCAACGGAAGACTTAGGAGTCTTCTCTCAATCCGTCTTAGAAATGAAAAGGATGTTTTCTTGTGAGATCGCCGATTTGAACTGGGCTCGTTTAGATACGTGGAGAACCTTAATTAGCTCCACCTTCTCCGATCCCGAAAAACTGGAAAAGCTAAAAAATGCCACTTCCATTGAAATCACCTTCAATGCGCAAGAAACTCCTTTTTTCTGCCACACTAAAATCCAGTCTATTTATTTACAAGCTTGGATAGCTAGTCGTTTGAAGTGGATTCCTACAAATACCAACTCTTCTTTACTTTCTTTTTCTTATCAACTCCATGATAAAAATATTGAAGTAACTTTGACCGAGGTGAAAAATGCCAAGCTGCCTCCTGGAATGATTCTATCTTTATCTATACAAACGGCAGACGGAGATCATTTTCTTTTTGAAAGAGAATCTAAGGCTTCCCATCAAATCGCCTTTCAACATTCATCGCCCTCCGAATGCGCTCTCCCTACTCGTTTGCTTGTAGCAAAAGGAGAGTCGGGACAATCTTTAGTCAACGAGATCTGTCATAAGGGAACAAGCCAACATTATATAGACGCCCTAAAAATCATAGCTAGCGGGAGTCTTTCTTAATGTTAAATTGCATATACCCTTGGGATGAAAGAAGAGACATCGCCGTACCTGGCGATGAAAAAGAAACGTTAACTTTTTGTGTTGAACATATTATAACTGCTTATAAAGACGCCGTAGCTAAAACGGGCTCCTTTACAGTGGCTCTCTCGGGAGGATCCACTCCCAAGGCAATCTTTTCTTTATTAACAACCTCTCCTTATGTATCTAGGATCGATTGGACTAAAGTTCATCTATTTTGGAGCGATGAAAGAAGCGTCTCTCCCGATGACTCCGAAAGTAATTTTCATATGGCTATGGAAGCAGGTTTCAAATCCGTAGGGATCCCCCCTTCTCAAATCCACCGTATGAAGGCAGAAACGAATATAGAAGAAGAGACTAAGCTCTATGAAGAGCTTTTGCACCATAAGCTAAAAAACAAGGGATTTGACTATCTAATGTTAGGGATGGGAGAAGATGGCCATACGGCCTCTTTATTCCCGGGAACGGAAGCTCTAAAAGTTCAAGATCATCTAGTAGCTGCAAACCGAGTTCCTCAAAAAGACACTCAAAGAATGACTCTAACCTTCCCTTGTATTAACTCCTCTAAACATATCGTACTTTATGTCCTGGGAGAAAAGAAACAAAAACTTTTACAAGAGATCTACTCTCATAAAAAACCTTGTTATCCTGTAGAACAAGTAGGGACAGACCTTCATAAAGCTCTTTGGATTGCCGACAAAGAAGCAGCAAAGCTCCTTCATCTTAATCCGACGGACTAAACTATTCCTTCTCATATTTAGAGTGTCCACAAGTTGGACACTTTTCTATTTCTAAAAGTTTATTAAGGTATTCTTGTAAGGTAGAAATGAATGTTCCATGGCTCCATGTCAAGGGAGAGACGGATAATGGCTCATGAGTGATGGGGTTTATCTGCTCTGCTAAAACGCCGCTTAATAAAGCATGATCCGCTACCCATTCTAGGATTTCAAAAGCTTTAAGAAGATCCTTTTTTTCTTTAGCAAGGACGATATAATACTTAGCCATCCAAAGCGTCGTAACAAACCACGGGTTACTCTTATCACCTCCGTTAACACGGTAAAAAGAGTCATCTTCATAACGAAAAAGTCCACCACTTTCCACATGCCACAGCTTTGAGTACACCTGTTCCATCGTATTCCTCACCTTTTCATCTTCAGGAGAATAAGCTCCAAAAGCGAAAATGCCATATAAGCTGGCATCGATGGTAGAGTCAACTTCTATAGAGCCTTCTTGATTAAAGTTAACCATCCTAGCAAACCGACGCTCTTTTTCCAGGTATAGATATTGGTTCATCCCCTCTTTCATCCGGATAGCCCCTTCATAATATTCTTTAGCGAGATCTTTTTCTCCGAAACTATCCGCAAACTTGGAAGCTGCCATTAAGCCCCCATAGACGGTAGACACCGTGAATGTCAACACACCATGTCTTTCTTCCCAAAGATCGTAGCTCGGCAGAGGAAGCCCCGTCTTCTCATCGCGATAGCCCATCATAAAATCGGCAGCTCGTTTGATCAAACTCTTATAAAGCGGTTTTATGAATTCAATGTCTTTAAAAATCTCGTAGTGCTTCCAAAGAGCCCAAAGAACTAGCGCCGTTTCATCTTCTTGAATCGGAAGTTGAGATTTTTTATCTTTAAGCCAAGGGTGCCAGGAGCTTGCTAAAGAGCCTGCCGGAGTGTACTTATGTAAAAAGTACCCCTCTTTTTCTATGATCTTATTACAGAAGTTATAAAATTCTACAGTAGATCCATACCCCGCAAGATCTAGTGCATGAGCTACTAAAGCTCCATCTCGAGGCCATACGTAACTATAGGTGTCTCGATTAAAACGCATGACATCCGAATCATTTCCTGCAATGATACTGCCGCAGTTGTTAATCTGTGATCTTGTGATCAATAGACTTCTTTTATATAGACGAAGAAGCTTAGGAGAGAGAAGAGCTGCATTAATCGGTTCTTTATTCACCCATAGCTTCCAATAATCCCGCGTCCTATTAAGAAATAGCTCAGGTCCCTTTTTCCTGACTAACTCGTTTAACTCCTTTACCTCCTCCCAGTTTTTTCCACAGGAGATGTAGTAAAAACAAGTAACTTCTCCCTTAGGAGGCAGCTTAAGGGAAATACCTACTACGGAGTCAACGGATCCTTGCGCAATAGGATTAAAGCTTAATACCCCGTCTTCCGCATCTTTCCAGGCACCCTCAAAACGGCCAATAATTTTATTCCCCGTAGCAAATTGCTCAATTCCATATTTGCCATTAGCGTAGACGTTTATAAGAAAGTATCTTTCTCCTTTGTAGTGCAAAAGACTTCTATTTTCAGGTCTAAACTCTGCCGTATCGCCAATATTATTTCCGCAGATTTGGAAGTCATGCGCAAAAAAAAGACGAACGGCTCTTTCTTTATCCGATAAATTTTTAACT
>JAZKAC010000108.1:0-2309 GCA_040389325.1 Chlamydiota bacterium | reverse complement strand
ATCCCTTCAGCAAGCTGCTTTGCAGCAGCTTGCGCTTCTTGTATTTTTTGTTTTCGAATTTCTTCTCCCATATCCATCGGCTCTGCCTTAATAAAGGTTATATCGCTAATTCCTACGTAGCCAAAGATCGTCCTAAGATAAGGTTCTTGTAGATCATAAGATTGCATATCCTTGGATACATACTGCCCACCTCTAGTACAGATGGCAATCATCTTCTTATTTTTAACCAAGCCCTCAACGCCGCTCTCAGTGTATTTAAAAAGGTATTTAGGCTGAACTATGAGATCTATGTAATGTTTTAAGCTGTAGGGGATGTTAAAGTTCCACATGGGAGTACTAACTAAATAAATATCGGCAGCAAGGAATCGTTCAATATGTTGGAGAATTTCTTCCCAAGATTCTTTAAGCTCCCCAAAAAGATCTTTTCCTTGCAATAGCATGTACTTTCCCCCAACCGTTTTCATGCTTAAAGCAGGAAGCTCTTCTTGAGCAAGATTTAGTTCATCAACGATCCACTCGGGATATTTTTCTTGAAAAGCCGTTAAAAAGACTTCACTCACCTGCAACGTATTTGAGTCTGTCCCCCTTGACGAAGCAACAATATGCAACAACCTTCCCATGAGCGTCTTCCTATACTTGTTTTCCTATGCTTTGTTTATAGTATTTTTTATTTAAAAAGAAAAGAAATCGAAACGAGTATCTTTAATAGACTAAAAAAATCAATCTTAACTCCGATTTTGCCAAAACTGCCGTATTTTTTCTTCGTACATCTTTTCATGCTTCGGAGAAAAATAACTTGAGGCATAGAATGTCGCAGATAGCATCAAAGAACTCCCCATTAAAAGGCCACTTGAGCGCCCTTTTAGCTTTCTTGACATTTTACCCAATAAGCCAATAGCTCCCGCAACTATAGAAGCATCTTTCGATTGCATTTCAAGGGACTTATGCACACGCACCTTGTTTTTTAAAGAATGGTAGTTTTTCAACTTGTTTTGTAGAGCTAGCTCTTTTTCTTCCGTAAGAATAGGCTTTATTGAATATTCTTCACTCGGGTTTTTCGATTTTCCATCGTTATACACTATCTCTGCGCGAGGTTGCTCATCTTCACTCCAATCATCGGGTATATAACCGTAATTTCTCAAGGTTTCCTTCATGTTATAAGTAAATTCGGAGGCAGGATATATTAGACGAGCCCAAGGATCGCATATAACGGCAGATTTTCCCCATGTTGCAGGATCTTTCAAAGAACTACTAGAATCTCTTCCTACTATGGTGAAGGCATGGTCAGCATTAGTTAGACTTACCAAATCGCATGTAGGGTTTTTCTTGTCTTTTTGTAAATACAAAAAAGAGACGATAGCATGTTCTCCACAATTCCCTATTCCATACTTCCTAGCACATTCAGATTCTGTAGTTAAACTAATATCTATTGCCCCTTTACATTCTAATCTCGGCTTAAAAAAATTCAATGCCCTAAAGATGACACGCATCGTAGCTACCACATCTGTCACAACTCTCATAGCTCTTATTTCTCCACTCGAAACGCTTGAATTAGGCCAGTTACTAGCTCCACGCGGCAAAGCTTTAACCGTGTAGTTCATAGCCTCTTCTGCATATCTCATATTTTCTATGAAAGCGGGATCAAGCGGCGGTTCTAAAGGGGAAGCGGTATCTGCTACATAATCTCCCGCAGCCAACGTTAAATTAGAAATATATTCTTTCATCGAAGTTATATTCATAATAACACCACTATAATAAAACAATTATTGTATCATAAAATTATATATTTTAAATATACTATTTATTTACTGTTAAGCTGTTTAATCTAGCTGGAAGAATTCTATTTTATAACTTAAAATCCTGGGTTTCTTATAGTTTTGAAGAAAATATCCAGGGTTTTTTCTTCAAAACTGCACGAAAATAGGAGGTAATTTGAAGAGATCTACTGGAGAAATTTAGTAAATTAAAAGCACTTCTCTTTATCCTGAAGAACGAGGTTTCCTCGTTGTCAAGAAGATGAAATGTAAAATTCACCCGTTCATTTTCTTTTTTCTGAAAACATCGAGCAGAATAAAAAAAATGATAATAAAACTAACAACTATCAATGAGATAAGATTAGAAATATGAATAATTGGAGAAATGAGCATTTTTACCCCAATAAAAAGTAAGATGCACAAAATAGCAGGTTTTAAGCAGGTAAGCTTCTCTTGAAAACCAACTAAAGCCAGGTAGAAGGATCGAAGGCCCAATACAGCAAAAACGTTGGATGTATAGGCTAAAAATGGGTCTTTTGTGATGGCTAAAACAGC
>JAZKAC010000107.1:0-11507 GCA_040389325.1 Chlamydiota bacterium | reverse complement strand
AACAATCATTATCAACATATTGCTATTAAATAAAAACACTTGCGAATAAAATAAATTCAACTAAATCGATGTGATGTTTATATTTTGCACCTATTTCCTACCTACAACCAAAGCTAAAAAAAGACCGACCTATTGACAAACTATATTAATATGTGATACAAATAATTAAAACGGATGTATGCTTAATGCAACAAAACACCAGATACATTATATACATCAATAAAATTTATTAATTTAAAAATACTTATAGGAGTTTCAAACATGCTACACCTCTTCGCTTTCTCCTTAGCCACAGACTTAGCCAAAAACCAACTCGACAACGCTAGACTTTCTCAGGCTAATAAAGAGGTGGAATCTTTTTTAAAATCAAATAACACAGAAATTCCTCACACTTCACACACCTCATCAGAATCCGACAGAATGAAAGTCTTGCTTGATAAAATTATTTCCATCACAGACGCTACGAGCGACGAAAAGACAGTCAATAACATAACTGGTTTTCTACAGAAAGTTAATAGAGACAATCACATCGATAGCACAAGCTGCTCTAGAGTTTTTGAGAGAACAATAAATCAAGCCTTCCGAAAATCAGGCTCTTTACTTGAAGAGCGTCAACTAAACCATTTACGCGAGCTTCCTTTAGAAGAGCTACGTCGACGCTCGCCTGAGGAAATTGACGAAGTCTTGGATCTGGAAGAATGGAGGACGAAGGCTGCAGGGCATGGAGCAAGAGACGGGACGGACACTGCTACAAAAGAAATCTTAAGTTGTTTTAAAAACTCCTCAAGCAGATTAGATTTAGAAGGGCTGAATTTGACCTACTTCCCCTCAAGGATTTTGCGATATTTCCCTCAACTAGAATCAATAAACATCTCCCGCAATTCAATAAAAACTATTTCTATCCCCCCTGTCATGACTAATTTAAAAACAATAGATCTTTCTAACTGCGATCTTACCTCCGCAGAAATCCCGCTTCTGCCTAACCTAAAAAAGCTAAACATAGGAGGAAATAAGCTTGAAACCATTACTCTCTCTCCTAGTTTAGAAGAAGTCCAGCTCGATTATAATAAATTTAAAGGCGTGGATCTCTCTAAAATGCAGAATCTAAAATCTATAAGCCTAATGGGGAATGATCTGGAAAGTGTTAAACTCCCCTCGCCAGCGCATAAATTGGAAAGGGTATATCTTTCCTATAACAAACTTGAATCCATTGATCTTTCCAAAATACCTAAAAAGACAAACATAGATCTTAGTCACAATCAATTCACTAAAAGGCCGCAGGCTATTTGCGATATAGATTTAAGAGATAACCCTTTACAAGCGAAAAATCCTTCTAAAAAACGAAAACTCAACTAAACAATCTTTTTCATGGCTTCCGTGTTAAGAAAACCTCTATCCATAGGTTCTATACCTATGGGAACACGATCCCCTAAAATCTTTATCGCACTATAGACAGCTTTGCCCGCATGCAGTGCCGATTTCTTATTCACATCTTTAATGGGACCTGTCTTTTTGTCCGAAGTTTTTGCTGCAAACTGCGCGATAATTACAGCCAGACTATCTGGAATGGGTGCAATCGTTTTTTCTTTTCCTTTTTTATCTGTTATGACACGAGAAGAGGTGAGTTTTGCTGCTATTACAGGGATAAAGGTGTCTTCTATCACAGCAATTTCAGCAATCCTTTGAGGTCTTTCCATACAACACCTAGCTAATGCTCTTTCTGCGACTACGATTTCATCTATCGGTACAATCTCATCAGGCGCCGTCGGCAGAGGAAAACACAAGACAGTGGTCGAACACGCTAAAGCCGAAACACACACACAACGACCGAAGGACGATCCTGGATTGCCACTAAAAAATGCTGATATCTCCTGGGGCGCAAAAGAAATCATACCGACTAGACAGCACACCTTATTTGCCAATTCTAATTGCCGTGAATACTCATCCTCTCGGTCTACTCGAGCATAAGCTTCCATAAGATATCTTTTTTCAGTAACGAAACAACTAAACATACCCACCCCTAAACATATTATCACAACAATACTATACAACAACAACTTATAACAATAGCTAAAATAATTAATTTGACATGCTAATTAAAAACGAACAGAATTAACAGTATAAGCACATAAACAAAGGCAATTAAATGTGGAAAAAAACACCGAAGGAAGAACCTAAACCTCAAAAAGAGGAACCAGTTAGAATTTTAACGGCGGAAGGCTGGAAAAGATTACTTAAAAAAGAGAAGAAAGAGAAATAGACTCGGAATATCTTCCGAGTCTATTTTTTACATTAACCAGCTTTTTTTGTGATGTAAGTCACAACGTCGCCAACAGTTCTTAATTTTTCAGCTTCTTCTTCTGAAATTTCAAAACCGAATTTTTCTTCAAATGTCATAATGAGCTCTGTAAGATCCAAAGAATCCGCATTCAAATCTTCTACAAAAGATTTTTGCAAAGTTACGTCTTCCGGATTCACTCCAAGTTGCTCCACAACAATATCTATTACTTCTTTTTCTACTGACATATGTTTCCTTAAGGTTCAAAATATAAGTTAAATCTTTACTACATGACCATTCCGCCGTCAACGGTCAGAACCTGGCCCGTAATATAATTAGAAAGCGAGCTTGCAAGAAAAACGGCCGCATTGGCTATATCTTCACAAGTTCCAAGCTTTCCCATTGGTATCTTTTTAAGAATAGCCTCTTTCTGAGCTTCTGTCAACACATCCGTCATGCGAGTTTGAATAAACCCGGGTGCAATGCAGTTAACACAAATCCCTCTGGATGCCACTTCTAAAGCAAGAGCCTTGGTAAATCCGATCATACCAGCCTTGGAAGCCGCATAATTTGATTGCCCCGCGTTCCCGACTAGCCCGACAATAGAAGAAATATTAATAATTTTACCGGAGCGTTCTTTCAACATTGATCTAATAATATTTTGACATGTGTTATAGGTAGATTTTAAATTTGTATCTAAAACGGCATCCCAATCTTCTTCCGACATCTTCATTAAAAGGGTATCTCGAGTAATTCCTGCATTGTTAACAAGAATGTCGATAGGACCAAAATCGGTCAATAAAGAGGTTATGGCTTCCGTTACGGAAGACTTACTCGCAACATCGACTATCTTCCTATCAAATCTTTGCCCTTCTACCGATTTACATCTTTGCAACTCTTCCAAAGTTTCTTGAGCTCTTTCTTCATTTGTCCCAAACACCACAACATGAGCACCTTTAGTCGCAAATGCCTTAGCAATCTCTCTTCCAATCCCAGCAGTCCCTCCGGTGATGATCGCTTTTTTACCTTCAAGTAGTAACATGTAAAAACTCCTCTATATTCGCCAACTCTTCCACTTTTTCTATACTGCATGTCGGAGCCTTCACCCCAATTCGCTTATTCATCCCCTGCAAGGTCTTCCCACAGCCCATTTCGATGAA
Organism: Chlamydiota bacterium; assembly: GCA_040389325.1. Classification (GTDB taxonomy): domain Bacteria; phylum Chlamydiota; class Chlamydiia; order Chlamydiales; family Rhabdochlamydiaceae; genus CAIJXB01. Next base: position 8,069 of record JAZKAC010000107.1, on the reverse strand, counting down.
ATGAGTGGCTCCCTCTCGCTCCATCTCTTCTATCCCTTTTTGCCAATAAACGGGCTCCGTAACTTGATCTATCAAGTTCTCACGAATTTTTTGTAAATCTTCTACAAAGCCTCCAACGGTGTTCATCACAAATCGAACGGGAGTATCTTTTAGGTGCGCTTCCAGTAAAAAGGGAGTCAGCCCTTCTTTAGCAGGCAACATGAGGTTGCTGTGAAAAGCTCCCGAGACCTCAAGAGGTAAGATTCTTTTAGCTCCCGCTTCTTTTAATTTAAGAGAGGCTTCTTCCAATCCGACTTTCGTTCCTGCAATCACAATTTGTCCAGGGCAGTTTATATTAGCAATACAAACATCTTTTCCTTGAAGCGAAGATAAAACGGAAGCAACGAAAGACTCTTCAGAACCTAAAACAACCCTCATGGAACCAGAAGAGATCTCGCAAGCCTCTTGCATAAGAGAGGCTCTTTTAGCAACCAGCCTAAGACCTTCTTCAAAAGAGATCCTTCCGCTCGCAGCAAGCGCCGTATACTCACCTAAACTTAAACCCGCACATGCATAAGGAGTCACGTTAGGATACAACTCTGAAAACACCTGATAAATAGCAAAACTCATCACGTAAATAGCAGGTTGACTGTTTTTTGTTAACGTCAATTCCTCCATGGGACCTTCAAATAAAAGCTGAGAAAAGCTCTTTCCTAATACCTCATCTGCCTTATCAAAGACTTTTTGAGCTACTTCAAATTTTTCATAAAAATCCTTACCCATTCCCACATACTGAGATCCTTGACCAGGAAATAAAAAACATATTTTATGATGACTCATCTTCCCCCTCTACCGTTAAAATCGCTGCCCCCCAAGTCAATCCAGCCCCAAAAGCGGTTAACAGAAGATTGTCTCCTACCTGCAGCTCTTTTTCTTTAAGAAGTTCATCTAAGGCAATGCCTACGGAAGAAGCCGAGGTGTTTCCATATTTATGGATCGTTATATATACTTTTTCCATGGAGACGTTAAATCTCTTGGCTATCGCTTCGATAATCCGCATGTTCGCTTGATGAGGAACAATCCAATTTATATCTTTTTCTTCCAATCCCAGTTGATCCATGCACTCTTTACTCGCAGCTTCCATCCTTCGGACGGCATGCTTAAATACCTCTTTACCTTCCATTTTAAGATAGTGCATATCCGCGGCAAGCGTATCTACCGAGGCGGGAGCTTTAGCTCCCCCTGCAGGAAGGATCAAAAGATCAGAAAGAGTTCCATCGGCTCCCAACCGAACATTGCTAAGACAAAGACTTCTCTTTTTTGAACGAGAGCTAACTACACAAGCAGAGGCTCCGTCTCCAAATAAAATACAGGTGTTTCTATCTTTATAATTAACAATGGAAGAAAGCTTTTCCGAGGCAACAATAAGAACCGTGTTATACATGCCCGACTCTACAAAACTCTTAGCTAGAGCAAGTGCGTACAAATACCCCGTACAAGCTGCTTGAATATCCATCGCGGCAGCTTTATCTGCTTTAAGACGCGCTTGCAGTAAGCAAGCCGTACTAGGGAAGGTATAATCAGGGGTAAGAGTAGCTACTAAAATAAAATCTACGTCATCAGCCGTAATTTCCGCGTCTTCCAAGGCTTTAACAGCAGCCTCATAGCCCATATCGGAAGTAAATTCATCTTCTCGAGCAATTCTTCGCTCTTTCATCCCTGTTCTAGAGACAATCCACTCATCCGAAGTGTCCACCATCTTTTCTAAAGCCTGGTTTGTAAGCACTTTTTCAGGTAAATAGGAACCGGTTCCCACGATTTTCGCTTTTTTTAGCACAAAGATCCCTCAAGTAAAACATAAAACTTTGACTGTAATAATTCTACCGCCCCATATAAAAAAACGGAAGGAGAATTTTAAGATAAGAAAAAACTTTTTTTTATTCTTCCCGTTTTTTCTTTTACGTGCTTAAATCTCAACAAAAAAACAGGATGATTATGTCAAAACTCCCCCCTCAAATTCAAAAAATGATTGCTCAGCTCAGAAAACTCCCGGGAGTCGGAGCTAAAACAGCAGAGCGCTACGCCTTTAGGCTTATCGAGTGGAATGTAGAATCTTTAGAACTTCTTTCTCAGACCATTACATCTCTTTCTAAGGAAATAAAGCACTGTCCTACCTGCCACTGCTTAAAAGGAGACACCCTCTGTGAATTTTGCGATACGACTAAAAGAGATACGCAAGCTCTTTGTATCGTATCTTACGCCAAAGATATCTATCCTATCGAAGAAACTCGCGTTTTTAAGGGACTGTATCATGTACTCGGAGGAGTGTTTTCTCCTTTACAAGGACAAAACATCGAAAAAATCGATGTGCAAAAAATCAAGAATCGCATCGAATCACACAACATTAAAGATGTCATTTTAGCTCTGGATTCTACTTTGGAAGGAGATGCTACGGCTCTTTTTTTAAAAGAAGAAATGAAAAATTGGAACCTATCCATTTCTAGACTTGCCTTCGGTATTCCTCTTGGAAGCGCATTGGATTATGTAGACCCTGGCACCCTAACAAGAGCCTTATTAGGTCGGCTTCAATTTTAGCCGTTGTTGCAAATATTCCAGGCGTTTCATTATCATGGGCCGTCTTAACAGAAAAATCTATTCAACAGAGAGTTGCCAATGAGTAATCGATTCTTAACTTATCTATCCGCTTTTTGCTTTACAGCAGCACACCTCCCCCTGATAGGGGATCAATCTTCTCCTATTGTGGCTTCGTATGATCGAATGTCTGTAGGGAATATAGAAATCATTGCAGAGCAGCTGCCTCCCAACGCCTCTTTCGAAAATAGCACGGTGTTAAACAAACTGAAGACAAGAATCGGAGATCCCTTTTCTCAGCTTACTTTCGATGAAGATCTAAAAACTCTTTCCGAAGAATACGATCGCATAGAGCCTCTTTTGGAAGTGCATAACGGAGCCCTTTACATCACCTTGAAAATATGGCTAAGACCCGTCATTCGATCCATTCACTGGCAGGGAAATCAACATATCAAGACAAAGACTCTTCAAAAAGAGCTTGGCATCAAACCTACCGCCATCTTTAACAGGCAAGGTTTTACCAAGGCTTTTAACAAAGTTAAAGAGTATTACATCAAAAAAGGGTATTTCGAGTCTCAGCTACAATACAGAACGAACCTTGATGTTAAAACGAACGAAGTAGACATAGATATCACCGTAGAAGAGGGACGCTCGGGTAAAATTGAGAACATTGTCCTAACGGGATTTTCAAAAGATGAGCAAAGTCAACTTCTGGAGATGATTTATACAAAAAAATACAATCTCTTACTCAGCTGGGTAACGGGATCTGGTATTTACCGAGAAGAAGCTTTAGAGCAAGATCAGCTGACGATTGTCAACTATCTACAAAATAAAGGCTATGCGGACGCTAAAGTAAAAATCGCCGTCAAAGAAGCCGAAAAAGACGGAAGAATCATTATCGACATTACAGCCGATAAAGGACCTATCTATCATTTCGGTAAAATCACCTTCAACGGCAATCAGATTTTTTCGGATGAAGAAGTAGAAAAAAGATTCATCGCTAGACCAGGTGACATCTATTCACCCGAGAACTTACGCCTTACGGCACAAAACATTAAAGATCTTTGCGGAAGAAAAGGCTACATCGAGGCGAATGTCCAATATGAAACAAAGCTTGTCTCCGACGAGACTCTTTACAACGTAGAATTTTGGATCTCGGAAGGAGAGCAGTATAAGATAGGTCTTGTCCACGTTATCGGTAATGCTCAGACTCAAGCCCATGTGATTTTAAGAGAGTCTCTTCTTGTTCCCGGCGAAACATTCGATTCTGCAAAACTTAAGATCACACAACAAAGACTTGAAAGCATTGGGTACTTCAAAAGTGTTAACGTCTATGCCGTAAGAACACAAGATGATGTCTTGCTCGGAGAAAACTATCGAGATGTTTACATTGAAGTTGATGAGACGACAACAGGTAACATCAGCTTATTTTTCGGATTTAGCACGGCAGATGATGTCTTCGGAGGCTTGGATCTAGTTGAAAGCAACTTTAACTACGCAGGGATTCCCCGCATCTTTAAAGACGGTCTTTCCGCGGTTCGGGGCGGAGGAGAGTTTGTGCGTGCCAAGGCAAGCTTCGGATCCAAACAAACATCTTACACGGTTTCTTGGATGACTCCTTACTTTAGAGATACTCTTTGGAGAGTCGGATTTGAAAGCACCTACTCCAGAAGCGATCTACAATCCAAAGACTACCACATCAATAATATCGGGGGTTCTGTCTACGCATCTTATCCTCTAAATGCGTTTTGGACTTTCGGAACTAAGTATCGAATCAAAAACACCATGTCGCACATCAGCCGTGATACATCCTCTCAAGAGCAGCAGCAAGCAGGCTCAAGCGGTCTTATATCCGCGGTAGGCTCCTCCATCACCTTTGACTCGACAGATAGCGCCATGAAGCCAAGAAGAGGCTTCAGATCGTTCATCGAAGGGGAATTTGCGGGAGTCGGTGGAGATTTTTGTTTCCTACGCTTTGGCTATGTCAACTCTTACTACACACCCTTATGGCGTCGCGGTATTATGAAATATCGCTTTGATCTTCGCTTTATCGAACCTGTTTTAAAGACTCACCAACCCTTTGACATTCCTATGGGCGAGCGTTTCTTTATGGGGGGAGAAAATAGCGTAAGGGGTTATAAGCCTTTTAAACTTGGACCTGCATTTTCTAAGACTCACGATCCTAAGGGAGGAATCTCTTCTACTCTTTTATCCGTTGAATACCTACAAGAGGTCGTTAAAATGCTCGACCTATTTGTCTTTGCGGACGCAGGAGCTCTTTCCATGCACAGATTTCAGATCCCTAAAATGCGCCTCAGTTATGGTGTCGGAGCCAGAATCGACCTACTTAACAGAATACCTATGGTCGTAGGATGGGGTTTTCCCGTAAATCCAAAAAGTCACAACCAGGTAAAAGAATTCTTCTTTTCCATGGGTGGTCAATTTTAACATCAAGGAGTTTTTATATGAATAAGAAAATGTTCCATAAAATAGCAGTTCTTTGCGCTCTTTCTGCAGTATTATCTGCCGACAGCATCGGTGTTGTCAACTTTGCTACCTGCATTTCCGATTCTAAAGTAGGAAAATCAGAGCAAGCTAACTTTGAAAATCTTAAAAAACAACTAGGGACTCACCTGGAAGCGACAGAAAAAGAGCTTAATGATTTAGCAGGAAAGCTAAATGACTCCGAATACATGGATGGATTATCTCCTGAAGCGGACGGCGAGCTAAGAGAGAAAGTACGCGTTTTAAATGAAGAACTTATGCGTTACCAAAACCAGTACTACCAAGTGCTAAACCAAACCAACATGAAGATTGTACAAGGAATCAGCACTAAGATCGCTTCTGCATCGGAAACGGTAGCTAAAGTAAAAAAATTGGATGCTGTTTTAAACCAAGAAGCTTGCTTCTACGCTAGCCCTTCTTTAAACGTCACAAACGATGTCGTTAAAGAAATGGATGCTCGTTACGAAGAAGATATGAAAAACCAAGCAAAAGCAGAAAAATAGGATCTTTTTTATGGAAGAAGCTAAAAAATACACATTACAGGAACTGGCAACTTTATTAAAAGCCGAGCTCATAGGAGATCCAAACCACCTCATTGCAGGTGTGGAATCTTTAGAGTCAGCCTCCTCCGAAGATGCTTCTTTTTTAGCTAACTTGCGTTATAAAGAGTCTATGATTCGATCTGCGGCAGGGGTGGTTTTCATCCCCCCTACCGTAGATAGACCTACAGGCAGAAACTACATCCTCTCTGAAAACCCTTCTCTTGCTTTTCAAGAAGTTGCAACCTTATTTTTAAGTAGCCCTTATAATAAAACGGGATTTGCAGGAATTCACGAAACAGCAATCATCCACCCTTCCGTTATCTTAGGAAAAAATGTTCAGATAGGTCCCTACGTGACCCTCGATCACGGGGTTAGAATTGATGACCATACACAAATCTTCTCTCACGTCTCTATAGGAGCAGGAGCTCGAATAGGTCATAACTGTCTTATTCATCCCCACGTAACCATAAGAGAAAAATGCATCTTAGGCAACCATGTCGTCATCCAACCGGGAGCCGTCATAGGATCTTGTGGCTTCGGTTTTTCAACAAGCGCAGAAGGGGTCCACAGCAAGCTTGATCAACTGGGCATCGTAGAAATTGAAGATCACGTAGAAATCGGTGCTAATACGACAATTGATAGAGCACGGTTCAAGAAGACCTTGATCTCCAAAGGAACAAAAATCGACAACCTAGTACAAATAGGACATAACGTTCAACTAGGACCTCATAATCTCATCGTTGCGCAAACTGGAATCTCGGGCTCTACCAAAACAGGAAAACACGTTGTATTTGGAGGCCAGTGCGGCATTGTAGGACATATAGAAATAGGTGATGGCGTTATGCTAGCTTCTAAAAGCGGCTTTAGCAAATCCATGCCTACTAAAGGAGCCTATTCAGGAGCCCCCGCCTTACCTATAGCCGAGTACAATAGACAACAAGTCCACCTAAGAAAGATTGCCGACTACGTAAAAAGAATCGAAAAGCTAGAAAAAAGACTGGAGCAAATAGAGCCTTCTTAGCTCTTGTAAAAACTGAAAAATCGAATTCTAAATTTTTTTCCTTAGTAAGACGCCGTAATAACGCAAGTTGCTAGCCTTGCCTAATTTTTAAATGCAAACTAAAGATACGATGCCCCTTTCCCTGGCGTGAGTTAGTTTTAAGCAGCTTCTATAAAAACAAGCATGTGAAAGCCATCTCTTTCAAGAATATCTTGAAGACAGAGTCTGATAAATTGATCTCTGGAATAGCCTAAAATATCTGCATATTTGGCAGCCAATTTAGGACTCACGCATCTCCTTCCCTTTTCGATGTCACATAGACACTGCTTAGAAATCATTAAAAGCAAAGCAAAACTCTCTTGCGTCATCCCTTCGCCTAAACGAATTGACTTTATTAAATTTCCAAAAGTAAGCCTGCAGCCAGCAACAGACTCCAATTTATTGATGAGTCTTTGATTCACATTTTTTTAGTACTCATGTTTTTTTCCTCTTCTATTACATAGATTGCTCGATAGCTTCTGCTTAGCCTAATCGATCTTTGCCCCTTCCTTTGGCCTTTCAGTGGCTCATCATGGTAACCGGGAACTTTTCTTACTTCAGATAAGCCAATTCCTACTATAAACTTATGTTTAATCACCGCTTTCCCCCTGTTTTAATCTTGGAGAGTATTATATGGGCTCGTGTATTTCTATCGAACCAAAAATAAGCCATAGACCAACTTACGGTGAAGTTTATAAAATAAAAAATTTACTTACTGAAAATCCATTCACCAAAAACTCGCCACAATAATCACATAAAACCCACGACTTTACCATCTTGAGCAAAAGTCTCACAGCTTGTGAGACAATTACAGAATAGTCATCACGCCTCCCTACTTAAGAAAAATAGTATTCAACTTTTAGAGGTAAATGCAGCTCCTTAAAGCCACCAGAACTAAGCACTTTGCAAATACCAGATGTTTTTCATTCCGAATAAATGACGTTCATTGTATATTTTAATTCCAATATTGGTATAATGGAGAAAATGGAATGAACGATACCTCCACAGAACGGCCCCTCTTATGGGTTGCATCATCAAAGCGCGATTTCATGGAAATGCCGGATGATGTACTAGATGACTTTGGATTTGGGCTCCATCAAGCTCAAAATGGGAAAATGCCGGACATAGGAAAGATTTTAAAGGGATTCGGAGGAGCTAGTGTTATCGAGCTTGCTGACAATTGTAAAGAAGGCACCTTTAGAGCTGTCTATACAGTGCGATTTGAAGAGGTAATAGTTATTCCTTCACGCCTTTCAAAAGAAGAGTAAAAAAGGCATCGAAACTCCGAAGCAAGACATAGAACTAATTCACTCTAGATTAAAAATTGCAGAAAACCTGTACAAGGAATGGAAAACTAAAAGAGGTAAAAATGGCTAAAGAAAAAGAAACAGATTACGAAGTTACTGAAGGAA
>JAZKAC010000106.1:0-3407 GCA_040389325.1 Chlamydiota bacterium | reverse complement strand
CTCATGGCTTCCTCTTTTTGTCGTTGTATCGGCATCCATCCGTAAGATGCGACACTCGGGGAAGATACTATATAAAGCCTTTTCCACTTTTTCTGTCCCAGCTCCTTTAAACTTCATGGGAGTCTCACTTTTACATGAGGGACAAGTCCTTGGAGGAAAGATCTTGTAATCACAAAGGTGGCAGTGTAGCTTATTTTCATCTAAGTGGAAGGTCAAGAGTGCTTCGCAGTGGGGGCATTTAGATGTATAAGAGCATTGTAGGCATACTTGAGAGGTGTGGTAGCCTCTTCTATTTAAAAGGAGAAGAGATTGCTCTCCCAGCTTCAATCTTTTTTTAATGGCGGAAAGAAGGGGATCCGAAAAAAGGGTCCACCCTTTTTTTCGGATAAACTCCTCTTTCATATCTACAATATGCACTTTAGGCAAGGTAGCTGTATTTGGTCTATGTGTTAGGGTGCTTAGGGTGTATTTGCTAAGTAGGGCATTTTGATAGCTTTCTAAGCTTGGCGTTGCGCTTCCCAAGATGGCTACGGCTCCCGAGAACTTAGCTCGCATGATAGCTACATCTCTTCCGTGGTAGTAGGGGCTTCCTCCCGATTGCTTATAAGAGGTTTCTTGCTCTTCATCGATGATGATGAGTCCGAGGCGAGGGATAGGGCTAAAGATAGCGGATCTTGCTCCTACGATGATACGCACCTCTTTAGATTGGATTTTATGCCAGTCGCTTTTTCTTTCGGCGCTACCGACCCTATGGTGTAAGACGGCAATCTTTTCAGCAAAACGGCTCTTTAGTCTTTCTAACGTTTGAGTGGCTAAAGCTACCTCGGGCACTAAAAAGATAACGCCCTTATCTTGAGAAAGGGCAAGTTCGATGGCTTGTAGATAGATCTCCGTTTTGCCGCTTCCCGTAACGCCGTAGATAAGGTGTGTGGCAAAAGAATTTTTTGTGATGTCGGTTGCTATGGAGGTAAACGCTTTCATCTGTTCTTCTGAAAGATTCTTGGGAGGGGAGAGGAAGTAGTCTGCTTCAAACACGGAAGAAGCCTCTTTAGGGGCTTCTTGTAATGAGAGGATATTTTGTTTAACAAGGGTGTTGATGGGAGCTACTGAGGTTTTAGCTTCTTTAGCTAGGTTGCTAATGGAGATTAAGTCACCTTTTTTTAAAAGAGCATGAAGAATAGCTGCTCTAGCAGGGAATCTAGACTCGCATTCCAGGGCTAAAGAAGTGAGCTCTTCTTTAGAGACAAGGCTTACAACCTTTTTTTCTACCATCTGCTTTTGATGTTCTCTTATATGTTCGGGTAAGATGATTTTTAATACTTTATATAAAGGCGCTGCATAGTAAAAAGACATCCACTTAGCCAGTTGGATAAGATCTTCCGTTAAGACGGAAGGTTCTATGGCTACTTCTGAAATAGGTTTAGTTTGTAAGATGGAAGTAGTGGTGCTTAGCTGCCATACGGTTCCTTTAGCGGTCGATGTTTGTATGGGGACAACTACGCGTGATCCCACGCGTATGTTGTCTTGCAAGTTAAGGGGGATCGCATAATCCAAAACTTTATCTACGGCTCTATCTAAGATGACGCCGGCATATTGGGGTTTTTGAGGAGGGTGCATAGGGTCTGCCAAAGGGCCTTTTTTTTCTGAGGGTGCGTAAAATAGTGAGTAAAGGGTTCTAAAAGAATCATTCGACTTTTATGGAGATAGTGCTCTGAAGAAACGGGTAGTTCTTTTATGAAAGGGAGAAAAAGTTTTTTTTGAAGCACGGCAGAAGTTGTTAGAACAACCTTTGCTTGCATTTGTTCTAAAAATAAAGAGAGCTCATCTTCCGTTTTGCAAGAAGCTACAAAGAATATAGAAGCGGGTGTGTGATAGCGTGTGATGGCTTGGCTTATATTTTGCAAAAATAAGTCGGATTCTTGGCTTTCTTGGAAAGAGAAGATGACAACATCTGCTTCTAAAGCTTGTATATAAGAAGGATTTGACATGGCAAGCGCTGTCCTGTCGTCGGGAGGGCTTTCTTTAAGAATAAAGTAAGGGAAAAAGCGTTGGAGGATTTTATTAAAATCGGCAAAGGAAAGAAGAGGTCTTTCTTTCGTGGCTTTCTCGGGAGCTTTTTCAATAAGAGCCTCTTGAAGAAGGACTGGCTTTTCTTTTGTTTTTCTTTCTATAATCGGTTGAAAAAACGGGGCAGGTTCTATCTTTTCTACTTTTTTAGGGGAGGCGGGAGGCTTTATAGCTTTTATATACCTTTTAGGGACAAGCATCCTAGAATCGGGAGGAAGGTTTTCTTTAATAAATGAAATAGCTTGGGTAATTAGCATATCCCTCGTCAAACTCATGAAACTTCACTTTTTTTAAGTTGTCTTACAAGGGATTTGATTTCAGGAATCAAATAAGCAAAGCCTTTTTTATAAAAGTGATCACATATGTATTCTTGAATAAAGGGTAATCCTTGAGGGTGGAGCTTTTTAAGTAGAGAAGAAAGGTATTTGGAGTGAGATAGCAAGCTGATGTCTTTATGGTTTGAAAGTAAAAAAAATAAAAAACTCCCATCATTTTTACATTCTTCTACGAAAGGTTCAAGTAAGAAAAACATTTGTCTTAGATAATTTGCTATTTGAGAAGAAAAGGTTTCGGGTAAAATAGAAGATTTACCGAGATTATAGAGTAAGGTTACCGTGTTGGAAAGAGCATGGGTAAAGATACCCGTTTCTACCCCTTTAAAAGGGAAGGCTAACGGGATTAAAGATACATGTTCTTGGATTCTATCCAGAGGAGCGCTTTCTATTAATGTAGAGAGGTTAAGAGGGGAGAACGTTTGAAAGCATAAAAGAGATTTGTTATTAGGAGTTTGGCAAAGGGAATGGGAAAGAAAAAGCTCTTTCAAGATAAACTGAAGGAGTAAAAAGCGATTGTCTTGGCTAATGCTAGCTTCACAAAAGGGGGAGTGCAAGTAGGCTCTTTTTCGCATGCTCATAAGCTCTTTTCTTAGGTTTTTTTGCAGTATGGCAAAAAACCTAAGAAAAGACAAGAGATGTAATGAAGATTCGGTAATTCCTTCTAAAAATCAAACTGCAGTTGGATGTTCATTCCATGTAGACACATGTTGCCAACTGTTTGACTAATTGTTGCAAACGTCATGTTGTAATCCCAAAATACATTAAAATCGTATCCGACGGATAGGTCCATATGGAATTTATCACTGCAGAAATAAGAGCCCCATGCAAGGCCTATAAAGGTTTCTGTCACGGGTCTTAATGTTCCGTAATTATCCAAGCCTTTTTCTTTAGAGAAACCGGGGGTTGTATCAAAGCTTGAGCCTATGAAAGTTATAGAGGAGTTATTTCTAGAGTTATATTGTGTGTATAAGGTGCTTACTGCAACTTTTGCTAAGGCTTTAATTC
>JAZKAC010000105.1:0-12497 GCA_040389325.1 Chlamydiota bacterium | reverse complement strand
GATGCAAGATTTTTCAATCAAATCCATACTTGGCTGGACAAACTAAAAACAGCTAGTGACTTTATAGAAGGCACTTCACAAGCACAAGCTTTCTTTGCTGAAAGGATTATTTCTATTTTAGACTTAGTTTCTAAAAAACCTGAATTTAAAGAAACATTCCAAATAGCTTTAAGTGAGGCTTTAACAAGTTGCGTAGATAGGTCGGCTCTATTTTTAAATGCTATAGAGTTAAATAAGATGATATTCCTTGCAAAAGATCAAGATCTTCCTGCAATGGCCTCTATTTTAAAAGGAGCCTTTGCTTTAGATAAAATAGATAAAATCTCTACGGATTTTGTTATTCGACATAGAGTTGTATGTGATCCAAATAGAGGTTATGATCCGAATAAGATAATCCGTATAGATGGAATAAACTATGTAGACACGGTAGATCCTATAGAAGTTTATCTAGGATTTCAAAATCGGTTAAAAAAAGAAAAAGAATTCAACTTACCTATTGTTACGGAAGGAATGAACTATTTTAGATGCTCCAAAATTACGACACAAGATGAAGAAAACGCAATAGAAGAGGTAAGAGCGTCTTTAGCAAATATTCCCGAAGTTGCTGACTTCATAAGCTCTGTAGATGGTTGGTCAAAAAAGCTAAAGCAGGAATTCATAGGAGAATTTACAAAAATTCAAGAGCCTTTTCACGAGGCTATGGAAAAAAAAATGGAAGAAGAAAATTACTTACAAGCTGATACGGAAGTTCAAAAAACTCTACTAGAGCCAATTGCTTCAGCTATGGCTAAAGCAGAAAAAGAGTGGGTTGAAGAGACTACTTTAAAAATTCTACGTTCTTTACCTTGATATGAGCTGTCGAATTTCTCGGTAGAGGCGAGAAGGTGAATTCTCTATCCACTCGGGATCCGATAAAGTACTTATACGGATCCAAGGTTTATTTTCTATAGCTACCGAATGAATGAAATTTCCTTCTCCTACAGACATACCTACATGAGAAATTGTTTCTTGAGATTTACCCCAAAAAATGAGGTCTCCCGATTGTATTTGTTCTATGGGTATATTTTTAAATCGTGAATCAAGGATCTGTTGTTTGGCATCTCTTTGTAAAGATATGCTTATTTGACTATAAAGCATCTGTATAAAACCTGAACAATCATATCCGAAGCTTGAACGTCCACCCCATGTGTAGGGCAATCCTAAAAATTTTTGACTAAAAAGTGCGAGCTCATTTTTATGAGATAAGCTTTTTTCAAAAGTCACATCTCCTTTTTGTATGTAACCTTCAAGTCCATCAGGCAGTAGAACTTTTATCCATCTTGGATCATTTAAGTCTAATGTATGTAAGCTAGAACCGAAAGGAAGGATTTTTATGGGACCGTATTCGTTATCTTTGACTTCATAGATGTGAGATGCCAAGCGAGAAGTTTTTAAAGAAGGTTCATACGGCTTTTTGCATTCTATAATAGAGCTTTTCGGTACCCATCCCGTATAACCGTCGGAAGTAATGATACAAATCCAATCTCCATTTTTATCTTGTATGGTTATTTTCTCGGCAAAGATCGTTTGAGAAACAACTTTGGATGTATGTGTCGGGTACTGCCTCATATTTACAACAGGTTCGTTTGTGTAAAATGTAGATTCCATGATTTTACCTTTATCCGTAAATGGTTTATGCTATTGTTTGATGTGAAATAAATCAATAATAAGTTATGTTCCCTTTTTAAGAGGAACCTGGGGGACTTCATGCGATTGCTATCTTATCTTTTTATATTTCTTCTTTCTTTTACATTTTCTTGCGGGTCTAAACCTAAAGTAGATTCTAAAAAAGCAACCGTAAGAATAAATATTGTAGATGATCCTAAAACATTAGATCCTAGAAAATCTCGTTCTTCAGGGGAAAGAAATCTAATGGGTATGTTGTTTGAGGGACTAACAAGAGTCGGAAAAGAAGAAAAAACTGAGCTAGCTCTAGCGCAAGATGTAAATGTGAGTGAAGATGGACTATCTTATACCTTTACTTTAAAAGAAGCCTATTGGAGTAATGGAGATAAAATCCTTGCGGGAGATTTTATCTACGCCTGGAAAACAGCACTTTCTCCCGATTTTCTTTCCGAAAATGCTTACCAGCTCTTTTGTATTAAAAATGCAAAAGAAGTCAAAGAAGGGAAAAAATCTTCTTCCGATTTAGGCATCTATGAAATTGATGAAAAAACCTTACAAATAAACCTTCAAAATCCCGTTCCTTATTTTTTTGAAATTCTTTCCTTCCCTATATTTTTCCCCGTGAATCAAAAAATAGATAACACGCCTTCCGAATGTATCTCTAGCGGTCCTTTTAAGCTAAAGGAATGGAGACATAATGACTTTATTGAAATTGTGAAAAATGAAAACTACTTTGATGCGAAAGAAGTTCGTCTTTCATCCATTTATATGACGATGGTAGAGCAAGAAACGGAACTGCAGATGTTTGAAAATAAAGAACTGGATTGGGCAGGCTCTCCGATTTCCACTCTTTCTTTAGATCGGATTAAAGAATTAAAAGAGAAAAAACTGCTAGGATCCGCTCCTATGTCGGGAACACGTTTTTTTCGTATGAATATAGAAAAAGAGCCTTTTCATAATGTAAATATCCGTAAAGCCTTTGCCTTAGCAATTAATAGGCAAGCTATCGTAGAGCATATCCTGCAAGGGCATCAGAAGGTAGCTTTACAATTTTTTCCTGAGTCTATTAATACCTATTTTCAAGATGCCGATATAAAGATGGCAAAAGTCTTTTGGCAAAAAGGTTTAGAAGAGTTGGGTCTTTTACAAGAGATGTTTCCTAAGATTACTCTTTTATGTGCTTCTGCTCATCAGAATCTAATAGTTGCTCAAGCGGTACAACAAGATTGGAAACAAACGCTTGGGATCGATGTGGCTGTTGAGGCTAATGAAATCAAAGTATACTTTAGTCGTGTAGGAAATCAAGATTATCAGATTTCTTTAGGTTCTTGGGTTGCAGACTATGCGGATCCCGAAAGCTTTTTAGAGATATTTAAGTATAAAAAAGAATCTGGTAACAACACTGGATGGGAAAATGAACAATATAGTTCTTTATTAAACAATGCAAAAAAATTAAAAGGGGAAGCTCGCAAGGTGGAGTTGCTGCAATGTGAATCTATCTTGATGCAAGACCTTCCTCTCATTCCTCTTTATCACTTACGCAATCATTATTTACAAAATTCTTCTTTAAAAGGAGTTATCCTTTCTTCTATAGGAACTCTAGACTTTAAATGGGCTTACCTAGATAGTTCGGACTAAAATAGTGGGATTTATGATAAAGAAAATAGTTGTTTTTTTGTTTTGTGCGACGTTCTTACAAGCAGCAAGTCTCCGTTTAGAAAATGATAGTGTTTATCCGTTAAGGGTAACCATTCAAGGGGCTGACGGGACACCTTTAGGAGAACTATTTTTAGAACCGCAAGAAACTAAGAACTGGAGCGATGTTAATACCTTCGCTGTTAGGAAGAAAGCTCCTGCCAGATCGATAACGCCGCTTATAGTGCATTGGTACTGTAAAGAGGGAGAGACTTTTTCCATTTCGGATAAGGTGTCTACGGGAGCTTTTATAAGAGCTAGAGATGGGGCTGGCAGCAAGTCCTGTTCTTCTTCTAAAAAAGATAACCTTAAGGATAATCCATGAGATTTTTATTTATTTTTCTTTGTGTTAGCGTTTCAGCTTTTTCTTCCCTTTCCGTTTATAATGATAGTGCCTTTCCTTTGCGTATTAAAGTAATAGGAGCGAATGGAGTTCATATTGCGGAAAAACAGGTGCCTTCTCATATACAAATGTATATAGAAGATCAGATAGGTACTTCAGATCCTATAGGGCAAGGAGAAAGTAATTCTTCTTTTAAAAACTACTCCAATTCTCTTACCCCTTATCAAGTATATTGGTACTGCTTAGACGGAACGATCTACTCTTCTTGTATGGATGCTGCCGCAGGAGCTACCATTTCGGCTAATACATGCGCAGGATCGTACTCTTGCCCTTGTTCCGAGTAATAGCTGTAATTCCTCTATAAGTTATCACTTATTTTGGTTATAATAACGGAAAATGGAGAGGGGAATGAGAAAATCATCTATAGGAATTGATGACTATAAGGAATTAATTGAAGAGGGGTGTGCTTATGTTGATAAGACTCTTTTTATTCAAGAAATTATAGAACGTGGAACAAAGTTAGCTCTGATTCCTCGCCCCAGACGTTTTGGCAAGACACTCAATATGTCTATGTTAAAGTATTTTTTTGAGAAAACGGAACAAAACAATTCTCACCTTTTTTTTCCTTATAAAATATGGCAAACGGACTACCGAGGTCTGCAAGGCAAGCACCCTGTAATATTTTTTACTTTAAAAGGAGTAAAACAAGAAACATGGGAAGTCGCTTATGAAAAGCTAAAAACGCTTATTGCAAAAGAATTTGAACGGCACAGATATCTACTGGATAGTCCAAAACTATCAGAAGAAGAAAAAGAAATTTTTTATGCTATTTTAAGACAACAAGCTAATCAATCCAATACCGAGCTAAGCTTGTATCTGCTTTCAACGTGGTTACATCGCCATCATGATAGTCGAGTTGTTATTTTGATTGACGAGTACGACGCCCCAATTCACATGGCTTATTTTTATGGGTACTATTCTCAAATCGTTAATTTTATGCGCAATTGGCTAGGAGAAGGCCTTAAGAGTAACTCTAGCTTAGAAAGAGGCGTTATAACAGGCATTTTACGTATAGCTAAAGAAAATATCTTTTCCGATCTAAATCACGCCACTAATTTTACGGTATTTAGCGAAGACTTTAGCGATAAATTCGGCCTGTTGGAAGAAGAGGTCCTCGGTTTACTAACAGAGTATGACATGGTGGATAAGCTAAAGAATGTTCGAGACTGGTATAATGGATACCATATAGGATCTCATGCCCTCTACAATCCATGGTCTATTTTAAATTACATACAACATAAAATATTAAAACCGTATTGGGTTAGCACTAGCGGTAATGAGCTGATTAAAGAGCAGCTCAAGCAAAAAGGAGTTTTTCTAAAAGAAGACTTTGAAACGCTTGTTCTAGGGGGAACTATCACTAAACTTGTCGATGAAGGACTTATTTTTGCTAGTTTAAAAAACTCTAAAGAGGCGATTTGGGGGTTGCTTCTTTTTAGCGGATATTTAACTTTAGTTGAAATTCCGAACCTTTCCAGAACTCGCTTTTCTTGCAAGGTAACCATCCCAAATCAAGAGATTACCACTCTTTTTCAGGATATGATTCAAGACTATTTCGTAGAAACATTTTCAACTCCCTTGTCAGATCTTTTGCAAGATTTGATAGCAGGAAATGTTAAGGCTTTTTCAAGAAAATTTGAAAAACTTATTATGGATATATTCAGCGTCCATGATATTCCGAAAGATGAGCCTGAAAGAGTCTATCATGCTTTTATTTTGGGTCTTTTAGCTTCTTTGGAAGAAGAAAATTATGAAATTAAATCCAATAGAGAGAGTGGTCTTGGAAGATACGATGTATGTTTATTTCCTAAAGACGCTAAAAGGCTTGGCATTATTTTAGAATTTAAAAAAGCTAAAGAAGAAGAAAATCTTAAAGAACTTGCGAATTCTGCTATCATGCAGATTCAAACATTACATTATGTGACGGAACTAAAAAGTCGTGGTGTTCAAAAGATTTTAGCTCTGGGAATGGCTTTTCACGGCAAGCTTGTTTCTATTCAAGACAAGTTCTTCAGTTAAAATAAGAAAACTTTATCTAAAGCTATGTCATGAGCTTCTTGTGGTAGCTTAGGCATTTTTTGTTCTGTAAAGCCGATACCCCATTTTAGTGCATTGGGTAGTGTTGAGAGGAATCGATCGAAGTAGCCTTTTCCATACCCTATTCGATGAAAATGGGGATCAAAATAAAGACCTGGGACGAGTACCAGATCAATTTCTTCTAATGAAATTTTTCTGCACACCTTAGGATCAGGCTCTTTTATAGAGTGTTTGCAAGAGACTAGTTGCTCAAAACTTAAAACTTCATAGGGAACAAGAGAAGTATCTTCTATTTTAGGAAGGAAGAGTTTGTGATTTTTTAATAGCCATTGGTTAGAGGGCCATAGATTTATCTCTAGAGGATTACTTGCAAAAGAAAGAACGTTTTGAGGAGTATTTTTCAGATGAGAGCTTAAAAAAAGAAAGGCTGCTAAAGCAGCCTCTTCTCTTCGTTTAGCATCTAATGTAGTTAAAAGTTGTAGAGCTCGTAAGCGAAGTAATGCTTTCGAGGTCATTCTTTTTCTAGAAGGGGAAGCCCTTTATCATAAGGGATTTTTTTTAAGAAGTATCCATCGGGATCGTAAAGAGATACGGTTCCTTTTTTGTTGCTAACATTAGAAACGGGTTTATTATCCCCTTTTTTATAGTACGTCCCTGATATGAGGAGGTCATTTTCATATTCTTCCGAAAGCATAAGGCTTCCATTTTTATACCAAGCTAAAGAAGGTCCGTTTTTCTTGTTTTGATAAAGCTCTTTTTGACTTTCTTGTACACCGTCTTGAAACCAGGTTTTTACGGTTCCTTGTAAAATGTCTTCTTGCCAGTTGAGGAGAATTTTTACTTGAGATGTTTTATTAGCTGGAGTTATGGGGTAGTAGATTTTTTCTTCGCCATGTTTCTTTTCATTTCTTTGATGATAGGTATTTGTAAGAGATCCCATAGTATCAAAACAGCTGACAAGTCCTTCTGCCTCTCCTTCTTGATATTCCACAAGCTGTTTAAGAGCCCCTTCCTTGAACTCGGCTCTTTGACCCGACCCTTTGGATATACTAGCTAAAATAGTGCCGTCAAGACTGTAGTAAACACCTTCTAATAGATTTCCCTCCTTCCATTCTTCTTTATATAAAAGATTTCCCTGAGGGGTATAAGACTTAGCAAGGCCGTGTGGTTTATCATCCACGTAGGAAATGGTCTCTAAAGTAGTTCCTTCTTCGGAATAAAAAAAGATAGACCCTTGTATCTTATCTTGTACATAGGAGATATGTTTTTGGATAGATCCGCTAGGGTAGTAGTAAAGAGAGTCTCCGTGGAGCATCCCTTTTTCGTAAAGGATTTCCGCTACAAGATATCCTTGCTCATCTCGGATTGTATTTTTCCCTTCAAAAACCCAGGAAGCGGGCGCCGTTTCCGAAAGCTCTGCAATTCCTTCGATGATAGTGAGATCCATTTTAGGTTTGCCGTTAGAGTGCCATTCTTTATAACATCCGTGCGCTCTTCCGTCTATGACTTCTAAATACTGCCAAACAAGACCGTTGGTGTGATAGCTTGTTATGGCAGAAGAGGATTGTCCTTCTTTATTTTTGCCAAATACTCTAAGCACTTTTTGATAAGGTTGTGGATCGCAAAAATCAACATTTTGGTATTTAGTCAGTCGGTTCTTTGCACTAATGGTTTCAGAAAATCCGTTTCGATCAATGACTTGAATGCTAACGAGCATGGGCTTTGCATCTTCTTGCGTTTTTTTTGCGCATCCACAAAGTAAAGTCAAAGATAAGAGGAGAAAATATAGTTTTTTTGATTTCACCGAGAAGCCTTTTGTCTAGTAAGTAGTTGCATTTGTACCGTATAAATTTCTTCTTGCATTTCTAAAAAAGTATTCTTTTTTAAAGAAAAAGAAGTGATCACCATCTGAGGAGACCCTTCGAGGGGTAGATAAGATCCGATGGATGCTCCTTCAACGGAGCTAAGTAGTTTTTTTAAATCTTCTTCATTAAGTCTTATCGGTTTTTGTTGAGAGAGTTCTCGTTCTTCAAAAAGTGGAGTCTTTTGTAGAGCGCTTTCCGAAAATTCGATCCTGTTATCCATATTTTCTAAAAAGGCATATTTTTCTTTTACTTCAAGAGAAGATCCTAGTTGAGCTAGGCACATTTTCCATTTTTGCTGTTCGGGAATTAAAAAAGATAGAGCACTAAGCTGCTCTTGGAAGTAGCTTGGACTCGCTTTTTGTATTTGAGAAAGAATTCTTTCTTCTTGCAAGCGAGTTTGTTTTTTTTTCTCTATTTTTGTTTGGAGAAAAAGCACCTTTTCTTCCATCTCTCCTATTTTTTGCTCTTTTGCATACAAAAAGCAAAAAGAGGCTATAACGGGAAGAATGGATAAAGCAGAAAGACAGATTAAAGCCTTTGGAGTGAAAAAAAATTCTTTAAGAGAAGGTAGTTTCAAAATGACGACTCTTTGAAAGAATTTAGAAAAAAAGATAATGAGTAAGTTGATCCGGTTTCTTTCCATAAAATTTCTTTTTTTGTATTGATAAAGGTATTATTTTGACAAAATTTCTCATAAAATACAACAGCACTTTTCGGATTTTCTATTAAAAGCTCTATATCGACTTTACCTATATAAGGAGATTTCGGAGAGCTGGCTTTGGGGTATTTAACGAGTTGGTACTCTATTTTAGTAATTTCTATGTCTTTAGAAAAAGCGGGATGAGCGCTTAAAAAAGCCAAGGTTTCAGAAACATTAGCTACAGAAGGAGCTATGGAGTAATTTTTTTGGTCTTTATGTTCTTTTGCTTCTAAAAAAGAT
This sequence comes from Chlamydiota bacterium, assembly GCA_040389325.1. GTDB lineage: Bacteria > Chlamydiota > Chlamydiia > Chlamydiales > Rhabdochlamydiaceae > CAIJXB01. The sequence continues at coordinate 3,892 of JAZKAC010000105.1, read as the reverse complement.
AATTCTTTTTCAAGATCTTCTATGTTATGAATAGCCTTTCTTTCTTTAGGCAAAATAAAAGAAAATCCTTTTATCAGTTGATGTTTTCTTTGTTCTAAGTAGATATTACCCATGATAAACACGGTACAAGCAAGCGCTAGAGCTGCGGTTGCAAAAGAAAGAAATTTTTTCTTCTTTTTTTCTTTCATAAAACCAGTAGAAAAAGGTCCCTGACAGAAAGAGAAGGATTTTTCATCTTGCAAAAGCCCTTCAAGGGCAAGTCCTATCGAAATGGCATAAGATTGTAAGATAGCGGTGTCGTAGGGTTCATAAAGAGGAAAAGGTTGTATTTGTAATGAGGGGGGCAGTTTGGAAACGAGAAACTCGGAAAAACCTGGGAGTTTAGAAAAGTCGCCCGTTATAATGAGGGATGAACAAGAGTCGGGGGTTTTTTTCTCTAAAAAGGCAAAAATTCGATCTAATTCTTTTTCTGCCTGAGGAAGGGTCTCTTGAGAAGAAAACCGATCCACTCCTATAGGGAATGTATGAGAAAAGACAATGCGTCCCGCTTCCAAATAAATAGCTACGCTTGTTTGCTCTCCTACATGCAAAAGGATGGCTTGAGGCATATTCGGGAAGAAGAAATGAAAAAAGCGACAAAGAGCTGCAGGAATACAAGATACTTGACCAAGCTCAAGACCTTGTTGAGTATGCCGCTCTATATGGGCTTCTAAGCTAGGCCCTCTTACGGAGAAGATGGAAGCTTTTCCTTTTTTTTCTTTTGGGTCTAAAAAAAGTTGCAATCCTATAACGGCTTCTTCTAAAGAATAGGGAAGCTGAGACTCTATCTGAAAAGGCAAAAGCTTAAGGATCTTTCTTTTCTCACGAGTTGGAAGTTCTATTTCTCTAAACAAAACTTCTATGGCATCTAATCCCGAGACAAGAGACTCAGGTTGAAGGGAAGATAAGTAAAGCGGCTTTACATTGGTATCGTCAAGAAGGCCAGTTGTACTAAGCAAGTCAATTGTGATAGTCTTTTTCTTTTGAGAAAGCTTAGCTAGCTTTATGAACGGTTCATTTAATTCTATCCCGATCTTATACATACTATCCGTTTTGGTCTGAAATGTTAATAATGTAATCTCCGCCAGCGTCTTTGATTTTTTTAATAAGTTTCGTAAGGTCATATCTTTGTACATCGTAGGGCCCCGCTACATAAAAAGGATGGCCGTCTTTACCAAAAACGAATTGTTTTTTGTAAGGTTTTTTAGCTTCGATAAAAGAGGTGACAATACCTTGCCAATTAGAGTGAGGCTCTATATCGATTTTTCTAGCAAAATCGATGGATCCCAAAATAAAACTGCGAGCTTCTTCATAAGGCAAAGAAATAAGGGGAGGTCCTTTTTGAAAAATGGATTGCAACTCAGAGCTTGACAGCCCATAATTTATAAAGGCATCTTTAAGGCCTAAACACCAAAAATCGATTAGATAGCTAATTAAAACATAGGTTGTATCGGTAAGTTGTCGAACGATGTGAATGGGAGATATTCCCACATCTTCCTGGTTAGGAAGGATTTTACAATCATAAATAGGCAGATTAGAGCAAAAATCGGATTCAAGAGGGATTTTCCCCTCTTTATAAGCAGAACAACAACAAAACTTAAATTTTTTCCCGCTTCCGCATAGGCAGGGACCGTAGATATCCATAATACTCTCCTAAAAGGGGTAAGCTTTTTGAAATATATCATACAAGAGAGGATAATTACTAGTATTTGCAGTTTTTTTTGAATAAACATATATATTATATTTGAGAAAATACCTCGGATTTGATATTGATTGGATTTTAATCTCATTTAATTTCGAGTGCCCTGATGTCTAATTCGGATAAAATCCAATTGAATAAGAAAATAGCTAGCATTGTGTTAGCCGGAGGATTGGGAACAAGATTGCATCCATTGACGTTACACCGATGTAAGCCTGCCGTATGTTTTGCAGGACGGTATCGATTAATTGATATCCCTATTTCCAATTCTTTAAACTCGCAGATCTTTCAAATTTTTGTGATTTCCCAGTATTTTGCGTCCAATTTACAAAAACATCTCTCTTTAGCCTATCCTCATGGAGCCTTACAAAAAGGTCATTTAGAGATGCTATGTCCTGAAGAGACCCCTCAAGGCCCTAACTGGTTTTTAGGAACTGCGGATGCCGTTCGTAAAAATATCGATCATATTAATAGCTCTAACTTGGAGTATTTTCTGATTTTATCGGGAGATCAGCTATACAATATTGATTTGATAAAAATGGTGGAGTTTGCCTCGGAAAGGGATGCAGATCTTGTTATTGCGGCTCTTCCCGTGGAAGTAAAAGATGCGACCCGAATGGGACTGCTGAAGATTTCATCTAATCACCAAATTGTTGATTTCATTGAAAAACCTAAAGACCCCGCCGTTTTAGAAAAATTTTCTTTCTGTCAAATAACACGAGAAATGAAATCTTGTTATCTAGGCTCCATGGGGATTTATGTATTTAAAAAAGAAGCTTTGCTTAGCTTGTTGCAAAAAGAAGGAAATGACTTTGGAAAAGATTTAATTCCCATACAGATCAAGCAAGGAAAAAGTTATGCCTTTGTCTATGATGGATACTGGGAAGATATCGGTACGATAGATTCTTATTATCAAGCTAATCTTGCCCTAATAAATCAAGAAAAGTGCTTGGATATCGATGATCTGGATCGTCCTATTTACACGGCCGTTCATCAACTCCCGAGTCCAAAAATAGTAGACGCCAAAATCGAAAGTTCAATTCTAAGTCAAGGGTGTGTTATCGAAGCTAAAGAAATTATACATAGCGTAATTGGCCTTCGCACTCACATAGGAAAAGGGACCGTGATAAAAGACTCTGTTATTATGGGTAATCATGAAGATGGCCCGTTAGAAGAGGCCTGTCTGAAGATCGGAGAAAACTGCATTATTGAAAAAGCCATCATTGATGAGCAGTGCAAGATCGGCAATGGAGTTACCTTAGTGAATACAAAATCGTTATTGCATTACGATGGAGATGGAGTATTTATACGAGAAGGGATTATTATTGTGGCATCGGGTACAAAGATACCTGACGGCTTTATTTTATAATTTCACTTTAGTTGTATGTTATGTCTATTTGGGTACTTTCAGATCTTCATCTCGCCGTAGGAAATCCTTCAAAAGATATGTCCGTGTTTGGTCCTTCTTGGGAGCGATATATGGATAAAATAGAGAAAAATTGGAGATCGTGCGTTCAAGAAGAGGATCTAGTTTTGATCCCAGGAGACATCTCTTGGGCCTCGACATTAGAGCAGGCTAAAATAGACTTAAATTGGATTCATGCCCTTCCAGGCACGAAGGTGATCATAAAGGGAAATCATGATTATTGGTGGGCTTCTAATGCTAAAATGGAGGCCGCACTACCCTCTTCCATTCACTATATTTATAATAATGCATTTCATTGGAAGGATATTACCCTTGCAGGGAGTCGACTTTGGGATACGGAAGAATATAACTTTACCCCTTTTATAGAGTTTGTAGAAAATCCTAGAGAAAGAAAAGAAAACAAAGTTTCTTTAGAAGAAAGTCAAAAGATCTTTGAAAAGGAATTAGAAAGACTCCGACGGAGTTTAGAGTGTTTAGATCCTAAAGCTTCTTTTCGCATAGCTCTTGTTCATTATCCGCCCATTGGATCTCAATTGGAAGCGTCTAAAGCTTCTAATATTTTAGAAGAGTTTCATATAGATATTTGCGTATTTGGTCATTTACATAATGTAAGAGAAAATAGTTTGCCCTTCGGAACAAAAGAAGGGGTTCAATATGTATTTGCTTCTGCCGACTATCTTGATTTCATGCCGTTAAAGATTCGTTAGTACTTTACGAAGTCGACAAAA
>JAZKAC010000104.1:0-12048 GCA_040389325.1 Chlamydiota bacterium | reverse complement strand
TTACGAATCTGTCTCGGGGTTTTAGGCTTTTTTTTAAAGTTTGTCGCACCCCAGGCTCAAACCATGAAAGAGATTCATCTCTTATCTAAAAATGAACGGGGGCTTTTCTTTAAAACTGCAAGTGATATTAAGAAAATGCCTCTCGAAATTATCGAAAAAGACTATTGGGTTGTGTGGGTCTTGGAGAAGCTTTTTTCACTTGAAAAGTTGAAGCCCTATCTCACCTTCAAAGGAGGTACATCCCTTTCAAAAATATATGGATTAATTGATCATTTTTCAGAAGATATTGATCTTTCAATCGAAAAAGAATTTTTTGGCTTTGAAGAACCTCATGACCCTGAAAATGCACCTTCCAAGAAAAAACAAAATGCTATCATCGATAATCTTTCAAAAGCATGCTCTACTTATGTGCAAACTGACATGTTAGCCGACCTTAAAGACGTCTTTGCCGCAAAACTTGGAATAACTGATGGATGGCAAATCTTCCCTGATCAAAAAGATCCAGATGCTCAAACATTATTATTCGCATATCCAAGTGAAACTTCAAAAGCTGGATATATTCGTCCGCTTGTAAAAATCGAAATTGGCGCAAGGTCAGAACACTGGCCTGTCAGTGAGCATAGAGTACAGAGCTATGTTAAAGAGGCGCTAAAAGAAAATATCCACGAATCTGAAATAATGGTTCGTGTACTGAATGCTGAACGAACCTTCTGGGAAAAAGCGACTATCCTCCATCAGTATGCCCATTTACCTGAAGATAAAAAGCTCCCACCACGAATCTCAAGACATTACTATGATTTCTTTCGCTTGCTCAATTCGGAGATAAAAGAGAAGGCTCTTATTGAGACAGCTTTACTTGAAAGAGTTGCCATCCATAAAAGCATTTACTTTGCATCAAGTTGGGCAAACTACGAAACAGCCCGAAAGGAAACCTTAAAGCTTTTTCCTCCGCTTCGAATCTTAAAAGAACTTGAGAAGGATTATGCTCTGATGGAAGCTATGTTTTTCAGAGAAATCCCCGAATGGGAATTAATTCTAAAAACGATCGAACAATTTGAAAATGAGTTTAATTCGTTACAGGGTAAAGCATTATGACCATCAAAATCATTATAAGGAATTACTGTACTGAAGACACGCAAGCTGGGCGGTCACATCTAGGCATTCTCCTACCCGTATTTCTCTGTGAAGATTCCAGATGATTCTGATTTTTTTTCTTCGGGAAATTTGACCATAGAATTTGTTTTTTTAAGACCTAAACAAGCCCGTCGTTTTTGCAAATGTGTTTTACCTAGGTGCTCTTCTCCCCAATTTTGGACATCTTTATCTGTAACGGTTTGTAAGGCATTTTTAATGAGACTTTTATCTAACTCAGGACCAAAGCATGCTGCTATACAAGTAGAAAACATGCGTATGTTTTCTCCTATTGCAAAAGAGAAATCTTGCATTAATCAGATTCTCGCAAAGTGGGCGTAAGAGAGCAGAGCTGGGAGGAGATCGGTTTTCTTCGCATAAGCGGAAAATTCCTTCTGTGTAACTATGTGCAGCTACAAGCATTGGAAAAAACACTTTCTTTACTCCTCTTAATCTAGGAATATTGATATTTTGTTGCCCCATACATCTTGCGCCAAAATCTAAAAGAGAGCCCAAAGAAGAAAGAGTGGTCATGGAATGATTCCTACCTTCAATTTGTATAGAGGGATAAGCATCAACTAAGCCCACATAAAAAACCACGTCTTCTTGAAAATATAGAAGTCTCTCTTTAAGGCGCTTTTCATAAATAAGAACAAGTACCGCTTCTAATTAAGGAGCATACCCCCTCTGTTTTTCTAAGGTGCTCGTTCCATCCGCTGGGAGTCCCATGAACTTTCTGTCAGCTATTCCTCTACACTCGACAGGAAGAAGTCAATACACTTGGGATCTTTATTCTACTCCAATCAAAAGTTCTGAATGTGTCTCTCCACCTCCAATCAAAATTAAGGCTTCAGTTTTATGACTGAAGCCTTTTGTTTTTAGTGATATACAACCACAAATTCTCAGTCAAAAATTCAGCTGCATAAAGCCACGTTACGCAGTATTTATGCACTAGACCGGGTGGAACTGCAATAAAATCAACTTCGAAAAAAGGGAAGGAGGCGAAGACTCTTTGTCGCGTAAAAAGTAGTCATATTATGCTAGAATGTTTGCAAATACTAAGGATCCTCTGCCATCACATTTTTTTTAGACCTTGCGCAGGTGGCTTTAAAATCTGCTAGAGCCATCGATATACACGATGTCGATTGAGGCTGTCTCACATTCATAAAAAGAGGGTAGTTTTTGTGAATAAAAACTCGAAGATGAAAACTTAAACTAAAAAGTATAGCTTGCGATAAGGGGGTTATGGCCGCTTATGATAACCCTATATACGGCCATAACTTATTGATTAAAAAGTTATGGCCGTTTATGATAACCTTATATGTGGCCATAACTTTTAGGTGTTTTTATATGAATCTCATAGGAAGAAAGAAAGAAATTTCTAGTTTGAAATCGATAGTCTCGTCGAAAAAAGCTGAATTTATAGCTGTATATGGAAGGAGACGAATAGGGAAAACTTACCTTATCCAACACTGTTTGTCAAAGGTTGGCGTTTATTTAGAATTTACGGGTCTGAAAGACGGGAAATTAAAAGTACAGCTTGCTAATTTTGCTGAGAGCCTTACGAATACATTTTATCCGGGAGTTCCTATAGCTGCTCCTAAGAGTTGGAAGGCAGCGTTTAACTTGTTAACGCAGGAGATAAAAAAAGTTCCTTCGTCAAAAAAAATAATCATTTTTTTTGACGAATTACCTTGGATTGCTGCTAGAAAATCGGAATTTTTACAAAATTTAGATTATTTTTGGAATACAAATTGGAGGCTTTTGCCCAATTTTAAATTGATTGTGTGTGGTTCTGCAGCTTCTTGGATGATAAATAATTTAATAAATGCAAAAGGTGGATTACACAATCGTTTAACAAAGAGTATCTTATTAGAGCCCTTTAATTTGTCCGAAACTGGAGATTTTTTAGAGAGTAGAAAGATAAAGTTACCTCAAAAGCAGGTGCTAGATTTGTATATGGTGATGGGAGGCGTTCCTTATTATTTAGAACAACTAGATCCTTCGCAATCTATAACTAAAAATATCAATCAATTGTTTTTTAAGAAAGATGGTTTGTTATATGGAGAGTTTTCTCGCTTATTTAAGTCTCTGTTTGACGCTTCAGAACTCAATATGCGCATTATTAAAGAAATAGCCAAGCATCACTATGGGGTGTCTTGCTTGAATCTAGTTAATAGTATAGGTAAGAAAACAGGGGGGCGGTTTAAGGAGAGGTTGCTAGAGCTAGAGGCTTGTGGTTTTATTGAACGCTTTTTACCGTATGGAAGGAAAAAAAGAGATCATTATTATCGGGTTATTGATGAGTATGTGTTATTTTATCTGAAATGGCTAGTAGATATTGAAGATGGGGCAGGACTTCTTAGGGGCGGGGATTACTGGGCTAAACTATCTAAATCACTCGCATGGTTTAGTTGGGCTGGATATGCTTTTGAAAATATTTGCTACAAACACATAGATTGGGTTTTACATGCTTTAGGATTAGATAAAGTAGTTTGTTCCTGTAGTTACTGGAGTCAGCAAGCTTTTCAAGAAAAAGATGGGGCTCAGGTGGATCTTTTAATAGATCGAGATGATGGAGCTGTGACTCTTTGTGAAATTAAATACAGCAGTACAATGTTTACTGTAGATAAGGCTTGCGCTAAAAATCTTATGAAAAAAGTAGAAGTGCTAGAAAGTAGTTTAAAAGAACCTAAACAGGTTTTTATTTCTATGATCACTACGGTGGGGGTAAAAAACAACCTGTGGGTGAATGAGCTCGTTTCTAATGTAGTCTGTTTGAGAGATTTATTTATTAAAGGGATTGAGAAATAGTATCTGATTTACATGGATAACTTAGGTTGGGTACTCAATATTTACGGCATTGTCAAGTAATGTTGAGCTCCATAAGGGGGCTTAGAATTCATTTTTTTGGATCGCGAGCCACATAATTTCACAAAAAGAGGGTAGTTTTTGTGAAAATAGGGATTAATCGAAATGCGCCAAAGTGTTGAAGCCAAAGTGAAAACAAAATTATTGGGCACGGTCCCAATTGGTGCTTTACACCAAGTTAAACCTAAGGGGAAGGCAAGGGGGTATGATTGTGGTTTTTTTAGATCTTCTTCCAGGTCGTTTTTCGCATATTCAGAAGATCGTCCGAATAACCGTATGTTGTTGCAATTTAGATGCAATAAATCTGAATTACGCATTCTAAAAATTAAGAGGAATGGGATTGTCGGGAAGAAAGCCTCCAGCTTGCATTTGCCACATATGAGCATAGTGTCCTTGTTTGTTAAGGAGCTCTAAATGAGATCCTTGCTCTATGACTTCACCTCGATCAAAGACCAAAATTCGATCCATTTTAGAAAGAGTGGATAGGCGATGTGCCACTACAACCGTTGTTCGGTTTGTCATGAGTTTTTCTAAACTGTCTTGAATGTATTTTTCCGTGACCGAATCAAGGGCTGATGTAGCTTCATCGAGAATCAGAATAGGGGCCTTTAAGAGCATAGCTCTTGCTATGGCTATTCGTTGTTTTTCTCCGCCAGAAAGTTTTGTTCCGCGCTCTCCCACAAGAGAATCATATCCTTTAGAGCATTTTTTGATGAATTCATCGCAATGTGCAAGTTTTGATGCTTCGATGACCTCTTCTTGAGAGGCATCTACTCGTCCGTAGCGGATGTTGTCTTCTAAAGAGCGATGGAAAAGGATCGGATCTTGAGGAATGAGAGCTATGTTTTTGCGAAGAGATTCCAAGGTGACCTGGGCAATGTCTTGCCCATCAATTAAAATTCTCCCTTTTTCAAGAGAGAAAAAGCGGAGAATTAAATTCACGAAGGTTGATTTTCCAGCCCCTGAATAACCAACGAGCCCAACTTTTTCGCCTGCTTGAATCTTTAGGTTTTTATCTTGAAAAATCTTCTTTTCTCCATAACAAAAAGAAACATTTTCAAAGACGATCTCACCTCGGTCGATGGAAAGATCCAGAGCGTGAGGAGGATCAAGGATATCTTGAGGATCTTGCATGACTAAAAGAGCTTGTTTTGCAATGCCGATAGATTGAAAAAATTCAGGAGCTCTATCTGCAATAATCAAAACAGCCATGCTTAAATTCCATATTGTATAAAAAACTTGAACAACTTCCCCTGTAGAAATGGTTCCACGTAACCAGTAAAAAATCAAGAACCAGACTAAAGTGAACATTTCTAAGGCAAGAAGGGCGCATAAGTAAGACCACATTTTCACGGAATAAATTTGTGCCTGATAATTTGCCTTGAGCTCTTCCTTTTGATAATGAGCCATATGATCTTTTTCAAAATGGAAACGGAAAAAAAGATTTACGGCAAAATTATTCGTTAAGCTATCGACGATCTTACCGACGAGAGTACTTCTGGATTCTCCATGAAGGTGAGAATATTTTGTACATTTTAACGTGCAAATCCAACAAAGAGTAAAATGGATTACAAGCCAAATGCCAACAATTAGAGCAAGGAAAGCGTTAATCCGAGAGAAAATAATAATCGTCACGATGCAGGTTAGGCAAGTGGGAATGAAGCAAATCAAAAGGTTTCGCAAAATCACGAGGGTCGTCAAGACCAGATCTCCAATTTTATTAGCTAAACTTCCTGAAAAATGTTCATTAAAGTATTTAGGAGAGTGCCTTTGGACGTGATCAAATAGAGTCATGCGGATATCAGCTTCTAGCTTAGGAAAGGATTTAGCTTGGATAAAATCTCTTAAGCGAAATGCTGCTTCCATAAAAATCCAAGAAGCAGCGCCTAAGAAAAGGAGAACTTTTAAAAGGGGCCAAGCAGATAAACGATTTACATCATAGAGTGTCAAGACATCGACAATCTTTCTAAGAAAAAAAGGCCAAAATAAGATCTCGACCGTCCACATGAAGGAAAGAAACAGTATGATAGCAAATACTAAGCGTTGCTTTCGTATAAATCCCCAAACGAAATCTATTAAATTCGTAGTTCTTTCGGTTTTTTCAGGCATAATTTTGTGCTCTTTTGAGTGAAGATTATTTTAGCTTTACTTATGCCCAATCTTATAGATTTTTTTCTTAATCCATAAAGAAACTTGCACAAGGCTTATCAGGACAGGGACTTCAACTAAGGGTCCAATGACCGCTGCAAAAGCTTGCCCTGAGTTGATTCCAAAAATCGCAATAGCAACAGCTATAGCCAACTCGAAATTATTAGACGCAGCGGTAAAACTCAGAGTCGCAGCCTGCTCGTAATTAGCTCCCGCTTTATAGGATAAGTAAAACGATAGCAAGAACATGATAAGGAAATAGATAGCAAGCGGTGTGGCAATAATCAAAACATCAAAAGGGAGCTGTACAATATATTCTCCTTTAAGAGAAAACATCACGAGAATGGTAAATAAGAGGAAAATCAATGTAATCGGAGAAATCAACGGTACAAGAACCCTCTCATACCAGTCTATTCCTTTAAGTTTAATCCCGATGACCCTTGTGGTGATTCCTGCTAAAAAAGGAATGCCTAGATAGATAAAAATGCTATAGGCTATCTCTTTTATGGAGATATCAACTGCGCTTCCTTTCAATCCGAAAAATGTAGGTAAGATTGTAATGAAGACATAGGCATATATAGGAAAAAAAAGAATCTGAAAGATGGAGTTAAAGGCCACCAAACTGGCGCAATATTCGCGATCACCTCGAGCTAGATCATTCCATACGATAACCATAGCGATACATCTGGCTAAACCGATAAGGATAAGACCTACCATATACGCAGGGTGGTGGGGAAGGAAAACGATTGCTAAAGCAAACATTAAAACAGGGCCTATGAGCCAATTTTGAACTAACGAAAGGAGAAGAACCTTACCATTTCGAAAGACCGCTCCGATGCGCTCATACTTAACCTTGGCAAGAGGTGGATACATCATAAGGATAAGCCCGATCGCTATTGGAATGTTTGTTGTGCCAAACTGGAATTTGTTGATAACGGATTGAATATTTGGGTATAGATATCCACCGCCTACACCAACCAACATGGATAGAAAAATCCAAATAGTTAAATAACGATCTAAGAAAGAGAGGCGTTTAACGGATGTCTTTTGTATATTCCTCATCAATTCCCTCTTATTTTAAAATTATCACCACTTTGCTAGTCTAGGTTTTGAATTGCAAATGCTTTCTTTGCTATAACTTCCTGGGCTGAACTATCAATTTCTGTTTTTTTGCATAATACAAAAAAAGACACGATCTCTACAATCAGGTCGGATATATCTCAGTTTACCTTCTGCGGGAAAGTCCATGACTTCACCTGTGGCTTTGTATCCCGACCTCTCATAAAACCTCATTAGATTTTCTTGGAATAAGGGGATGACCTTTAATATGATTACCTGCACTTTTTTGAATGCCTCTTGTTCTACATAGCTCATGAACATAGGACCGATTTTACATCCTTGATAATCCAGATGAATAGCAAATAACGCAATCTCAGCTTCATTTTTGTCGGAAAAATCTAAGAGAATAGTTCCGCAAATTTCGTGACTAGGGGAGATGCATAAATAAAGTTTTTTGTTAGGATTGGAAATAAAATCTAAGATTTCGGCAGATGTAGCTCTTTCAACTTCACTTTGTAAATATTTGACTTTCTTATATGCAGTATTGACAACAGTGGCAATTCTAGTTAAATCGTGATCCGTTGTTGCTGGTTCGATGGTAAAGTATTCTTCCTTATGTCCAATCTTGAGGGGTAGTTGTACGGTCATTGTTTTCTTCCTTGTGCAAAGTTATGAGAGTTTTGATAGAAGAATATACGAAATAAATACTCAAGTCTAGATTGTTCTCTTTTCGAAAAAAAAGCTCTGAAGAGCATGTTGTGTAGAAAGAGAAATCTCTATAAAATCATTTTTTTTATTTCATTGCTAGTCGTAAGTATTTAAAATTAAGAAGAAAGCGCTTATGAAATGGGCGTGCGGAGAAAAATACGCCTAATCTCCGCATTTTTGCGGAGATTAAGTGATACAGCGTAAAGAAAAAAGTTAATTAAAGGGAGTTTTTAGACGAATTAAATGGTTTTACAAGCCTTTCTTATAGACTGTATTCAAAAATCGGTAGATCAACACTAGGATTTAATAGATTTTCACAGTGAGTTTTGACGGTGGCCCCCATTTTAGAATAAAAGACCTCCGCGTCAGGATCGCAAAGCCATTCGAGTTTTTTCCAGCCTTTTGCGCGTGCAGTTGAGATAGCGTGATGAAAGAGCCGGGTCCCGAAACCTTGATTTTGTAAGCCGGCTTTTACAAAAAGATGTCCCAACTCATGCTCAAACGAAACATCAGAAGCCTGGTCATTCACCTTCAATGTGTAGAATCCTACAATTTCCCCATTTGCCTTAAGCGTCGATACAACCCCTTTCTCAAAAACACTATCAACAATTTCAAATACCGCTCGTGCGATCTTTATGCTTGCCGTACGTGTTTGATAAATGTCGTTGGATTCAATCGCAAAATTTACGAGAAACTCGCTTGTTGCAGAGGCTGGTGTTTCGAAGACAAATTCCTGAGATATAGAGGTATGAGCATTTAAACAAACACTTCCAAGGCAACCAGCCAATAAAAAGATGTCTGTTAGTCCAGAATGCGCCTTCAGACCAAATAACAGTCTTGAAAAAATGGAAATCAGAAATACGATAAAATAATGCTTTATCCTCTTCGCATAAACTGGGCAGTCAAAGGGGCTCGAGGGATAGGTTTTTTTGAGTGGATCCATCAATTAATTGTCGAGCCTCCGTCACAAGGAATCAGAACTCCTGTTATCCAGCTTGAAGCATCGGATGCCAATAATACGGCAAGTCCTACATAATCATCGGGATGACCTGCTCGTCCTAGGGGTGTTTTATCGATAATGTTCTGCCATTTTTTTTTGTCTTCCATGAGCGATTGATTAGACGGCGTTTCCGTTCTTCCGGGTGCAATCGCATTGACTCTAATATGGTGTGGTCCAAGCTCCAGTGCCGCACATTTCGTGAGAATATTAACGCCTGCTTTGGAGCAAGCAATTAATGCATTTCCAGGTTCAGGTTTTAGGCTGAAAAAAGAAGAAATATTAATTACACTTCCAGGCGCGTTACGTTTAATAAGATCCCGTGCAAAAGCTTGAATCAATCGTAATGGAATTTCAATGTTTATTTTTTGCATCGAAGAAAAAAGGTCAGGCGTAATATCGAGGAAGAGTGCATATTCATATCCTGCCGAGCAATTAACTAAAATATCCGGCGTTTTAAAAGCATCCACACAAGCCGCCATGAAATTTTCAGGAGCATTTTCTATCATAAAGTCAGCTTGAATAGCCAGGGCATTGCGTCCTAAATCTTGAATTTCTTGCACGACTTGAAGCACACTTTTTTCGGATTTTGCCGATCGATACTGGATAATCACGTCAGCTCCCGCCCGAGCCAAACCCAATGCGATGCTTTTTCCTATACTTTGACCACCACCCGTGACAATTGCTTTTTTTCCTTTTAACTCCATAAATCTTATCTCCTTAGTATTCGTTGACGTGGATGGGTAAGCCCGTGTGTAAGAGCGGGTCATGGTTTTTTTGATTGATCCCTATAGGGAGCTTTCTCATGAAGGCCTCTTATCTTAATTTTTTTGAATTGTATCATAACCCATAAAATAAAGGGAATTTTTAGACGAATTGAATAGTGTTACAAGCCTTTTCATATGTTTCTTCTAAAAGAGCTACTTCATCTTCCAATTTCTGAATAGATTCCTCATCTAAACTTGAACGAGCCTGTTCTCTTGAGAGGAACTGTCTTTTTTCGTCTATCTCGTAACCTAAGGTTCGGATATCTAAGGGGAGGCGACCTGTATCCAAAAGCTCTTTTCTTGAGGGTATGGGTAGGGGAGCATCAGCTAATTTAGACTTCTCTTCTAAACGCTGCTCCATCTTGGCTAACTGAATTTGCATTGCTTCAATTTCCGGTATATTTTTTTGCGCATTTATAAAAGCATCCTCTGCTTTCCTTATATTCTCCCGATTGTTCGGGATTCTTCGTTCTCTTGCCAGGTGTTTTTTTAATTCTTTTACCTCTACAAGCTTGTTTTTTAGCTCTAAATATTCTTTATAGTCTTCGTATTCAGCCTGTAGATATCCTGCTTTTTCTAAAAGAACAAGAGCCCCAAGCTCCGTTAATTTCGGATTTTCTTCCGATGTATCCCAAACAGTCTCTTCATCAATCTTATGTTGAAAAGCAAACTCATGAAGCTTGCTAAACGTCTTTTTTCTTAAAGTAAGTTCTAAAGAATTAAAACTGTCTTTTAGAGTGCTCACTAAGGTTTTACTCACTTCACGAAAAAACACTTCTAGTATCTCCTCTTGGGATCTAGCTCTTATTTCTTGAGGAACCCAGCCACCTTGCTCATCGATAATCTCCTCACAACTCATCCCACTTTTAAGACCTGTCATATTTTTGAGATATTTAGTTAGATGAACCTGTTGATCTAAAGAAGAGGCATCTACCTGAAATTGTTCAAACGTTTTAGGAGAGGTGACGACAGACTCCATCGCAGCCTGCACTATGGTTGTTATATAAAGCTCACCCTCTTTAGCTTTTACCTCTGTAATAATCGTATCTTCGTCGATCTCATCCGTTTGGCTCACATTTAAGTAGTGATAACATAAACTAACACCCTCTTCTTGCCCCGTCGCGCAATTAGTGATCAAAGGAAGCCAGGCCATCATCAGATCCTCTCTTGGGGTTAATAAGTCAGAACCTTCTACGGCATCTTTTTTTCGTAATAAAATTTCGGCTATCGAGTAGAGCTTTTCTACGAGGAGAGGAGCGTATGCGTCGTCACTTCCTAAGGGCTCTTTCATAAGTTCAAAGATGCGCTGTCCTCGTCGTATAAAAGGCTCTGCAGAAGCCTTAGCCTCTCGCTCCTTTTTTATTAACCGTTCATTTGACGGATCTTTTTTTAGTTCTGTCGCTAAATGGGTCAAAAGACTTGTGAAAAGATTGGTAAAAATAGAAGCCTCCAGGGGAGGCTTTGACTTTACGGTTTGATTGAAATTTTCTATCCTTGCTTTGAGTTCTTGAAATGTAGGAGCTTTATGCAATCCTTCCGTCAACCCCTGTGCATTAAGAGTAACTACAGCTCCACACTCTCGAATTTGTATAGGCCGGATAGCTTGCATAGGATCAGGATACTCCATTTTTTTTTGTCTGATGCACGCATGGATGTAACAAGCATCATTTTGATTGCCTTCGAGCCATAAAATGGTTTTCATAGCCTCTTGGAATAAAAGATCCTCTGCACCTTTAAATTGAACATAGTAAGAGAAGACTCCTTTAGCCCAAGTTAAAGCCTTTTTACGGGAAGGTAAATCCGTAGTAGCTAGCGTAATAAGATTATTCACTTTTTCTATGGATAATTCACCTGCCTTCAATAATAAGTCGGCAGTAGCGCGATGCCTGTTGCTCGCAGCAAGCGTAAGTGCCGTAGACCCACCAGGAAGCTCTTTATCAACAATCGCTCCCGCGTCTATTAAAGCTTTAACAACATCTATGTGTCCCTTGTCTGCCGCAAATATGAGAGCTGTAACTTTATCCAGTCTCTCTTTATTGACATCTGCTCCATGGTCTATTAAAACTTTAACAAGAGCTATGTGTCCTTTGATTGCCGCAAGCATAAGTGCTGTAGTTCCAGTAGGAGACTCTTTATCAACAACTACGCCGGCGTCTATTAAAGCTTTGACAACATCTGTATGCCCATGCTCTATCGCAAGTGCGAGAGCCGTAGCTTTATCCAGTCTCTCTTTATTGATATCTGCTCCATTGTCTATTAAAATTTTAACAACACTGACGAATCCTTTGTCTGCCGCAAACATAAGTGCTGTGGTTCCATCAGGTAGCTCTTTATCAACAAGAGCTCTAGCTTCTATTAAAGATTTGA
>JAZKAC010000103.1:18403-19955 GCA_040389325.1 Chlamydiota bacterium | reverse complement strand
GAACTATAAAATAGCTCCATAATACAACGATCTCTAAGCCCCAGGTATGAGCCTATATCCGGTTGAGCAAATAACTGCTCTACTTGAGCGTAGGCAATCGATATGGGGACCGTTTTTTCAAGCTTTGGTCTTTCGACCTCATCTAAAGGACTTGAGGTTAAAACCCCCTCTTTAACAAGATGGGTGAAAAAAGAACGTAAGGAAGAAAGTCTTCTGAGAACGGTTCTTTTTTTTATCCCTTTTAGACTTAACTCCGCTAAATAAGCGCGAAAGACCTTTTTATGCAATGAGGCCAACGTCCAAGGAGCCTCTTGAAAAAAGCTATCTACAAAAATTTGAAACTGCTCCAAATCCATCCGATAATTTCTTAATGTATGTATAGAATAATTTTTAACAACCCGCAAAACCTGTAAAAACATCTCTTTTTTATGACTAAATTCTTGAACTACCTCATCAGACACAGGCTTTCTCCTTGTTTTTCTTTGTTTTTTATGATAAAATGCCACCTAATTTTTACAAAGAAGTTACACTATGATTACACTATCTAACGTTTCTAAAAAAATGGGTGCACGCGTTTTATTTAACGATGTGCAAGCTACTTTCAATGTCGGATGTCGATACGGCCTTACAGGTCCTAATGGCGCCGGAAAATCTACTCTCTTAAAAATTGTTATGGGGTTAGAAGAGGCCACTAGCGGAAAAGTCACTTTACCAAAAAAAGTGGGATATTTAAAACAAAATATCGAAGACTTTCGAGATGATCGGCTGGTTGATGTCATTATCATGGGAAATCCTCGCCTCTGGAACGCTCTTGCAGAACGGGAAATGCTCTATGAAGAAGAGATGACGGATGCCGTAGGCATCCGCTTAGGGGAGCTTGAAGAGATCGTAAGCGATGAAGACGGCTATACGGCCGAGTCCGAAGCGGAAGAGCTCTTAGCCGGGATAGGAATTCCAAAGGACTGTCACTATCAGAAGATGCATACTATCCCTACGGATAGACAGTTTCGCGTGATGCTCTGCCAAGCTCTATTTGGCAATCCTAAAGCGCTTATCTTGGATGAACCTACAAACCATCTGGACTTGGAGTCCATCCACTGGCTTGAGACCTTCTTACACGATTATAAAGGCGTCTTGGTCGTGGTCAGCCATGATAGACATTTTTTAAATGCTATCACGACACATATTGCCGACATCGACTATGAAACACTTATCATCTACACGGGTAATTACGATGACATGCTGATTGCTAAAACGGCAGCAAGAGAACGAACCGAAGATGACAATAAATCAAAAGAAAAAAAGGTAGCGCAGCTTAAAGAGTTCGTTGCCAAATTCGGATCAGGAACACGAGCTAGCCAAGCCCAGTCAAGAGTTCGAGAAATTGATCGTCTCCAACCTCAAGATCTTAAAAAATCCAATATCCAACGTCCTTATATCCGTTTTTATCCGCCAGAAAAGGCTTCGGGACAAACAGCTTTCAGAGCAGAGTTTATCGCTAAATCCTATGATCACACACCCGTATTAAAAGATCTCTCTTTTGATGTAGCCC
>JAZKAC010000103.1:0-18393 GCA_040389325.1 Chlamydiota bacterium | reverse complement strand
GAGATAAGATCGCAATCATCGGAAATAACGGAAAAGGGAAAACAACCTTAATCAAACTTCTTGCAGGAGCTCTTACTCCCGATGCCGGAACAATTGAAGTAGGACATCAAGTGCAAGTTGGTTATTTCCCACAAAACCACCATGACTGCATCGATAAAAAAGGGCTGGAAACAGCTTTTGAATGGCTTAAAAAACAAAAGTCGGGTGTCTACGATCAAGACATTCGAAGCATTCTCGGCAAGCTGCTTTTTTCAGGTGATGACGCCTTTAAATCCGTATCTCACCTATCGGGAGGAGAGACGGCAAGACTTCTCATCGGCAAATTGATGCTTTGTAACTACAACGTCCTTTTATTGGATGAACCGAATAACCACCTGGATTTGGAAGCGGTTTCTGCTCTAGCTTGGGCTTTAGAGGATTTTAAAGGGACTGTCGTATTTGCAAGTCACGATAGAGATCTTATCCAAAAGGCTGCGAATAAGATCATTGCTTTTGAAGAGAACAAAGTTTGCTTCTTTGACGGCAAATTAGATGAGTATTTTGCTACTCGCAAGTAATGGATTTTACTAAACCGAAGTTTATGAATCTAAATCCTTTGCATCGTCATAAAAAAGCGGGAGAGCTTCTTAAAGCTCTTTTTTATGACGATGCAAAGCAAGTTTCCTGCTATAGAAACCTTGAACTTTGGCTTGAGCTCCCGTTAGTAGACCTACAAAATACCGAAGAGGTAAGCGCTCGCTTTCATCTACATGCAAAAAAAGCGGAAATTTCACTACAAGAACACTCACTGTTACATGTGCGTCATGAAGATCGGATCAGTGAGGTCCCTTTTTTAAAGATCGAAGTTTTTCTATATTCTCTTCGTTCGGCTTTTAATGTAGGAAGTATTTTACGTACAATAGAAGCCTTTAGACTAGGCTCTCTTCATTGCTCTTCTAGCACCCCAACTCCCGACAACCCCAAAGTACAAAAAACCTCCATGGGAACTCACGCCTATGTTCCTTATCATATAAATGCAGACCTTTCTACAATGCCAAGGCCTTGGATTGCCTTAGAGACGGCCTCACCCTCAACTCCCCTTTACTCTTTCACCTTCCCGAGCACCTTCACCCTTATCCTGGGCAACGAAGAGTTCGGTATCCCCAAGCACATCTTAGAGCAATGTGATCACATCATAGAAATTCCTCTTGTCGGAGGGAAGAATTCTTTAAATGTCGCCTCTGCTTTTGCGATCGTCGCAAGCCATATTCGAGCAACGATCTAAAGTCGAATTTAAGCTCAGCAAAAAAATGTTAAAAATAAAAATAAACTTCAATGACTAAAAAAGATTATTTTGCTATGAGATAATAAAAGAGATGTTTACTCTTTTAGATTTACTGTTATACATCCAACCAAAAAGAGGCAAAATGAGCCAACACCGAATACCTAGCGATTTAGATCCTAGTCGTTCTGCACGATCAGGATCCCCCATTCCTGAAGATTCTTCAGAGGAGTCTTCATCAAAATCTTTTTCTTCTCTCATGCAAAATAATCCTGTTGAACAAACTACGGAAACAATGATCAACCCCATGCAGCTAGCTCAGATGGCAACAGCAGGACCTCCTAACCCAGCAACGCTCTTAGCTCAAATGCAAATGGTTCAAAATAACATGCTTAATGTTCAAGGCCAGATCGCCAATCCCAATCTAAAACTCAATAATTCTCAAAAAAGTGTAATCAAAAACAAGCTGATCTCTGCCAATTCCAACTTGGAAGCGGCCCACCTAAAGATGGGAGGCTCCTTAGATCATAACGATGAAGATGCGGGAGATGCACCTTCTAAAGGACCCATTGCAAAATTTTTAGGAATGCTATCTAACGGAATTGATCAACTGGAATCTACAAAACAGCACGTCAAGACAGTAAGTATCAACGGACAATTATCTCCTGCAGATTTTTTGTTGATCCAAATAAAGCTTGCTAAAGCAAGTCAGGAAATAGAATTTACAGGGGTGCTCTTGTCTAAAACCCTTGATGGATTTAAACAACTTATGAGTGTGCAATTATAACAAGGAAGTTTCATGGAATTCTCATCCGACTTTGATAAACTCATCTCCAATCTGGACAATCTGGAGCTATCCACAGTTCATGGAAGGATCACGGAGATCGTGGGCATGCTCATCAAGGCTGTTGTCCCCGAAGTGAAGATGGGGGAAATTTGTCTTATAAAAAGAGAAGGAGACCCACTTTTTGCAGAGGTTATCGGCTTTACACAAGAACAAGTGTTTCTCTCTCCTTTAGGAGAAATGTCAGGCATTGGCCCCTCTTCCGAAGTAATCCCCACAAAGCTTCCCCTACATATCAAAGTTGGCCAAGGACTTTTAGGACGCGTGCTTGACGGGCTTGGACAGCCTCTTGATGAAAACACCAAAGGGCCTTTAGTGCTTGAAGAATCATACCCCGTCATCAACTCCCCTCCAGATCCTCTTACAAGAAAAAAGATTACCTCACCTCTTTCTGTCGGAGTCCGTTGTTTAGACGGCGTCCTCACTTGCGGTGAAGGACAAAGAGTTGGAATATTCGCAGCGGCGGGCGGAGGTAAATCAAGCCTTCTTGCCATGCTGGCTCGCTACGCTAAAGCTGATATCAATGTCATCGCATTAATCGGAGAGCGGGGACGAGAGGTAAGAGAGTTTTTAGAAAATGACCTAGGCCCCGAAGGGATGGCGCGCTCCGTAATCGTGGTCTCCACCTCGGATCAAGCAGCGCAGCTTCGTTTAAATGCGGCTTATGTAGGAACTGCCATCGCAGAGTACTTTAGAGATCAAGGTAAAAAAGTTCTCCTGATGATGGACTCCGTCACCCGTTTTGCAAGAGCTTTAAGAGAAGTCGGTCTAGCTGCAGGAGAACCCCCCGCTAGAGCAGGATACACCCCTTCTGTCTTTTCCACACTCCCGAAGCTTTTAGAAAGGTCGGGGAACTCCGATAAAGGATCCATTACAGCTTTTTACACGGTTCTTGTCGCAGGTGATGATATGAACGAGCCTGTAGCCGATGAGGTGCGCTCGATCTTGGATGGTCATATTATTCTTTCTAGTGACCTTGCAAGACAATTTCACTACCCAGCTATTGACGTACTCTCTTCTGCAAGTCGAATTCTTCCCCACATTATAGATAAAGAACATCTGCAACTGATCGGAAAGGTTAGAGAAGTATTAGCTCATTACAAGAAAAATGAATTGCTCATCCGTATCGGAGAATACAAAGCGGGATCTGATAAGAATGCCGACTTTGCCATTAAATACATTGATAAGGTAAATCAATTTTTAAAGCAAAAAATTGATGAGCCCTCTTCTTTTGAAGAGACCTTACAACAACTAAAAGCTTTGTTTCGATAGGTCTACAAAAAAAGGGGACCCATGCGCGAGAAAAACTATCCCTTAGAGCAAGTCATACTCATTAAACAAAAAAGACTTGAAGAAGCAGAGAAGGTTTTACAGCAAAAAAAAGAGCTCCTCGTTAAAGAAGAGCAGAAAATGAAAACGGTGGAACAGGAAAGAGATCTTGTTAAGCATCATAAAGATGACAAGCTAACTCAACTACGACATGAACTTGATACGGGAACGTCGAGCCTTAAAATACAACAGATGAGACTTTACTTAAAAGAGGTTGAAGAAAAACTTAAAGCAAAAGAACTTAAAGTAAAAGAGCAACAAAAACTACTGGAAGCTGCCATAAAAGCCGTAGAGGTAGCTAGAGATGATATGTTAAAAAAACGACAATCTACAGAAAAAATGGACATGCATAAAGAAGAGTGGAAAAAAGAGCAAAAAGTTTTTGAAGTACAAGAAGAGGCCGCCGAAGCTGACGAGATAGGGACCACAATCTTTACAAAGAGAAAACCTCATGGGTGAATTCTCCCTAGATCCTTCTTTAACTCCCAAAGAACTTCCCTTCTTGCAAAACTTGGTTAAAAAGCAAGAAGAACCCGATCTTAAAAAATTTGAATCCGAAATGAAAAAGATCAAAACGGATACCGATCAAAAAAAACAAAGAAAAAGAGAAGAAGAAGAAAATGAGGGATCAAAAAAGATCATCCAAGAGGCACAA
Organism: Chlamydiota bacterium; assembly: GCA_040389325.1. Classification (GTDB taxonomy): domain Bacteria; phylum Chlamydiota; class Chlamydiia; order Chlamydiales; family Rhabdochlamydiaceae; genus CAIJXB01. The sequence goes on along the minus strand of JAZKAC010000103.1, from coordinate 14,304 downwards.
GATTTAATAAAAAAACAAGAAGACTCTCTTTATGCCGTACAAAAACCTGACATAAAAGCCTCTCTTAAAAGAAAGAAAAACATTTCTCAACCCGAATCTAAAAAAAACTTTCTTCTCCCTTCCTTAGATCAAGCTTCTTTACTATTTCAAAAAAACGACTTTACTATTGATCTATCCTCGCCCCCTTCCGCCTCGATAGAAAGAGAAAAAATAATCGAAACCCTCGGATTTCAAGGCTTCGAAGTTCCTATACAAGACTCTTTTTCAGACGAAACTGAACCCTCCTCCAATATAGAATCTATTATAAACAATTTCATCCTTCCTCCTCCCTTCTTAGAAAAAGAAGACCCCCTTCCCTTTAAAGACACTTTAGCTCCCTTAGAAAAGATCTTGAAACAAGACACGGAAGAAAATATTAAAAAATGCATAGAAAAAAACCCTTGTAACATTGTAAGCCAACCCTCTCCCTTTTTTTTTTCCATTCCCGAGAACCTTTCCACTTCTTACACTAATTTACACCGCCTTTCTCCCGATACATTCGCTCTATTTGAACGGATGGTAGGGGTTATTACCGTGACACAAAATACAACTGGAATATCGGAAACGACCCTAAATTTAAATCAACCTCAATTTGCTTCTTCTGTTTTTTTTGGTTCTCGGATTACAATTGAAGAATGTGATAGCGCTCCTAAGGAATTTAATATACGATTTTGTGGAACGGAAGAAGCCGTGAAGGCATTTACGGCTCACAAACAAGAACTAGAAATTGCATTGACCGAAGGCTTTGAAAACAAAAGATTTCGTTTCAAAGTACAACGGATAGAAACAGACCTTTCTACAAAATAACAGTAAAAAAAGGACCGATTTTTTATGAGTCTTACTCCCTTATTATTTCTTAAAAAACCATTTCAAGACATCAAGGAAAAAAAAGAAATCAAAGACTTGGATTTTCAAGCTCCTTTACAAGTAGAAAAAGACAAAAAACAAGAAAATCGTTCTTTGGATCTTTTATTGGAACTCTGTAGACAAGGACTTGTAAGTAAACTTTCTAAAGAGAAAATACTTTTTAGCGAAGAGCTGGAAGAAACCGAAGAAGTTATCTCCTCAGAGTCTTCCCCTTTTATCCTTTGCTCGTCTTTGCCTCCTTTGCCCCCGCCTTCTCCCATTTTAGATTTCACCCCCCAAATCTCCTCCATTTCCACTATACCCGAAGAGTGCCTCAAAATCATCGATAAGCTTTGTAGTGAAATGCTTGTTATGGATGCCGAATCTTGTATTACAACTACTTTTATTTTAGAAACGGATGCATTTATCAATTCCCCTTTCTTTGGAGCTAAGGTCACGATTGAAGAATACTGCACGGCTCCTAAAGTCTTTAATGTATCCATTACGGCTCAAGAATCCGCTATCACCCTCTTAGAGAGTCAAATGACGGGTTTTTTCCAGCTTCTAGAAACAAGAAACTTTTCTTTTTCCATCCATAAAATTGATACTCACCTATCTACTGACTCCTGGTATAAAGAAAAAGAGCAAGGTCATGATCAAGACAAACAAGACAAGGAGGATGAATGAGTACGTCAGCTCCCCTATCTTGGGTAAAACAAGTCCAAGAAGGCGCCAATTTATGTCAAAAAATCCCTCTTTGGGGTTCTTGCCCTCTTTTCCCTTTAGAAAAGATCTCCGAGGAGATGCAAAAGAAACTTGACCTAAGTGATTTCAAGCTTCTTTTTTCAGATCGTCAACTACTAAAACCCGAGGAATTTCTCACCCCTTTTGGAACAAACCCTAAGCTTCTTTCCTTTCAGCTATCTCCCCTCCCTGGGTATCTAACTTGGATTCTTTCTGCCGAGTCTATGGGAGAAATTACCTCCTTAGCCTTGAGTAAAGAAGAGACTCAAGGACTGTCGGATCCTAGATTGCAAGAAGGATTTTATCAGTTCCTCCTTTTACAAATGAGCGAGATAGTAGAGGGCTTAAAAACTTATCCCGACCTGCACATTCAGTGGCTTGATAAAAAAGAGCTTCCTAAAGACCCCTGCTTAGGAATTGATCTTTCCATTAAAATAAAAGAGAGCTCCTTCTTAGGCCGCCTTGTCGCCTCCTCAGAATTTCATACGGCTTTCTTAGAACATTTTTCTAAAACGCCTCTTGCCTATACTGAAGCTCCTTCTTACCCAAAAGTCGATATCCCGCTATCTTTAGAAGTAGGCAGTTGCCTTCTTGATCAAAGTGACTTTGCAAGTCTTCACGTAGGCGATTTCTTGATTTTAGATCGATGTTCCTATGATCCTTCTGCCGATAAAGGCACAGCAGTCCTTAGCCTAGCAGAACAACCTTGCTTTATTGTAAAAATTAAAAAAACCGGCCTTAAAATCCTTGACTACGCCGTCTATCATGGAGATTTAGATACTATGGATGAAGAATTTATTGCGGACTCTTTTGAAGAAGAGACTCCCCTCCCGAACCTCGAAGAGGTTCAAAAACAGGTAGAAGAAGAAACTCCTCTTCCCAAACTTGAAGAGACCGAAAAAGAAGTAGACGACGAAGCAACGGAAGAAGAAAAAGAAGAGATTCCTAAAACGACCCCACCCGAAGTCTTAACATCTCCCTTAAAGATCCCTTTCCCTATTGTCATAGAAGTGGATCGAATCAAGATGAGTTTAGAAAAGCTTTTGCAGCTAGCTCCAGGCAACATATTAGAAATGACCGTGCGTCCAAGTCAAGGAGTCTATCTGACCGTTCACGGAAAGAAAATCGCAAAAGGGGAATTGATTAAAATCGGTGAGGTATTAGGGGTGAAAATCCTTGAAATCGGAGATCTTCCTACAAAATGACACAAGAGCCCTTTCATAAGCAAGACACCCAACCCTCAATCTTAGATAAGACACCTGCTCCCCCTTTGCCTGAAATCATCGGTCCTTATAAGATAGAGGCGCTACTTAGCAAGGGTAGCATGAGTTGGCTTTATATGGGCCTTGATCCTAAAACAAAGACCCCCGTCGTGGTTAAAGTACTCCCTTCAAGTCTTGTAGAAAACCAAGAGAGCTTGGATCGATTCCTTAAAGAATCCAAGCTCACCTCTTTAACCAACCATCCAAATATTGTAAAACTCTATGGAGAGGGCTCTTGGGAAGGGGGGCTTTACATCGCAATGGAGTGGATTCGAGGGATTTCTCTTAGACAATTTCTGACAAAACAATCTTTCTCGTTAAAACGCTCTTTAGAAATCATATTGCAAATATGCTACGCTTTAAAGCATCTGCATGAAAACCATATCATTCATAGGGATTTAAAACCGGAAAACATCTTAATCACGGAAGAAGGGATGATTAAAGTCATAGACTTCGGCATTGCCCAAATAGTCCAAGACACCCCCCTTCTCTTATCTCCGAAGATCGTCGGAACTCCCAACTACATGAGCCCCGAGCAAAAAAAAGCCCCGAACGAAGTCAGCTACACCTCCGACATCTACTCCTTAGGAGTTCTAGCTTATGAACTCATTTTAGGAAAGCTAAGCTTCGGAGTCATCCACACATCTTTACTTCCCCAAGGACTTAGGAAAATCATCAATAAAGCTCTTGCGATCTCCGTAGATCAACGATATCAAACAATCGATGCCCTTATTTCCGATCTTTCTACCTATCTAGACTCTGGAGAGATCGATAAAGAAAAACCTCAACAAGATGCCTCGATGGAACTGTTGGAAGTATTTCAAAAAAACTCCACCTCGCTATCTTCTTTTTCTCCTCCTTCTTGGACTTATGCCGACATCGGAATTTCCAAGATCAAATCTTCTCATAAACTCGGCCTATACTACGATCTATTTTTACTTCCTGGGGACTGCTGTCTTATCCTTATAGCAGATCCTTTAGAGCAAGGACTAGATGCCCTCTTCTCAGCTGCTAATTTAAGAGGTGTTGTGAAGACGTTGATTGCAAAAAACACGCAACTGATAGACGGCTCTTTTGTGATTACACCTTTTATACAAGACTTGCACGATCAAATGGCACTAGATCCTTTCATCTCTCAATTTGCTCTTAGCTACCTTTACCTAAACCCCATTGCTGCAACGGTCCAATTTTATAATGCGGGCTTAAGTCAAGTGATCTACACCCCTGCAGGAGCAGTAAGTCATATCCTCTATAATTCTCATCCTCTTTTGGCTAAAAATCCCGCGGAGTTTACCGAAACGACAGAAGTTTGGAATATAGGAGATGTCATCATCTATCACTCTTTTATCTCGGAAGAAAATGACTCCCCCGAAAGAAAGCAAGAGATAGAAACTCATCTACAAAATACCTTAAAAGAACAGATGTTCCTCTCAGCTCAAGCTCAAGCCGACATCCTCGTAAAAGAGCTTTCTCAAACTTCTTTCTTCCCTCCAAATGGACAAACCAAGGTATTGTTTAGTATCCAAAGAGTTAGTTAGAAATCTTAAGGCTTTTTATTTTTTGCCTTTGCTGCTGCTATTGCTTCCGGACTAAACGGATTATTTTGTCTAACCTTTTCGTTTTGCCGTCGTTGTGTTGCTTCCGACGTCTTTTTTTTCGGCTTTACATTTTCTTCACCGAAAACACTAGTTTTAAGCGCTTTATCATGATGTAATTGCTCTTTTGTCGTTGTCTTTTGTTCACCTAGTTTCAAACCATCAAGTATCTTATTTTGCCCATCTTTATATCTGTCGATGACTGTCGTAGATTTACCTCCCCCAACAACACTCTTCACCGCAGTCATAGCAAGATCTACCGCAACTACACCTGTAGCTACAATCATTGCACCTAGAGCAAACACGGCACCTACAACTACTCCAGGAAGTCCATGCATCGACATCCCTTTGACTCCCGCACGAAGACCTGCAGCCCCTTGATCTCCTATAAATTCCATTCGCGAGCTTTCTGATGACATCCTCACGTTCACTGGCGTGTTTGCAGAAGAAGACCTACCAGAGTTTATCTGATCCTCCATTGATATGGACTTTTTTGCGGGTGCCGCACCGCCCTCCTCGACTTCTCCTTTCCGACCTTGAAATCCACCTATTGCAACGTTTTTTGATTGGTTTTGCATCCAACTCGGTTCTTGATGTGGGTTAGGATTAGGAGAACTTACTCCTTTAGGAAGAGGACTTTTTGCCCCTGTTCCTACTGAGGAAAGCTCTATACCTCCTGCACTTCCGACGGGATTATTAAACGAAATACTCATATATCCTTATACTCTTTGTTCTTTTTTTGCCGTATCAAGTAAAAGCTCGGTGCAGGGCCTTAAGACATCCAATCTTTGATCTTCAATAATTTTTAACAAAGCTTCAAGCTCCTCAATAGCTTCCGTCGGTTGTTTTAATTGAAGGTAGATGTCTGCAGCTTGGTACCGTGCAGCCGGATTATCAGGGTTTAAGGTAGTTGCCGTGACAAAAGAATTTAGGGCCGAGGCGTCTAACAAAAGTCCTCTTTGAGCAAATCCTAGGGCAACCCAATAATCGCAGACTAGAGGATTTAGTAAGGTGAGTATTAGAAAAAGAGAGGAGGCCTCTTTATATTTTTTCTCTTCAAAGCAGCGATAGCCGAGGTTGTAAATCCAAAGCAACGTTTCATTACTAAGGTTTAAAAAGTTTTGCCAAGAGCCTGCTGCAACGAGTTGGTCGGGATCAACTACTTGATTAAGCTTATCGGTCATAACTGAAAGTTCTTGAGTGCGCAGCTCTTTTTCTACATTCGGTAAGAGTTCAAGATCTTCCATCAGCAATTGATTTGCTTTTATCAAGGACTTTCGAATTTTAGTATTTTCATCATTTAGAGCCTCGACAATAGTTGCCATTTTTTGCTCTACGAAAAGACCTCTTTCTATCGTTAGTTGCCCCTTGACGGCAAGCTCGTCCGCTTGACGATTTGCAATAACTTTAGCTAGTTCAATAAATAAGGGCTCATCATCCGTTTCCATACTACTTATAACTACATCAAATTATAAATATAAGGCAATTAAAAATAGAGAATGTAAGAAGAAGGAGCCTTGGGCTCCTTCTTACGGCTTTACCGTTATTTCTTATCCAGGCTAAGAGGGCCTGAACCAAAATAGCTGACCATAAGTGCAGCACCTAAGAGAGAAACGTTTTTAAAAAAACAATACTGATGCATCATGTTTGAGAAAAAGTCTTTTGCATCCCAAAATCTGTGCACGACAAACGTTGTCGGTAAAAGAAAAATTACAAGGAGCCAAGCTCCCACTTTTGCCTTATATCCCAAGAGGATGCTAAGTCCTCCTAAGAAAGCAATAAGTCCTGCAACAGGGACTAATACGGAAGCCATAGGAACTCCCATACTAGTCGCATGGTCTATCATTTTTGGAGAAAAATGCTCTAACGATTTTATTAAAAAAACTGTTGAAAAAAGAATTCTTCCAAGTAAAAAAACATATCTCATAATTACATCCTAATAGTTTGTATTCGTATCCACTAAGAAATTGCTGTTATTGGCTAAAGGAAGATACGGTCTAGAACCTGCTTTGCATCCCCCAAAAGAATAGGTAAGAGCAAAGCTAACGTTAGCTGCGTAGTTTTTAGATTCGATATCCCCTGAGCCACCTCGAGCTCCCATATAAACTCCATGCCCATCCACACTCAAAGAGCGCGTTAAAGGAGCTTTGAAACTAGCTCCTACGATATAGTTACCTGCTCTTCCCGAGTTAAACATAAGCCCTTTCCCATAAGGAGTTCCCCCCCATACCATAGTCTCCGCTTTATTCCTGAAGATATGACGCCAAAATGCATTGACTTGATTAATAGCTTTAAACGTGACGGGTAAGGCTCCAAAATGTTTATGAGATTTCTCGGGAGCGTAAGAGCCCAAGAATCCAAACTCGTTTCCACCCGTAAATAAATAGCCGAACTGCCCTCGCACCTGACCTATTGTAGGACTAAGTCCGAAGACTCCATATTTACCTTCAATATTCCAATCATAACAGGCCCCTGCATTAAAACCTGACGCATGAGGCGTCATCCGAAAAAGACCTACCGTAGCAAAACCTTGTAGCTGTAAAGCTTTAGAATCTGTCGATCCTCGTCCATTCCAAGCATAGATTCCAAAGCTACCCCCACCTTGAACTCCGATCCCTTGACTTTGCCAGGGAAAAGCGCACGCTAAGTTAAGCGCTCCAAACGCTCCCATATTCCCGTTAAAACTTCCTTCGGGAAGACTACGAAAACTATCTAACCCTAAAGAAATGTCTCCACCTAAAGGAAAAGATTTTGGTTCTTTTTCTACTGCAGCCAATGTAAAGATACAAAACATGGACATCCAAGCTAAACTCGTACGCATCCGCGCCCCCGTCAATTAAAAAAAATCAAACTAATACATCGACGATTTACGGATCAAGAATAAAAAAACCTGTTGACTCATTTTATTTTTTTCTCTTACGATGAGCTCTTTTTCATACTGGATTATTTTGTGAAATACTTACTATTTTTCTCTACTTGTCTGCATTGCTTATTTTCTTATTCCCCTCTTCAAGGAGCAGAACCCTACCTTAAAAACATCCAGCAAATCACCTTTCCCGAGATGGGATTTGAAAGAGCGGGCGAGGCTTATTTTTCTCCCGATAGTAAAACAATTATCTTTCAAGCCATCCCTAAAGGAGAAAAAAACTATCAGATCTACACGTTGCAGTTAGGTGAAAAAACACCTCTTCTTGTCAGCACGGGTAAAGGCTCTTGCACCTGCGCTTTTTTTAGACCCGACGGCAAAAAGATCATCTTCGCTTCAAGCCATAGCGCACCTACGATTCCTAAAAAAAAAGAACCCTTAGGTAAATATGTTTGGGATCTAACCCCCTACATGAATATCTATGAAGCAAATCTAGACGGAAGCGATCTACACCCCCTTACGACAGGATCTGCCTATCACGCAGAATGTGCTTACTCTCAAGACGGAACCGAAATCGTTTATGCAAGTAACGAAACGGGAAGTATGAACCTTTATATAATGGATGCCGACGGTTCCAACGTAAGACAAATCACCCACACGGATTACTCCTATAATGGAGGTCCTTTTTTTTCTCCCGAAGGATCGCATATTATCTTCAGAAGCGATCGCTCTAAAAAAGACTTCTTACAAATCTTCATCACGGATCGGGAAGGAGTTGAAAGACAACTAACGGATAACGGAGCCGTTAATTGGGCTCCTTACTGGCATCCTAACGGAGATGTCATTGCCTACACCACATCCATTCATGGGCATCACCAATATGAACTCTATCTTATGAATATAACTACCTTTGCAGAATGCCGCCTTACCGAAAGCCCCTCTTTTGATGGACTTCCCGTCTTTAATAGAGAAGGTGACCTGATCCTTTGGACTTCAAAGCGAGGAGATGATTCATGTCAAATTTTTTTAGCAACTTTTATTATGCCGGATGCACTCAACACAACAAAATAGGCACTTATGTTTAGACAAAAAAAAATCTTTTTTATTCTGTCGATCTTAACCATATTCTCACAAGAGATCCATTCGGGTACCATATCAGACAATCAGACGGATGCCCTTTCACCTATCTATCCTCCCGACTCCTTACCTTTCACAATAGATATTGAGCTCTCAAGTATTTCTCTTCCTGGAGGAGTGCAAAGCGGAGCTCTTGCTATCCATAACGGTAAAGCCCTTTACATCTCGGGCAGAACAAACGGTATGCACGGCTTTAATGCGGACAATGATAATTTTCCCCCTCTTTTACAAAATACAAACGTCTATGTCGTCGATCTAGAAACAAAAAAAGTTTATGTAAAATCCTTAAATGATAAAAGCTCCGGATTAACTCAAATGGAAGTAGACTCTTTATCCACAACGGCACCCCAGTATCAGCAGACAGGCGAAACCCTATATGTTGTCGGTGGATACGGTGTTGACACGGCAACGGGAGAGTTTAGCACAAAACCGATCCTTTCCGCCATCAATGTCCCAGGACTTATGAAATGGGCGCAACAATCTAACAATAAAAGATCCGCTAAACAATATATCAGGCAAATCTCTAACCCCATCTTTCAAGTTACGGGAGGCGCTCTTTATAGAGAATCTCCTCACGATCCTTTTCTTCTTATATTCGGACAAGATTTCGAAGGCTTTTATACGGACGGATCGAGTGGAGCCTATACGGAACAAGTCCGTACTTTCAATCTGATTGATGACGGCGTAAACTTAACCGTGTTTTCAGAAAACTATAAACATCAAAATCCAAACTACCGTAGAAGAGATTTAAACATTGTTCCGATCGTTCGAATACAAGGGAAAAGCTATATACAAAGTTACGTAGCTCTATCTGGAGTATTTACCTTACAAACTGGCATATGGACCGTACCCGTCTTCATCGACTCTTCAGGAAACACCTTTATGCCGAATCCCTCAAAAGACAGTACCTTTAAACAGGCTATGAATAACTACAATAGCGCTCACGTTGGACTCTTTTCCAAAAAAGCAAATCAAATGCACACCGTTATTTTAGGAGGCATAAGTTATGTCACCTACGCAGACGGCGTTTTTTCTGCCGATTCCGAAATCCCCTTCACCAACAACATTACGGACATCGTGATCGATAAGCATGGAAATATAAAACAATACCTACTCGATGTCGAGTACCCCTTTATTCCAGCAGGCCCTCCCAACACGGGCAACACTCTACTCTTTGGAGCGGGAGCGCGGTTTGCTCCCGTAGAAAAACTCCCCCTATTTTCCAATGCCGTATTCTCTTTGGATTCTTTAAAAAAGAAGACCCTCTTAGGATATGTAGTGGGTGGTATTATGAGTGCGTTGCCAAATACGAATACACAAGCTGACTCGGCAGCCTCTCCTTATGTTTTTAAAGTTTTTGCAACTCCTCATTAATGTGTCGGCATTTCGAATTTCGATAAAATATTAATTCGACTTGATTAAAAGAGGTTAAAAAGTTAAACATGGTAAGGTGAGCCCTGATAGAGGAGTTCTTGTGATCGAGCAACATATTACACATTTAATGGAAGATCTAGGCTTACCCCCTATAACTTCTAAAGACTCTAAAGGATATTTTCAAATCCCTCTTCAAGGAGATTTGAAAATATCCTTAAAAGATCTATCTCCCGGCTTTGAACTCGTATCTTCATTAGGGCCTATCTTGAACCAAAATAAAGAAGAGCTTTTAACCTATCTTATGAAAGCGAATTTTTTAGGACAAGGAACGGGAGAACAGATCATCGGAATGAATCTTGACGAGAAGTTCTTGACACTCTCCCGTTCTATAACGTATGAAATAAACTATCCTAAGTTTAAAGAAATTTTAGAGGACTTCACAAATTACCTTATCTACTGGACGGGTGAAGTGAAAAGAATACAAACCATACAACCTACACCGTAATATATGGACAATACAAAATAATGACCGGATATTTGATTGCCGAGGAAGGCCCTTTAACAGGACTTAACATACACTTTGATGAAGGCACGGAATGGATCTTAGGACGAGATCCCGACGAGTCCACTATTGTATTGGAGGACCCAAGCGTTTCTCGAAAACACGCCATCTGCAGACTCACGCAAGAAGGCATCATCTTAGAAAACCTCAGCTCCATCAACCCCTCTCTTCATAATGAAAAAGTCATTACGGAACCTATCCTTCTTCAAGAAGGTGACACTCTTCAAATAGGCGCAACGCACTTTCGTTTTACGCAAAAAAATCCTCTTGAGGAAGAAGTTGTAGCAGAAGAAGCGGCAGTAGAAGAAATTGCAGAAGAGCCTACGGCAATAGAAACTATTCCTGAAAAAGAGTCCATCAACTTTGAACCCGCTAACCCCGCAAGATGGTTATTAAAAGTTATCTCGGGACCTAACGCGGGAGCGGAATTTTCTCTTTATCCTGGAGCCTCTTATATTCTAGGTAAAGATCCCGATATCAGTGATGTTGTGTTTCATGATTTAAGTGTCTCAAGACAACATGCGAAGCTAACGATAACGGAAGATGAAAAAGCTTTCTTGGAAGACTTAAAAAGCCGCAACGGAACCTATGTCAACGGAGAGTCCTTAGCGGAAAAAAAAGAACTCTCTTCTCAAGACTTAGTTGCTTTAGGAACAACTTCTTTTTTAATCATCGATCAAGAACAAATTCATGAAACGATCATCTCGCCTCCTTCCATGCCGAATGTACAAGAAAAGTCGACTACCGAAACGCCTAAGGAAGTTCCTCCCGTAGAAGCGGCCCCCGTAATTCCTAAGAACTGGAAAAACACGATCATTCCAGTTAAACATTTAATCATCGCGGGTGCCTTTGGTCTTTGTCTTTTATTTATTGTCACCTCTACCTTTTCCTTATTTCAAGCAGAGCCGATCACTTTAAAAGTTAAACATGAAGCGGATCGAGTAAAAGAAGTGATAACCCCTTTTCCTTCGGTGCAATTTTCTTTTAATCAAGCGACGGGTAAGTTGTTTTTAATCGGACATGTCTTGACTGTAGTAGAAAAGCAAGAATTATCTTACTCCCTCTCCACTCTTCCTTTTATTCGTTCTATAGAAGACACCGTTATCATCGATGAACTTGTGTGGCAAAATATGAATGCCCTTTTTTCCTCCAACCCCGATTGGCAAGCTCTCAATATTTACGCTCCTTCTCCTGCTAAATTCATTTTAAAAGGTTATGTGCAAAGTGTCGATCTATATCAACAACTATCCGAGTACATCAACGCCAACTTCCCCTACCCCAACTTACTCGACAATAAAGTAGCCGTCGAAGCTAACCTTCAGCTACAAATCCAAAGCATGCTGATGGAAAGCGACTACCTATCCGTCGGCTTTTCCTTAACGGGAGGAGAGGTTGTGCTGTCAGGACGTATCGACGATCGAGATAGCTCGGGCTTTGCTTCTTTAATTACCAGGATTGAAGCCATCCCTGGTATCTTAACCGTAAAAAACTTTGTCGTGTATGCTGCTTTGGATTCCGTTCGTGTTGATCTTTCCGAACAGTATAAAATTTCAGGATTCTCCATCGGAACAAACAACGATTTATTCGTTGTTATCAACCAAAAAATCTACTCCACGGGAGACTCTTTAAACGGTATGCTCATCACGGATATTCAAACTCATACGATTTTTTTAGAAAAAGATGGAATAAAATTTAAAATTAACTACAATCTCCAATAACCTACATCAACCAAGGAGCGAACGATGTTTGGACTAGAGAAAAAACCAAAGGCGCCATTTGAATTTGCCTTGGAAGAAGAACTAAAAGCCGATCCTAGCAAGAAAAAAGTTCTACTGGAAGAGGTAGATACTTCCATACAAGATATTAAGTCTATTTTAAGACAAGGAACCGACTCTCAATATTTTGATGATTATGGGACATTATTGCACGGATATAGTGCCTTACAAAAAGTTATAAACAAAATCTCAACTAAAAAATAAGGGACACATTATGGCATCAACGAGTTCTGTATACGCAACAATATCCTTTACCACGCTCATCAAGCAATATATTACGTTACAAAGTCAGGTTGTATCTCAAGTTAGATCGGTTGCAAGTAGAATTTCCGCAGCGACCCCAGGTAAATTCCTGCTCTTACAGTTTTCTATGAGTCAGGTAACACAAGTCGGTGAAACTCTTTCTAACCTCGTAGGTCAGGTAAACTCCGTGATCAAAAGTATCGTAGGTAACTACAGAGGAAGCTAAGGCAAACTGAAACCCTATAAAAAGGCAATAGATAATGGACAATCAAAAATACAAACATCATTTTATTACTATGATAGAAGCCGGCTTCATTGCAGTCAATCAAGCCGACGAAGATTCAGCTGTCAAGCTATTTAAAGCAGCTGGGTTGTTAAACCCCGAACACATGCTTTCTAAAATAGGCTTTGGATATCTTCATCTTTGTAAATTGGAACTTAAACAAGCCGTAAAATATTTTAACGAAGTGTTATTACAAGAACCCGAAAATGAGATGTGCAAAGCTTTCTTAGGTTTAAGTCTTTCTTTAAACCCAAGCGAAGTAGCTCAAGGGGAAGTGATTCTTGAAGAAACGCAAAAAGAAGCCAAAGATCCTATGATTAAAAATCTAGCTTCCAGCGCTTTATCTTTCGTCTCAAGATTCATAAAAAAAGATCCAACACCTACACAAGGTGCAGCGATCCACAAGTAATTTTATAACCTCCGGCTACAAGTTGGAGGTTGTATATTCCAATGTTTTTTTATAGTAATAGCTTAGGGTCTTACAAGACTCTTCGATTAAAACTCTTCCGAATTTCCGTTGTTGTCTATCGGCCCTGTACTCATTTGACTCACTTTTTTTTTAGCCATTTTCAATGTCTGCTCATCACCCCCAGCCTGTGCTTCTTTTCCTCCGAGTTTCCACGGCTCTTTCATATTCTTTTTATTTGCAGGATTCCAATCTTCTTTTGTTTTCACATTCTTTTTCTCCGCTTCTTTCGTTGCGAGTTCCCAGGCATCCCCTACATCTCTAATCGGCTTTCCTATCTCACTAAGCTTATCCTTCATCCATACACAACACTCTTTTCCCATCTTCCTGATCTCGTCTTTATAGAACATGCTCTCAAGGTTCCCAACTCCATCTTCGCTTACCTTTGCTTCTTTATCTACAGCCTGCCCCGCCTTCACCATTCCTTCTCCAAATGAATACGCCACACTTGCCACCATAACGGAGGCTACCGTTCCTGCTAAAACCGTTACTTTCCCAACCCCTCCAACGATGAGCAGCTCCGCAGCGGGAATACCAAGCGCTACAACACCCAAAGAGACGCATGCCACAGCGCCCGCTGCAAGAGCTTTTGACGCCATTGAGTTCGTCCCGCTGCGATCTCCTTTAAGTTCAAGAGCATGGTGTACAGCTTCCCCAACAGGCACCCCATGAGTATACCCTTCAACCACGGCCATCACCAAAGCTACAGGAAGGAGAACAGGCTGCGCAGCTGTAAATGCAGTAACGGCTACAAGAAGGGCGGCAACATGAACCGCCACCTCCCCACCTACGAATATACCTATTCCCAGCATACAAGCACTTCTACCGACTAATTCGGTCCATGAAGAATTACATAAGACCTTCGCGGTATCCGCAACCGCCGTCGGAATAAAAGCAACACCTTTAAGAGCTAAGCGGCCTGTATGATAGACACCTTCCGCAGCAACACTCACCGCTGCTGCAGCCGTTCTAGGGATAGCCGAAGCAACGAGCAAGACTCCTCCTCCCGTGGTTGTTTTTAGACCTTCTATACTCTCATTATACTGCTTTTTTAAAGCTTCCACATCACCTGGCAACTGTATAGCTCTATCTTTAAGACTTGAGATCTTTCT
>JAZKAC010000102.1:0-1869 GCA_040389325.1 Chlamydiota bacterium | reverse complement strand
GAACGCGCGGCCTGTTGCTTAGGAGGCAACCGCTCTATCCACCTGAGCTACGAGGACGTCTTGGCAGTTTATTTTACTCTTTTAAGATGGTTTGACTCAAGCAAATTAGAAAAAAACAAAACGGAGTATCAAAAATAATGGCCACCAACCAAGCAGATATTGGATTAATAGGTCTTGCCGTCATGGGACAAAACCTTGTTTTAAACATGGATGACAACGGATATACCGTAGTCGTTTTTAATAGAACGGTTGCAAAAGTAGATGCCTTCTTACAAGATGCCGCAAAAGGAACTAAAGTCATAGGCGCTCACGATCTAAAAGAATTTTTCGAAACCTTAAAACGTCCTAGAAAAGTCATGATGATGGTAAAAGCAGGACAAGCCGTCGATGATCTAATCGCCGAATGCCTCCCTTTCTTAGAAGCGGGTGATGTTGTCATTGATGGGGGCAACAGCCACTATCCTGATAGCGAGCGTCGCATGAAGGATCTTGGCGCTAAAGGGATCTTATTCGTAGGATCGGGCATCTCGGGCGGAGAAGAAGGCGCTAGACACGGCCCTTCCATGATGCCTGGAGGAAACGCACAAGCTTGGCCTCTTATCAAAAAGATCTTTCAAGATATCTCGGCAAAGGCTTCCGAAGATGGATTAAGCTGCGCTGACTGGATTGGAGAAGGCGGCTCTGGCCACTACGTAAAAATGGTTCATAACGGGATCGAATATGGCGATATGCAACTAATTTGTGAAGCTTATCAAATCCTAAAAGATGTCGTCGGCTGCTCTATCGATGAGATCCGAGAGATCTTCCTCTCTTGGAATAAAGGGGTCTTAAATAGCTATCTTATTGAAATTGCAAGTCAAGTTTTTGCTTACAAAGATAAAGATGGATCTCCGTTAATTGATAAAATTTTAGATGTTGCAGGACAAAAAGGAACAGGGAAATGGACAGGCATAAGCGCTCTTGATATTGGTCTTCCCGTTACATTGATTGGAGAAGCGGTATTTGCTAGATGTCTATCTACGCTAAAAGATGAAAGAACAGCTGCTTCTAAAATCTTCCCTTCCAAGAAAGTCTCCCCTCCTGCCAACAAAAAAGAGTTCATCAACGATGTCATGGAAGCTCTTTATGCTTCTAAGATCATCAGCTACGCTCAAGGCTTCATGCTAATTAAAGCTGCTGCAAAAGAGTTCGGATGGCACCTGGACTACGGCAATATCGCTTTAATCTGGAGAGCAGGTTGCATCATCCGCAGTCGTTTCTTAAACGATATTAAAAAGGCCTTTGTCAAAAATGCTAATCTGGATAATTTACTCTTTGATGATTTTTTCATCCAAGAGATCAAAAAAGCCGAAGAAGGCTGGAGACGAGTCTTATCCACTTCCGTTTTATCGGGAGTTCCAACTCCTTGCTTTAGCACGGCTTTAGCCTACTTTGACGGGTATCGTAACGAAAGGCTTCCTGCCAACGTGTTACAAGCTCTTAGAGACTTCTTCGGAGCTCATACCTACGAAAGAGTTGATCAACCTAGAGGTAAATTCTTCCACACTAACTGGACAGGAACTGGCGGAAATGTAACCGCAGGATCTTACGACGTCTAAAAAACAAAAGGAACACTTAAGTAATTTAAGTGTTCTTTTTTCTTTGAGTGAAATTCACCGAAACTATGATAGTATTTTTTTTATACAACGCTCAAAATTTGTTTTTTTATAAGAAAAAACTCATTTATCTATGTTATTCAAAATAGCCATATTATATAATATAATTAAACCTCCGAAGAGGACAAGGATCTTTATGAGCAAAAAAGCAGACTTAGAACAAGTTTATGGGATACCCACCCTAGACTCTGCTTTTAAATGGGTTCTTAGTGAA
>JAZKAC010000101.1:0-3347 GCA_040389325.1 Chlamydiota bacterium | reverse complement strand
TAACAGAGGTTTTTCAAAATCGCCGAGCTACTTTAATCAAGTATGCAACCAATAATTTACGAGCTCTTGCCGTAAATAAATCCATTTGCTTGCTAAAAAAAAGCGACCTTGATTCCACCTATGACTTATTTGATGCAGTTAATCCCGCTTGCGACATTTTACGTAAAGAAGGATTCTCTATAGATTATGCTAAAGATTACAACTGAAGCCTCTTCTAGAGTAAAGGTCTTTCCCATCGGCAACATCTTAAAATGTGATTGTGATTTATAAAAAAGGATCTGAAACTAACATCTCCCCCAAAGAATACTACTCAAAAGACCTCAAATCCAAAATGCACGTTTCTATTCCAAACAACACCTCTGACATTTTGGACAGCACAAGCGAAGATAGCGACGGTTGGCAACAAGGCTTTCAGCTTCTTTCGTGAAAAAATACTTCGAGGGTCGTCGCGAGGCTCTACTCCCAGAGATAACAAATACCCTACGAACTCAAGCCACAGACGAACCTATGGGAGGTGGTTCCTCTCAAAGAAAAATAGAAAATCCATTAAAGTTAAGCCAGGAACCTCTTAAAATGTGGTTGTGATTTATCCTCCAATTAAATTATAAGTTCTATTTGCACAACTCACGTGCAGGCTAAAACTATATTAATATTTAGGAATCTCATGATAGATCCAGCTTATAACACCTTAAAACAACAAATACAGAATTCGAGTGAATACAAACTTCTTTCCTCATCAAACTTTAGAATTAGCCGCGTCGCTCTTTTGTACATAGATAATGACACTCAACCTCATACCCAATCTCGACAAGAAATTCCAACACTAACCGCCAAATCTTTAGATCACTTACAAAAACGAATCCAAAAGAAGGGGTTCGAGTGTAAAGTAAAGCCTCTAGAAAATTACGAAGATGGTTACGAATCGGGAGAGCGCAAGACCAGGCACAAGATGCAAGTTTCTGTTCCGAATGAGACCAGCGATCCTTCAGATTGCGCAAGCGAAGAGAGCGATGGTTGGGATAAATCTTTTACCCCCTCTTCCGTAACGGAGGTTTTTCAAAGCCGTCATAAGGTCCTAATTCCGTACGCAACTGTTGCCTTACGACAAAAAGCCATAGAAAATCCTACGAGCCTACCAAAAGATCTCCAAATAGACTCTCTCTATCACGACTTCGATGCAATCAAAGGGGCTTGCAACTGTTTAAGTACGGAAGGATTTACTATATCTTTAGATAAACATCGCATCCAAGTTACCGAGATTCCGGATAAATATAAAGACGATGAGTGGTCACTAGTTGCTCACGGACGAAATCCCTAACGCAAAATACAGCTATCACTCCAAGCTATGTATTCTGAAGGGCGCAGTTTATATCTAGCGATATTTCCTTCATGCAAGGATCGCAGCTCTTTTTCCACGGTTTCTATAAATTTCAATTGATCTTTTGGAGGTATCTTTTGAGTTGCCGTCTCCTTGATACTTACTATCGCAGACTTTTTATCCATCCGCTCTTTCACAACTCTAGAAACCATTTCAAAAATATCGTTTCTATAACGCAGACGAAAAGGATCCGGCTCCCCTAGAGTTTGACAGGTCACCGAGTATACGGCACAAGATCGTTCATAAGCCCATATAAACACATCTCTAAACAGTGCAATGTTATTTAACTCATAAACTGCGAGCAAACCATTGACATATAGCTTTTGAGGTACATCCATAAAAGATAATGGCGCTAGGTTGCATCTAATTAAAGGAATATTGGCAACAAGCCTGGAGACTCTTTTATTAACATCCTCAAAAGGCTGTAGATAAGGCAAATGAATCATTAAAAACAGAGCTTGTTCCAATGGATTTTTAATAGCTTTAGCCGTATCTAAAATCTGCCTAAAACATTCGTTAATCACATCAGGAATCGCCAAAGGCTGATATACCGATTGCCCGATACCTATTATTTTTGAACGAATAGATCCACAGGATCGAGAATCTTTGAGCAAGTTCTCCGAAAGGAGAGCATGTACGTTTAAAACGGTTTGACGGTTAAGATCAACCTCTGCTGCACACTCCACAAGAAACTCTATAGCTGCTTTATGATTCAAGATCATCTGCGTTTCAACCAAACTTTTACCCTCAGCTATCTCACTAAGTTCTAATAAACGTTCCGTCTCAAGAAGAGAGTAGGTATTTCCTTCTAATCGACTTGAATTCCAAGATAAATCAATCAATAAGCGACTAAAAATCGCTCTTGCATACGTACCCGCTGGCTGATCCCCATCAGTTTTCCCCAACGTCAACAATCGTTCTTGAACATCCTCGGGAAGATATTTTGTGTGGTTAGGTCTATAAGCATCCAAAAATCTTCTATTGTAGCCAACTGGAGTACGAGACTGTATAGGTGCGCTCACCTTTCTTAAGATTTGTAGACCTTCTTTTGAAAGTGGAATAGTTTTCTCTTCTTGCTCTAGAAAAACTAACTCTTGCGAGCCACTCTCTTCAAAACCCAACTTATAGCGCGAAGCTCTCCCGCTCCCGACTTTCTGCACTCTCCCCTGCTTAATTAAAAAAGCCAGTCGACGTTGTAAGGTGTAAACAGGTAAAGCCTCTAATAGCTTTTGGTTAATTTCCTGCAAGGATGCACCTTCCGGGAATGAAGTCAAAATATTTATAACACTCTCTTGCTCACTTTCTATAACAACTCGATCCACGACGACTCCGATTATGAAGATTTTCTCAAAGTGTTGCGATTAGGTGAATCGCAACACTTTTTTCCCTATTTTGTGTTGTGATTCACTTAATCGCAACACTTTTTTTCTATTTTGTGTTGTGATTAGCCTAATCACAACACTTTCTTCTTAATACAAATTGGAGGGAGACAAGGCTACGATTCCGTAAGAGCTCTTGGATGAGTCTTATCATATACCTCTTTTTTTAAGCGGGAGGAGACGTGAGTGTATATGGTTGTTGTCGCTAAGGAGGTGTGACCTAAAAGGACCTGGATGGTTTTTAAATCCATCCCATTTTCTAACCAGTGGGTTGCTATGGTGTGCCTGATCGTATGGGGAGTGACCCTTTCCACCAACCCGCTAGCTTGTAGATAATCTTTAAAATTTCTGTCTACGGACCTTGTTGTAATTCTTGAACCCCACTTATTGATAAAAATTGCCTTAGGATCCTTTTCCGCTTGATGATCTTTATCATCCAAATACCTGTCGGGATGCTCTAAATACCGCACTATCCAGTTTAAGGCCGAGCGGGTCACGGGGACTACTCTTTCTTTTTTCCCTTTCCCTTTAACACGAAGTAGACAAGCCGACCTATCTAAAGAAGATCTATCTAAACCTACAAGCTCACT
>JAZKAC010000100.1:0-15887 GCA_040389325.1 Chlamydiota bacterium | reverse complement strand
AGTCATAATTGCATGCGTCGGCCCTGCTATGAACTGTAGTTTTTAATTAAATATGATGCATAATCACAGCTAACTTTCTACCAATCGCCATAAATGCTTTTTTCTTTCCGTGTTTTTCTGCAATTTTTAAACCCCATGTACGCAGGTCACTTGGTTGTTTGCAATTGGTTAAAAGTCTCATACCTGCACTTGCTAAAAGGGTTCTTAATTCCTTAGAACCTCTCTTAGAAATACGTCCAAGTCTCTTTGTTTGACCGGAAGAATATTGCGTAGGACGCATGCCAAGATAAGCACCTACAAGACGAGGATTTTTAAAACGTGTAGGGTCATCAATTGTAGTTTTATAAGTAAGGGCCGTTAGGGGGCCGATTCCAGGTACTGTCATCAACCGTTTGACGATCTTATCCTTTTTAGATAGAGTGTTGAGCTCTACGTCAATTGTATTAATCTGTTGGCATAAGGTTTCAAAACATGTTGTGAGAGCTTCCAGGGCAAACACTTGAGGCTTTTTCTCATAAAGGGCTTGTTTGGTATGGTTAGGATTTTTTTCTGGTAAGAGTGATTCAACGGGCCAGTACCCTGATATTTTGGTTTGTACTATAGAGGCAAAGCTTTCAATTCCTAATGGCCCAAGCCGAATTCCAAAGCTTTTAAATAGACCTCTCGTAGCATTTGACAAAGAAGTACGTTGTTCTACCAATAGTCGTCGTGCTGTAAGAAGAGTCCCTATGTTGATGGACTCTTGTGATTTTTGATGAACCTCTCGAATGCATTTAGATTCTGTACGTACAGCCTCTGCTATCCCTCTCGCATCATTACGATCTGTTTTGTTTGTCTTTAAATTCAGCAATGGAGAGATACTGCGAGCATCAATGCATGTGACATTCCACTTTAGTTTAGATAATTCTTGTACCAGCCAATGACTTAACGAACCGCTTTCCATAGACATTTTTTCAATTGAGAAGCCTGCTCTTTTTAGAGCTTCATCAATGCAGCTTGGATCTGTTTTTACAGATGCTTCGAACACAATTCCCCCTTTTTCATCCACAGTCGTAATATCTGTTTGATCCATGGATACATCAAGACCTACATAATAGTGAGCCATCGCTTTTCTCCTTTGTTAAGCGAGATAAGCTTTAAAAGAAGATCTTCTGGAGACTACTCTTTATAAAGCGTGGCTACAGTATGTACTTAGATGTGTTACAAGATGGAATGCTATATCGCAAGATTCAGGTGCGATTGCTAACACGGGAACTTATATCGGAAAATGGAGTCTTTATTGTTTCTTACTCCACTATAGAGGCAAGAGTTAAGTAAGTTGGAGTTTAAGATTGAAAACCGCCTTCAAAAAGCTCTAAAACAATCAAAACTTCTTTGATCAGCTATCATTCTGTTCATTAGAAAGCTGAAGTCGATTTTTTACTTTTTTTAAATAATTCTCGAAGTAGTAATGCTTCTTCACTATTTTCTTTAGACCGTCAGCCGTGTTTCCAACTCCCCATTTTCTGTTTTGGGCCTAGGTTATGCGCTTTATCCTTTATTGTCATTTAGCAGATCCCTTAGGACTTGCTCTTCTCCGTACATTGAAAAAATATACAAATTTTGTAATGTATTTTATAAGGAAAATACTTTATGGTTGCCTTTGCATAATTTTATTTTCTACAAGGAGGCGTCATGCCAGGGTACGTTCGACAAGCTTTTTTCATGGCAACTTTTTTTAGGGTTTGTAGTTACGCTATAGAGCCTGCAAATCCTCCTGTAGAACCCCCTCCCGTAGAAAGTCCAGGAGAAGGTTTAGGTATCAGTACCAACCCGAGTACCGTGAATATCTTCCCGGGGACGGGAGAGTTCGGTAGATTTCTTCTTAAAAGCACCGATGAGACTCCTGTCAGGATAGGAGGCGTCTGGGTTGCTGACGGAAATGCTATATTAACGGGGGGAGCCGATTTAGGTAGGTTAAGCGGTAACAACCTAGCCGTTATCGGTATTGATATCGATCTTGAAAAGCTAAAGCTTTGGAAGGGGGGTTCGTTAAGTGCTGCCTTCTTACAATTTAATGGTATGAACTCCAATGAAAGAGCAGGTTCCGTACAAGGCTTTGATTCCATGTCGGTGCTTCCCCCTTATAATCGTACGGAGTTATACGAGGTGTGGTTTCGTCAGATGTTTTTAGATAAGAAGCTAGCTGTTCGTATCGGGAAAACCGTTCCGACTTACGATTTTAACAATGTCTTAAGTCCCGTTCCCGTTCAAGCAAAAGCAAAGGTAATTCCTGCGGTCAGTGGTCTTTTATATACTCCTATTTTTATCAACCCCGTTAACATCGGTGTAATGCCTGGGTACTATAACTCGGCCTATGGAGTTACCGTTAACATTGCTCCCGTTAATAACTATTATGTGTCCCTTGGTGCTTATGACGGCAATCTCGCAAAAGGTGTTCAAACGGGTCTGACGGGACCCCATTTTAACGGGTATTACTTTTATGCGGCAGAGACGGGGGTTAATTGGATGGCGGGTTCTCAGCAAAAACCTGGGAACGTTGCCATAGGGGGATGGGCTCAAACAGGTAAGTTATCAATTCCTAATGTGGTAGAGCAAAAGGGCGCTCAAGGGCTATATCTTTTTGGGGCTCAACGCCTTTGGTTTCATCGACCTAAAATAGATAATAGCGGCATTAGCGCATTTTGGCAGCTTGGGATAAACCATGCCAAAACGCTACCTATGAATAAGTTTGTAGGCTTTGGGCTAACGGCCTTTGCTTTGACGCGTCCTGAAGATTCATTCGGTGTCGGAGCTGCTTGGTCCGAGCTAAATCACAGGATCTTTACAAGAAAAAGTGAATTTATGTTGCAAGGGTATTACCAAGCTCTTCTTTTCCATACAACCTACTTAGAACCTGTCATTACCTACATCCCGACTCCTGGTGGAGGAAATCATTTGCCTCAAACTTGGATCGCAACGCTGCAAATGGTGACTCTATTTTAGAGTCGACTCCATAGCAGCTTGCTCTCCTGCATAAAGAGCCCCTTCTAGGTACCCATTCCAGTCTTTTGCAATGTCGGAAGCTGCAAAGGTTACCTTTTTAAATTGGGGCATCTTCTCTTTGCCAAGTGAGGGGCCAAGCTCTTTCCAAACTCCTGGAGGAAAGTGGCATCCGTGACCTCCTCGTATGTAAGGTTCTTGAAGCCAGTCTTGTTCTATGTAGTCTATCGGGTGCAAGGCTTCTTCGCCGAAGATGGAAGCCCAGGTGTTTAAAACGGCTTCTTTTCTTACTTCTTGAGGTTTTTGATTCCACTTCGTTGCATGGCCTGCGGCTATAAAGCCTAGTAAAACGCCTAAAGATCCATCTTTTTTGCTGTTATCATAGGTGAAGGTGGGGATCCCTGTATAAGAAAGGCCGTTTCCCGAAAACTTTTTATCACGCCAAAAGGGCTTTTTATAAACAGCTTGTACCTTCATCGAGTTACCTGTTTGTAAGGCAGCAAAAGAGCGATGAAGATCGGGAGGGAGGCTAGGTTCATACCGTATGGATGAAATGAGTTGAGGGGGGATGCAAACGACGGCAGCTTTTGCTTTATAGACGTTTTTCTCCGTTTGAATAAAGACAAAATCATCATCTTGTAAGATTTTCAAAACGGGTTCGTTACATCGGATCTGCTCTTGAAATCGTTCTGCCATTTTTAAAGCTAAGAGTCCCGTGCCTCCGTCAACGCGATTGGCTTGACCGCCGCCGATGGCCCAAGGAGGAAGTCCGTGACTTGTTTTAAAAAACCAGAGCATTTGAAGAAGAGATATTTGCTCGGGCTCCGTAGAAAAGCCTTGGTTGGTCATAAACCGGAAAAATTGTTTTGCGGGAGATGTCGTCAAGACGGAGTCGAGCCATGTTTGAAAAGTCATAGCATCCCAAGCCTCGCCATTTCCAGATTCCCAAGGAGCGGTCGGGGAGATCTCTTTAAACATGTTTGAAAGTAAGGCTAAGGCTTTTTCTATTTCGGCTTGTACAAGTTTGTCTTGAAGAAGGCTTCCTAGGCATTTTGTCGGAGAGTCTTGATACCTGCCTATTTTGTTTTCATAAAGTAAGAAATTATCCCCTTCTCCCCAAGCTGGATAGGTTTGAAGTCCTACATCTTTTACCATTTGTGTAACACGGTTTTGGATAGGGGCGATATATTGTCCGCCAAGTTCCAATCGAAAATCATTATTTATGACTCGATCTAAAGCGCGTCCTCCGACATGATCCGAAGCTTCCAGCAGTAAAAAACTCTTTTTATTTTTTTGTAAGGTAAGAGCGCAAGATAATCCCGTATAGCCTCCCCCTATGATAATAACATCTAGTAAAGTGTCTTTGCGACTCATCAAGATCTCTCTCCTAAACTATTTTATTTGCTTATAATAATGGTAGTTGTTAACACGTAGTTAATATGATTTCTTATAAAAAGGCTTGTCATGAAGAAAAGTATCAAAGGGTTGTTCATTTGGTTTATTGTAACCTTATTTGTCGTTTACGCCTTCTTTCTTAATACAGCAGGAGCTGTTTTTGGCGATACAATTAAAAATTACATGCATCTTACCGATATGGGAGCGGCCTTTGCTGTCGGTTCCTTCGTCTTAGGATTTGCATGTATGCAAATCCCAGGTGGGTATTTGTTGGATCGTTTTCCGATCAGGATCATAGTGAGTAGTGGACTTTTTTTACTTGCTTTAGGAAATCTGACCCTTTCCTACTCCTCCTCGCTTTCTTTGTTTGCTCTATCAAACTTTGTTCAAGGGCTCGGAGCTTCCTTCGCCTTTATTGCCGTCGGAAAGCTTATAGGAGAGTGGTTTGCTCCAAAGATGTTCCCTATCTTATTTGGTTTGACTCAGACGATTTCTTGTCTTCTTAGCGCCATCATCCATTATTATTTGGTGCAAGCTCTGGAAACGGTTTCTTGGCAATCTATTTACCAAGAGTTTTCTATATTCGGATTTGTGTTACTAGCCTTTACGGCTTTTTTTGTAAAAAGTCCTCCTTCAGCTAAAGCTAAACAAACGATCTCGTTTGGAAAGAGCATGGGGCTTGTTCTTAAAAATAAACAAATTTGGTTATGTTCTCTTGCTGCCGCTACCTCTTTTGGAGTTCTTGCAGCCTATGCCAGCTTTTGGTATATGCCCGTAGAAAAGTTTTTTGCTGTGAGCGTAAAAGATGCTTTAGTTATTAGCGGAATGATTTTTGTGGGAATTGGAATAGGAACGCCATTCCTCGGATGGTTATCTAATAAGGTGAAGTCAAGACGCCTTATTATTCACATGTCGGTTGTTTTAGGAGCCATCTTTTTGCTGATGGGCCTTTACCTTCCCCATTTTGATATCAATACGTATATACCTATTGAAATCGTTTCGTTCGGTATCGGGTTTTTGTTATCGGGATCTATGCTGTATTATACTAGCATTAGTGAAATATCATCTCCTAACACTCGAGCTGTTGCCCTAGGATTAATTAACACTTCCGTCTTTGTGTTTAATACGGTCTTGTTATTTATCCCTCAGTTTTTTATTACTAAGCAGTCAAAAACCTACTTCACCTATCTTTGGGTTCTTCCTGCTTGTCTTCTCGTTTCAATATTTCTAGCTTATTTTGTGAAAGAGACCTTTCCAAAAACTAGCAAATAATAAGTAAAAAGGACAGGAGTTCTCCTGTCCTTTTCTATTTTTCTTAATACTTAGCGCGATCGGGCATCTTAGAAAATTCTTTCCAAACTTCTACAGCCTCTTCTCTCATGAATTCGGAGCATTTGATTTTACGATCTTTGATCGCTTTTTTCATCTCTTCATAATAGTCTAGATCCAAGAAGTCTCCATACTTCATAGAGTCTTCTACTGTTGCTGCATAGTAAATTTCTTTGATGTGAGCCCAGTAAGCCCCACAAAGGCACATAGGACAGCAAAAGGCGCTTGTATAGAGAACGCAACCTTCAAGAAGGGGATTGCCAAGTTTTTTTCCTGCCTTTCGGATCGCATCGATCTCAGCGTGGCAGGTAGCGTCATTATCACCCACAACGCGGTTATAGCCTTCTGCAATGATCTCACCATCTTTTACGATCACTGCGCCAAAAACGCCTCCCGTTTTTTTCTCAACACCTGCAAGTCTGCTGAGCTCGATAGCTCTTTTCATAAATTTTTCGTGTGGGTGCTTATCCATAATTTTTTCCTTTGGTTAGTAAATTAACATCCTAATTATTACTATAATTTTAAAAACCACAAAAGTAAAGAGTATTATTGATTGCTAATAACGAGTTTGTTTGGGTTGTATATTATTTATATTCAATGACAAGAGGTGAAATCTTGGTATAGTAAAATGCTGTAGATTTGTTAGAGATAAGGACTTGAGAAGATAGCGAATCGGCAAAAAAAAGCTTCTCATTTTAGTGAGAAGCTCTTTTTTTAGAAGATTAAGACTTCTCTAGCTTCTTTCTTTTAGCGTCCGCAAAATGACGAAAGTAAAAAGCGGATCCATTTGTTAAGGCCGATCCGATAGCTATGTCGATGACCCCTTTAATGTCGTAGGCTAGGGGGAGCCATTTAAATAGCATCCCTAAAAAGACCATAGACCCGAGTAGCATAAGATACCCTGGGCTATAAACGGATAAAATAGGGCAGGGATTAGGAAGGGATTCTATTTTTTTTATAACGCGAGCTGCCGTTTTGGCTAAGATAAGTCGTCCTTTGATAAAGCCGATGAGAAGACCTACACTGACTAAAATTAAAGAAGCTTGCTCTGCTTGTTTGGTAAAGGAGCTTAGGTAGGGAAGTAAAGAGGGGACTTGCCCTGGAGTAGAATGTAAAAGGTAAGAGAAGCCTTTGAAAAGCAGTAAAATTCCTATAGTCATCCAAAGAGTGCCGCTAAGTGCTATAGCTAAGCCGTGACGAATATTCATATATTTCCTTAAGTACAAGGTTTAAAATGTTCTAACGCCGTCTCTACGGCTATTTCTAAAGAGGTAATATCGGGAGTCTGTTCTCCCGTTTTTAGATTTTTAATCACAAAACTTTCTCCCATCACCATAAATACATGAGAGATTTCTTTTTTATCCGCATAAGTTAGTTGTTTGCCGATAGAAGATTTACCACAGTAAAGGTCTGTAGATAGCCCTGCTTCTCGTAAAAGGCGGGTTGCCAAAACTGCTTGCAATTGTAAAGAGGCTTCTCTATAGGCTACAAGGATCTCCGCAGGAGGCGTGTGTATGGAAGGGAGTATTTTTTGTTTTTTGAGTACATCAAAAAGACGAGTTAATCCGATAGAGATCCCAAAGCCTTCAAGCTTTGTCTCTTCTTCTATAATGCTGTCAATTAACTTATTATACCTGCCGCCGCTTGCGATACTCCCGAACCCAGGATACTCTTCCAAAAATGTTTCAAAAACAATGCCCGTGTAGTAATCAAGTCCTCGAACCATCCCTGGGCAAAAGCCGAAGAGGTTAGGGTCTATTTGGCTTTTTTCCAAGAAGTCTAAAAGCTCTTGCATAGAAGAAAGGCCAGGTAGATCTTTAGGACATACTTCTAAAAAGCCCGCAAAACTTCCTTTAAAGGCTAAGAGAGGGAGTGTTGAAAAGTTAATGGAAGGGAAAAGAGCTTCTAACTCGGCTTGTACCTTCTCTATTCCAATTTTATCCATTTTATCCACAATGCGAAGAGCTTCAGGAAGGTTTTTTTCGGTAAAGCCCATATCCAGCATAAGAGCCTTCGGGATGCTTAGATGATTAAGATAGATGATAAAAGGGGGGATGTGTAGCTTTTGTAAAGCAGTGACAAGCGCTGTTAGGCACTCAACTTCACTAAGTAAGGTGAGATTTTCATCTATGATGTCAATATCGGCTTGGATAAAACCGCGGGAGCGGCCCGCCTGAGGGCGCTCTCCTCTAAAAGAGTGGGAGATGTCAAAGCGTTTAAAGGGGTAGACAAGCTCATGGCGTCTTGAGGCTACATATACAGCCAAAGGGATGGTTCTATCAAAGGGGAGCGCCAAGTCTGTCATAGTTCCGTCTTGAAGTCTGCCTAAGGTATATATTTGATGAGCAACCCCTCCTTTTAACTGTAGGGCAGCGATGGATTCTACAGGTCTTGGGTTAAAGCCCATAAATCCAAATAAACGATAGGTGTCTTCCAGAGCTTTTTTCCAATGGGAAAAGAGGCGATTTTCTTTTTCTGAATAATCTGCAAAGCCGGAGATTTTCAAAGGAACGGTCATATAGGAAAATCCTTTTTGTAAAAGCAGATGAATTTAAGAGTTAAGCGTGAAGGGAGCGGGTTTTTTTTGCAAGAAATACCTTCTACTCTATAGGCATAATTAGTTCTTTTTATTTGAACCGAACCGATTTAGTCTTATTCTTTGGCTAGCGGGAGACTTGGGAATTCACGCTCGATAACATGTTATGGGTTGGAATGTTTTTTTTAAGCTTTAGAGAGTGCCAGGCTCTGTACTAGATAGATCTATTTTTAGAAGATTAGAATCCTTTGATTTGGTGATCTTTAAGAAGATGTTACCCTCCTTATTTGTCCATATTTTTGTTGTGGTATCCAGCTCTTTCTCAGTATTCATGGTGTTCTTTCTCTAAAGGAGGTAAGTGCCTGAGATTTCTTTCTAAGAGAGATCCTGATTTTTTCATGCATTGAGCAAAGGTCGCATATTGCTTTTGTATGTCTTGAGTAAGGACCTCAGTTTGTTCCTTTATATATTGTTCTTCTTTAGAGGCGGGGAGTTGATGTGCCGCAGATAAGGCATCTGCTTTTTGTCTAGCTAACACTTCTCCTATAGGTGAAAATAAAGCATAGGTCACGGCATCCGCGTCTTGTTCGTTCATAAGCACCCCTAGATTGTTAACTTGACGATGTAATATTATTATTTTTAATTCAAGTGACGAGTGTTTAGTGTTTTATTTTAATAGTAATTTAAACAATGTTGATTAATTAGTGTAATTATCGTTAACTAAAGAATAACGTACGGGTGATTTATGAAATTAGAAAACACTGAGTCAATATTTTCCGAGTTGGCAGAACTTGTTGCCGAAAGCCAAGCAGATGAGCTTGAGGTAAAACACAAGCTTCCTATGGCAAGGGAAGAGTATATAAAGCAAAAAACTCTTAGCTTAATCGCTGACTTGGAAAAAGAGCATAAAAAAACCCTTAAATCTATGGAAGAGGCTAGAAAGATCCTCTTAGCCGATTTAGAAAACCTACCCGAAGTAGAAAGGGAGCATCACGCAAAAGAACTTCTTATC
Organism: Chlamydiota bacterium; assembly: GCA_040389325.1. Classification (GTDB taxonomy): domain Bacteria; phylum Chlamydiota; class Chlamydiia; order Chlamydiales; family Rhabdochlamydiaceae; genus CAIJXB01. Next base: position 6,633 of record JAZKAC010000100.1, on the reverse strand, counting down.
GCTATGGATAGACTTAGCCGTAACGTTGAAATGGAGCAAGTGACGGCAGCGACCTCTTGGCAAAAGTTCCTAGGACTTAGTAACGAAACTCTTATTTGGATCTACAAGCTCGGATTTCAATTTTTTGAACACAAGGATAATGAAAAAGCTCTTTCTCTTTTTCTTATGCTTGCCATGTTAAATCCTTTAGTATCGGATTATTGGATTGCCTTAGGCTTTGCTCAAAAGGGGCTTTCTTTAGAAGCCGCTGCTATAAACTCTTTTTCTTCAGCTTCTTTTCTTAATTCCGACAATCCAACTCCAATATATCAAAGTGCAGAAATTTATCTTCACTTAGGGGAATTTGATAAAGCTCTTCTAGAGTTAGAGGCTTTAGCCGAAATCATAGAAAGACAAAAACTGGATGCCTTAAAGCCTCAATTTGAGCTTTTGTTTAATAAAACTAAAAACAAGCAAACTTCTTAAGGAGGCTTTTTTATGAATGAGATGAGTCATGTAAAGCAGGTGGAGGTTACGTCCCCCTTCTCATCCAATGGAACTGGTGACTGTATTGGGGTTTGTAGTCTGGCAAAAACTCCAAAAATAGTTTCGGATACTGAAATGCAAGGTCTTTTTGATAAGGTAAATGCTACCAAAGAGTATAGAAGCAAACCCGATCAAGTGCTTCGGAATAGAATAATCCTGTGTACGGCTATTGGGGCTTGCTTTGCATTGGTTCCTGCTATTCTTGGATTCTTGGTAGGTTGTGTCTGGGGGGGGGCTTGCTCTCAAAGGCAGAGGAAGAGAAATCCTTCAAGAGGCAAACTTTAAAGATGTTAAAGATGCTTTGGCGGCATCTTTAAGTAGTGACAATTGTATTGACGTGTGGGCTCTTGAAGGTGAAGGCAAGGAATTTGAGTCAACTCAGGCTAAAAAAAAATTAACCTGGGAAGGTAAGCCAGACATAAAAATAAAGCCCCAGATAACCAATATTCAAATATGTGGAGATGAGATAAGATTCATGGTTGGTTCCGAAAGGCTTTTGGGAGGTACTGAGATGCGTGCCAGGTGCCCTCTCTCTGGCAAAGGGGTGATCTATATAGATGAGAACAACTACAAACAAGTTATTTTTTCTGCAATCGCCAAAAATGAACTCGATAAATTAGATGAATTCCAAGACGAGTTTGAGTACTCGATCCCTAAAAACAAGACCGTCTGTAATAGCTTCGCTAAATGTCTGCAAAATATTGAAACTTTAGGAGGAGTGGTTGATTCTAGGTAAATCCTCTAGCTCTACAAATATAAATGTATTGCATAATTTTTGACTTATATGCTTAAAATATGAGTGTACTTTTGAGCGTTGGTGTTTATTTTATGGATCAAAAATGAAAAGATTGATAGATTGGCATTTGAAGAGGTGGAAAGAGGGTTCTAGTCTTAAGCCTTTATTGTTGCGAGGGGCTGGGCAAGTTGGGAAGACTTTTGCGGTTCGGAAATTGGGGAAGAGTTTTGAAGAATTTATAGAGATCAATCTTGAGCATGATAAAGAGGCTAGGAGGATTTTTGAAAAATCTTTGCAACCCGATCAGATTATCCAAGAGCTTAATTTATTGCTTGATGTAGATATTGCTTTTGGAAAGACTCTGCTTTTTTTAGATGAGATTCAAGAATGCCCTGCAGCGATGCAATCTCTTAAGTTTTTTTGTGAAAAGATTCCGTCTTTACATGTTATAGCTGCAGGGTCTTTTTTAAACTTCGCCATTGAAAAGAATGGGCTTCCTGCAGGAAAAGTAGAAAGTCTTTATTGTTGTCCGCTTTCGTTTTTTGAATTTCTGGTGGCAAGTGAGGGTGTGGAGCTTGCTAAGGCTATTTTAGAGAACAAGGATGAACCTTTAGCAGAAGAGGTTCACCAAAAGCTACTAGAAATGCTTGGCAAATACTTGGCGATCGGAGGGATGCCTGAAGTTGTGTCTAGCTGGGTTAAGTTGAAAAATCCAAAGTCATGCTTTTCTTTATACCAACACATTCTAGAAGGGTATCGAAAGGACTTTCCTAAATACTGTAAAGACCATCAACTTAAGTATGCAAGGGAGCTTTTTAATAAAATACCCTGCCAAATAGGAAAGCAATTTAAGTATTCGGAAGTTCATGAAGAGTATAAAAAAAGAGAGCTGTCGCAAGGATTGGATCTGCTTTCTTCAGCTAATGTTATTTATAAGGTTCATCATACGACAGCGCAAAGTTTGCCTTTAGGGGTGGAGGGTCGCTCGGATTGGTTTAAAGTGATGTTTATAGATGTGGCACTTTCTCAAGCTATCTTAGGATTAGATCCTAAGGCTTGGTTTTTACATCCACAAAAAGAATTTTTGCAGAGATCTGGTTTTTTAGAAGCTTTTTTAGGGCAGGAGCTTTTAGCTTATTCCACCCCTTATAGAAAGGTGGAGATGTACTATTGGAAGAAAGAAGAGAAGCAAAGCCGAGCGGAAGTAGACTTTTGTTTTAAATACAAAGAAAATATTATCCCTATAGAAGTCAAAAATGGAGATGGAAGAACTTTGAAAAGCCTACATCGTTTTTTAGAGTTACATCCAAACTCTCCTTATGGAATTAGATTTTCTACAAAACAATCTTCTAAAGAGGAGAAAATTGTGTTCAAACCGCTTTACGATGTCGTATCCTTAGCTCATCTGGAACAAAAAGAGGCGTTATGTTTTTTAATTGAAGCTAGATAGAATCTACGGGAAAGCTTGCAATTAAGCCGGCTCTTGGAAATAATGATAAGTATTCAACAATCTATAACCAAAACTAAGGGAGCGGCGTTTTTCGCTGACAATCTATGAATCAAACAATCATTGCAGGGCATTTAGGGGCGGATCCAGAAGTTCGTTTCACATCATCAGGACAAAAGGTTACAACATTACGAGTTGGCGCTAGAGCGCGTAAAGACGAGACCATCTGGTGGAGAGTGACGATCTGGGGAGAACAATTTGATAAGATGATTACTTACTTTAAAAAAGGAAGTTCCATTATTGTCTTCGGAGAGTTAAATAAGCCCGAGATCTTCACGGATAAAGAGGGAAGACCTCAGATTTCTATGAACATCACGGCTACAAACCTTCTTTTTAGCCCATTTGGTAAGTCGGATTCTCAAGGGACGCATTCTCAGTCCAATTCGAATTCTAATTCCCATTCTCATATGTCAGCTCTCTCTGCTGAAGCAGAGTCCGTATACTCTACATCCGAGGCTTCCTTAGGCCAAGGTAAGATGGATCTTCCGTTCGGTGATGAAGAAATGCCCTTTTAGGAGAAACTATGCAAGTACAGATTGTATCCGCGATAGGAAAAAGAAAGCCTGCCGAGGCTTTGATTTTGCCTTATTGGGAAGATAAAAAAAAACCGGTACCTGCTTTTGCTAAAGCAGATATAGATGAGGCTCTTCTTTCTTTATTGGAAGGAGATTTTAAAGCGGATATTTCTGAGATTAATTATTCATATAGCCTAGAAGGAGTAGAGAAGAAAATCATTCTTCTAGGTCTTGGGAAAAAAAGTACGTCTTCTTCCGCTACCTTACGTAAAGCCTTTGCTGCGTTAACGGTTTTTTGTCGTAAGAAAAAGATCGATACCTTAAATGTCTTGTTGCCAGATGCTATAGAAGATGACAAGTTAGAAGCTATTGTCGATGCTTTTTGTATGGCTAACTACTCTTTTGATGAATCAAAAAGAGAAACATTAAAAGAGCGCCCTACACTTTTACTAAAAAAAGTGAATTTGATCGGAGGAAAGAAGAAGCAACAAGAGATTGTTGATAGGCATCTTCTTTTGATGGAGTCCGTTAACTTAACAAGAGCCTTAGTTAACCGCAACGCCGATGAAACAAAAGCAAAAGATCTTGTTCTGATAGCTAAAGAGCTCGCAGATAAGTACTCTTCTATTCGCTGTGAAGTTTTAGGAAAAAAAGAACTTGAAAAAGAAAAGATGGGACTTTTATTAGCCGTCAATAGAGGCTCAAGTCACGACGCTGCTTTGATTGTACTAACCTACAAGGGAGATCCTAAAAATAGCGACACGACAGCTGTTGTGGGTAAGGGGATCACTTTTGATACGGGAGGTCTTAATCTTAAGCCGACAGGTGGTATTGAATCCATGAGGATCGATATGGCAGGTGCTGCTGCCGTTTTAGGAGTCTTACAGGCTGCAGCTTCTTTGAAAATTAAGAAAAACATTATCGGAGTGATAGCTACAGCTGAAAATGCGATCAGTGCAGAAGCTTATAAGCCAGGAGATGTTTATATCAGTCATAGCGGGAAGAGTGTGGAAATCAGTAATACGGATGCAGAAGGAAGGCTAGTACTAGCTGACGCTTTTTCTTACGTACAAAAACACCACTCTCCTAGCCGGATCATTGATTTAGCCACCTTGACAGGCGGTATTGTCGTAGCGATCGGAGAAGAAGCTTCAGGGCTTTTTTGTAATGAGCCTAAGATGACAAAGCAGATAAAGCAAGCAGCGGATCATACGGGAGAAAGAGTGTGGGAAATGCCTTTATACCCCGAGTATGCAAAGGCTCTAAAATCAACAATAGCTGACTTAAAAAACTCTTCTACAGGTAGAAAAGCTTCTCCTTGTATGGGAGCTATTTTCTTACAGCAGTTTATTGAAAAAGATATGCCCTGGGCGCATCTTGATATAGCAGGGACTGCGTATCTTTCCGAGGCTAATTCTTATTATCCCGATTTTGCAACGGGAGTTGGGGTGAAGCTTCTTCTCTCCTTTGTGGAAAATTTATAATTTATGAAATATGTTGTTTCTTTAGAGGAACACGGATGGAGCCTTCTTGCTTTTCTAAAAGAGAAAAGCAAGGGGGCCTACTCCGTTAAGGGTCTTAAACAGGCTATAGCCTTAAAGTCTTGTAAGGTCGGAGGGAGGATAGAGTCTTTTTCCTCAAGAAAGCTTGCTCAGGGAGAAGAAGTTGAGTTCGAATCTTCTTTTTTAGAAAAAGAAGATCTTTCTATAAAAATCCTTTTTCAAGATGTAGATTTTGCCGTTGTGAATAAGTCTTTCGGCATTGTTTCTTTACCTGAAGAGTTTAGGAAGTACTTAGGTCAAGAGGCGGCTCTTTGGAAGCCTGTACACAGGCTGGATAAAGACACCTCAGGATTACTCTTATTAGCTAAAAACCCAAGAGCGGAAGAAGCGGCTAAAAAGCTTTTTTCTACCAGGCTGATTCATAAGTTATATCTTACTATCGTAGACGGAAGGGTTCTTTCCAAAAAAGGAATCATCGATAACTTCCTAGGGAAAAAGGGAGGCTATCAAGGGCAAACTCTTTATGGGTCCGTTTTAGAAAAAGAGGGGATGAGAGCGATCACTCATTATCGTCTCTTAGCGCAAGGTAAGGATAGCTCTTTACTCCTTTGTGATTTAAAGACGGGAAGGACACATCAAATCAGAGTGCACTTAAGTGAAATGCACCATCCTGTTTTAGGGGATAGTCAATATGCTAAAAAAGCTTTTCAATGCTCTTACCTACCTAAAAGACATCTTTTGCATGCTTGGAAGTTATCGTTTACTCATCCGTTCACTCAAGAGAGTGTAGAGATAACAGCGCCTCCTCCTGCAGATTTTGATAAGGCATTAAAGAGTCTAGGCTTACAATGTAAAGAGGTTTTATGAAAGAATTTGATGAGCTTTTAGAAGTGGCTAATAGGCTGATGGGCCCTAATGGGTGTCCTTGGGATCACAAGCAAACTTTTTTTTCCTTACAGCCTTATGTGCTGGAAGAAGCTCATGAAGTTGTAGAAGCGGTAGATGGACAAAACGATCAAGAGATCATAGAAGAGCTAGGCGATCTTCTTTACACGGTGATTTTCTATGCAAAGATTGCTGAAAAAGAAGGTAAGTTCTCCATGGCAGAGATTATTGAAAGCGTTAAGGAAAAGTTAATCCGAAGGCATCCTCATGTTTTTTCAGCTCTTGAAGTTAAGACGGAAGAGGAAATTGTAAGGAACTGGAACTTGATTAAGCAAGAAGAGAAGGGTAAAGAGCATCGAGTTAGCGCGTTGGATGGAATCCCCGATCAACTGCCTTCTTTAAGCAAAGCGCAAAAGATGGTCAAGGTGTTTGAGCGAACGAAGTTTGACTCTTTAGAAAATAAAGAGATCAAAGAAGAAGAAGAGATAGCGGACGAGCTTCTTAAACTCATTCAAATAGCTGAAAAATCGGGTGTTGACATAGAAGGGGCGCTTAGACGCAAAATCTCTTCTTATAAAAAGAAATTCACTCAATGGGAAAACTCTTGAAATTATTGCTTTATTGAATTAATCCTCAGCTTTTGGGTAATTCTCCTGTTGGTTTTTTTTTCTTTGAGAGAGTCGGGTGATTTCTTATTAGCGATTTACTTAAAAATCGCTAATAACGGTCTTTTTTATCTTCACAAGTGCAAATAAGAAATCGTCTTATTTTCGAATATTGACTTTTTCGAAAATGAAGACGATCTTGTAGAGGACCTTTTGATGAGAAAGCTTATTGCATATATTGCAGTAGGCTTTCTTGAGCGGGAAGAGTGGCTGTCAAAACATCTACCAAGGTTCCTTGGATTCCAAGCGCTTTCATAAGAGGTTTTAAGGCCTCTTGTAAGAGGGGATCGTTAAATAA
>JAZKAC010000099.1:0-6116 GCA_040389325.1 Chlamydiota bacterium | reverse complement strand
TCTCGACCTTCAAGTGTTAAAAGTTGCAAAATCGAGATCGAAATATTACTATAATGTCTTTAAAGCTGTTTGTGAGTAAAACTGCGCAATCGTAATATAGTCAAGCTAAAGTAGTTTCTTGGATAGCCGCTTCAAACACCTTTTTAAGGGATGACTCGGGGGAAGAAGGCCAAGAATGAAATCTTTCAAGATTACATCCGACTCGATGTAAATCATTACCTAAAATTACTAAGGCTACGCCTGTAATAACCTGTAGTAAAGAGGTAAAAAACAAAACTCCCGTTGCAATGGAGTAGATCCCTACTGCTTCCGTAATATGAGCTAATGAATGCATGCAAGTGGAACTTTCAGAAGAAAGTGTAATCGTGCTTATCGTCTTTTCCTTGTATTGTGATCAGGCTCCGCCCCGAGAAGCACTTCAATGGCAGTAAAGTTTCTAGTTCGAAGTGATGCGCAATCCATATACACCTTTTTAAAGGTGGTTCCCTCAAAAGTTTTTTCAGCTACATTTTTAGCGTCTACCTTACCAGTTAGCGTGATGTGAACTGGAAAATTGTAATACTTTTCAAGATTGTCCGCTGCCTTGCAAATATCACGGCCAAAAATTCCGATGCCTACTCCGACAACCCCACATATTACCCCATTAATAGGATCATTTCCTTCGATGATTTTACCTGCTCCCCCAAGAGTTGCAAGAGCTCCGATTCCCGTAATTATTCGTCCTGTCATTCGCGCGTCGGCATAGAATCCCGTTGAAGAGGGTGGTATTATAAATTTTTCCATATGTTCCTATTAAATTATCTTAAGGTTTTTCGGCTAGAGTCCTAAATTTATTTAACTTGTAAAGTTTTACACCCGTGCAGCTAGGGAATAGGGACTTTCTGAAAGTTCCTTTTAATGCGGCATTAAGCATTTCTTGTGTATCTACACTAGCATAAGACTCTTTGGAGTAGAAAAACTTTTCAAGATTGTTTCCTGCCTTATATACATCATAACCAAGGGTCACCCCCCACATTCCTGCTAGGACTAGCGGCAACGTAGCGATAGAGTTATCTTTTAAACCTAGAGCAAGTAGATAACCTCCCGTTGCCATCACCACTGCTCCTTGTATACGCATATCTTGATAGTATCCAGTACTGGGATGAGGCAGTGAATCGACATTGCTATAAATTATGTTCATAAAAAAACCTTGCTTGATTTTTATTTTGATTAACGAAGTTTGCCTGACCAGCCAAGCTTCGTTCTTAGAGTGGAAAAGTAATCCCTTCTAAATAAGCTAACCAGCCTAAAATATTTAGGAGATCTGGAAATCTTAAATACCTCTCCCGTTCTAAGAGAAAAGCTTTCAAGTCCATCGGCTCTTATCTCTACAGGCTCATAATCGCTTAGGTACTGGATCTGGATCTCTTGGTTAGCGGTTAAAACTATAGGTCTATTAGAAATGGTGTGAGGACTTATAGGAGTTAGCACCAGAGCTTCTAGATCGGGGCTTAAGATAGGGCCGCCTGCTGCAAGAGAATAAGCCGTTGAGCCGTTTGGTGTTGAAAGGATGACTCCATCCGCTTCAAAGGTGTTCAGGTAAGCTCCGTCTACGTGGATAGCTATTTCAACAAGACTTGGATTCTTCCCTCTATGGACGACGATTTCATTGATGGCAAAGCAGGTTTCTTTTTGGAGTGTCTCACCTTGAATCATTAATCTCTTATCGATTTTATAAGCTCCCGAAATGAGATCCTGTAAGCTCGGATAAAGATCCGATATAGGAACGTCTGCCATAAACCCCAGGTGTCCTATGTTAATCCCCAAGACGGGAGCCGTAAGACCTGGGTGTTGATGCATAAGTTGCAAGATGGTTCCATCGCCTCCTAAGGAGATGATAAAATCAACCTGATCCTCGGGGACATCGGATAGTTTTCTTAAGCCTAAGGAAACAGCTTCTTCATCTTGTACGACAACCGTAATATTTTGATTAGTTAAGAATTCATAGATCCCTAAAGCTAAACTTTTAGAATATTTTTTAGATGTATTAGCAAATAATGCAATGATCATAAAACGCCTGCCAGGTTAATATTAGGAGAAAGAAAAAACTCTTTACAAATGGCTTTTCGGATATGCTCTTCAGTAAGACCCGCTTCAAAAAGAACCTCGGGGTAACTACCTTGCTCTAAAAAGACATCTCCTATTCCAAAATTTAGCACTCGCACATGAGAGAACTGATTTTCTGTGATCCATTGATTGAAGGCTGAGGCAAGGCCTCCTTGTAAGGAGTGCTCTTCTATAGTGACTACGTATCTATGAGAAGAGATCAGCCTTTCAAGAAGATCGGTATCTAAAGGTTTAATAAAAACGGGATCCACTATAGTTGGATAGATGCCCTCTTTTTCTAAGTTAGCCTTAATTTCTAAGGCAAGCGTGTTCATATGTCCTAAAGAGAGAATGAGAAGATCCTTTCCTTCGGAAAGGATCTCTGCCGTTCCAAGTTCTCTTTTCTTCAAAGGGTTTTGCTCTTCATACGTTGCTATATTAGGATAACGAATGGCTGTCGGCTTTTTCCAAGAAAAACTACTTTCTAAAAGCTCTTTTAAAACTTGTCCGTTACGGGGTTGGCAAATGACCATACCTGGCATTGACTGCAAGAAACTAATATCATAGACACCGTGATGAGTAGAGCCGTCAGGACCTGAAATCCCTGCTCGATCAATGGCAAAGACAACGGGGGACTCTTGTAAACAGACATCATGGAATAGGTTATCTAAAGCTCTTTGTAAAAAAGTAGCATAAATACTACAGACGACTTTAAGTTCTTTTTTAGAGGCTATTGCTCCTGCATATGTGACGGCATGACCTTCTGCGATCCCGACATCGATGCATCTATCTGGAAATTTAGTAAAAAGATCATCTAAACACGACCCTGCCGTCATAGCGGGGGTGATCGTTACTATAGAAGGATCTTTTTCTGCCATTGATAGAAGATGTCTACCGAAGATCTGCGGAAAGGTTGGTTTTATACTGCCTGCATGAAAAAGTCCCGTTATTTTATCAAAGGGCTTACAGCCGTGGTAAGAAGTCGGGTTGTTAATGGCAGTATCCATCCCTTTCCCTTTTACGGTTAAGACGTGGAGTAAAGTTGGCTTACTCTGATTTTTCAATGCCTTTAACACGTCCAAGAGCTTTCCTATATCATGGCCATCTATTGGTCCTACATAGGAAAGACCAAATTGTTCAAAAAAAGGAGCTGTGCTAACTAAATTTTTTAAGGATTCCGTACATTTTTGCCCCTGCTTAGCAAGATAGGTTCCGACGTTTGGAATCTTGGATAACAGCTGCTCTATCTCATGAAAGATTTTATTCGAAGTTGGGTTAGATAGAAATCTACTTAAGATGTTCGTGATGGCACCAACGTTTTGAGAAATGGACATGTTATTGTCGTTTAATATCACTAAGAAGTTTTTTAAATCTTTAGGGATGTTATTAAGAGCTTCTAGAGTAAGTCCGCAGGTTAAAGAAGCATCTCCTATAATGGAGACGACATGATGAGATTCTTTAGCAAGATCCCGCGCCTTAGCAAGACCTAAGCCTAAAGATAAGGCAGTTCCTGCATGTCCTGCAAAAAAATGATCATGAGAAGACTCTTTAGGGTGGCTAAAGCCGCAGATGCCCTTATACTTTCTTAAAGTAGAAAAAGCCTCTTTTCTGCCAGTTAGGAGTTTATGCGGATAGGTTTGGTGACTAACATCAAATATGAACTTGTCTACGGGGGAGTTAAAAAGAGAGTGCAGGGCGATTGTAAGTTCTACGATGCCGAGGTTAGAAGCTAGATGACCTCCGTTAACGGAAACTACATGGATAATCGTCTGTCTGATTTCTTCCGCTAAGGACTCAAGCTCTTTTAAGGTGAGGTTGGCTAGGTCTTTAGGAGAGTTGATTTCTTTTTTCATCCTGTTGACAGCGCGGAAACCTCGTCCTTCAGGACGGGGAGGAAGCGCTGCTCCTCTATTAAATTGTTAAAAAAAAGGGGGATTGCTCCCCCTTGGCGATTACTCGCCATCTCCGGTTACCCGGGTAAAGTTCCCCTCGCCAATGTTATCCGACGGTTTACGTACTTGCATCACGCGCTTAACCCTTCTGCGTGTTTAAACACAAGTCTTAGAGCATGAGACTGGGGCGGCATCCCATGGTAACTATACATTCGTCAGTAACGTAGTCCCTCACGGGACTACGGCTGGTCAACATAGGGCTTGAGATTCCCCCAAGCCTCACCCTTTAGGGTGGGGTAGTTGACTGATATAGTCCTGCAGAGGAAGTGGGGAGGAAAGATTGAGTCATAGGGGCTCCCGTATCGGAAAGAGCTAATTCACCCTCTCTATTTTTGACGAGCATTTCAATCTTGGTTTCTGCTTGTATCAATTTTTTATTACAAATCTGAATCAGCTTGTCAGCCTCTTCATACAAATGTAAAGACTCTTCCAAAGCAAGAGATCCTCCGTTCATTTTTTCTAAAATTTCTTCTAGCCGGGCAAAGGCCTTTTCAAAATCGATCGTCTCAGGTTGATTCATAAATAATTTCCTTTGCTTCCGTGCTAATGATACCGTCTTTTAGAAGGATTTTCAGGTTCTGGGATATAGAGACCTGTTTAGAAGATAGAATAACCGAATCCCTGTTTTCCGAAAAGAGAATGCAGTACCCCTTTGTCAAAAGACTTTTAGGGTCTATGGAAGTTAGGTGAGAGGTGAGCTTGAGAAGGTTTTCTTTTTTCTTCTCCAGAAAAGAGCGTAGGAGGCTATCTAATTTTTTTTGCATGAACAAAGAGTCAAAAGATTGCTTTTTTAAACGAAAGGTTTGTCTTAAAGAAGTTTCTACTGCCTTTTGTAAGGTGAAGAGCTTTTCTCTTGCCATTCGGATTTGATAAGAGGGCTCTAAAGCATTTTTTTGTTTGTTTAAAGCGAGGAGTTGCATTTTCTTTTGCGATAGAATCGAGTTGATGGAAGAGGTCAGCTGCGCTTTTTTATCATCCAAGTCTTGTAATCGCTTGGATAATAGAAGGTAGGGAGAGACAAGGTAAGGATTTTTTTGCAAAGAAGATATTTGTTTTTTTAAGCGAGATACTAAATGGAGGACGGATTGGTTAATCCTTGTTTTAGCTTGAAGAATGAATTGCAGCTGCTGATTTTTTTCTGCTAAGACAATTTCTGCGGCAGCAGAGGGGGTTGGAGCTCTCATATCCGCTACAAAGTCGCTTAAAGAAAAGTCCGTTTCATGCCCTACGGCAGAGATAACGGGGATTTTAGAGCGAAAGATAGCTTCTACAACGATCTCTTCATTAAAGGCCCAAAGGTCTTCCAAGCTCCCCCCTCCTCGTCCGACGATGAGAACATCCGCTAGGTTATGATGGTTAAAATCATAAATAGCCTGAGCTATTTCTTCTTTAGCACCTTCTCCTTGCACTTTTACGGGGTGTAGTATGAGATGAAATCCCGAGTGTCTTCTTTGCAGTATGTGAATAATATCTTGAATCACGGCTCCCGTAGGACTTGTAATAACGCCGATAGTTTTAGGAAAGGCGGGGAGCTTTCTTTTTCTTTCCTTAGAAAAATAGCCAAGAGCCTGTAAACGATTTTTTCGTTCGTGTAGTTGAGTTAATAACTCTCCGACGCCTTGATACTGCATCTCTCTTACTAAAAGTTGATAACTTCCTCTAGGGGAGTAGACGGTAAGCTCTCCCAAGGCTACAATTTGATCACCCTCTTTGGGTAGTCTGGATAAATTTTTAGTAGATCCTTTAAAAAGGACAGCAGAAATCTGCGATTCCTTATCTTTAAGTGTAAAGTAGATGTGCCCCGAGGTCTGTACTTTTAAATTGCTGATCTCCCCTTTAACGGAGATGGAGCGAAAATTAGTCTCCAGTTGTCTTTTAATTTCTTGAGTTAACTCGGATACGGTTAAAATTTTCATAGAAAATTCCAGTAAGTTCTTGCCTTGAAGAGCGGAGCTTGGTTATGATTGTTTTTTTGTTCAAAGGGCTATTATGAGGCAAACGTTAATCGCAGGCAATTGGAAAATGAATGGGACTCTTTCCCAAGCCGAAAATTATCTAAATACTTTAATCCCTAAGCTT
>JAZKAC010000098.1:0-1672 GCA_040389325.1 Chlamydiota bacterium | reverse complement strand
TTCGCCGCTGCAAGCTTATTTTTTAGCTCTAAATACTCTTTATAGTCTTCGTATTGAGCCCGTATATATCCTGCTTTTTCTAAAAGAACAAGAGCCCCGAGCTCCGTTAATTTCGGATTTTCTTCCGATGTATCCCAAACGGTCTCTTCATCAATATTATGTTGAAAAGCAAACTCATGAAGCTTGCTAAATGTCTTTTTTCTTAACGTTGGCTCTAAAGAATTAAAACTGTCTTTTAGAGTGCTCACTAAGGTTTTACTCACTTCACGAAAAAACACTTCTAGGATCTCCTCTTGGGATCTAGCTCTTAATTCTTGAGGAACCCAACCTCCTTGCTTATCGATAACCTCATCACAACTCATCCCGCTTTTAAGGCCTGTCATATTTTTGAGATATTTAGTTAGATGAACCTGTTGATCTAACGAAGTGGTATTTACCTGAAATTGCTTAAATGTTTTAGGCGAGGTGACTACAGCCTCCATCGCAACCTGCACTATGGTTGCTATATAAAGCTCCCCCTCTTTAGCTTTTACCTCTGTAATAATCGTATCTTCGTCGATCTCGTCTGTTTGGCTTACATTTAGGTAGTGATAACATAAACTAACACCCTCTTCTTGTCCCGTCGCGCAATTAGTGATCAAAGGAAGCCAGGCCATCATCAGATCCTCTCTTGGGGTTAATAAGTCAGAACCTTCTACGGCATCTTTTTTTCGTAATAAAATTTCGGCTATCGAGTAGAGCTTTTCTACGAGGAGAGGAACATATGCGTCGTCATTTCCGAAGGGCTCTTTCATAAGCTCGAAGATGCGCTGTCCTTGCTGTATAAAAGGCTCTGCTGCAACCTTAGCCTCTTGCTCTTTTTTCATTAACCGTTCATTTAACGGATCTTTTTTTAATTCTGTCTCTAAATGGGTCAAAAGATTTGTGAAAAGATTGGTAAAAATAGCAGAATCTAAGGGAGGTTTTGACTTTGCGGTTTGATTGAAGTCTTCTATCCTTGCTTTGAATTCTTGAAATGTCGGAGCTTTATGCACTCCTTCCGTCAACCCTTGTGCATTAAGAGTAACTACAGCCCCACACTCTCGAATTTGTATAGGCCAGATAGCTTGCATAGGATCAGGATACTCCATTTTCTTTTGTCTGATACACGCATGGATGTAATGAGCATTATTTTGATTATCTTCGAGCCATAAAATGGTTTTTATGGCCTCTTGCAATAAGGGATTTTCTGCACCTTTAAATTGAACATCGTAAGAGAAAATTCCTTTAGCCCAGGCTAAAGCCTTTTTACGGGAAGGCAAATCCGTAATAGCTAGCTTAATAAGATTATTCACTTCTTCTATGGATAATTTACCTGCCTCCAATAATATGTCGGCAGTAGTACGATGTCTATTGTCTACTGCAAACATCAATGCCGTAATCCCATTCGGAAGCTCTTTACCAATAAGAGCCGAGGCGTCTATTAAAGCTTTGACAATATCTGCATTTCCTTTTCGTGCTGCAAGCATCAATGCCGTAATCCCATTCGGAAGCTCTTTATCAATAAGAGCCGAGGCGTCTATTAAAGCGTTAACAACATCTATATGTCCATTGTTCGCTGCATGCATAAGTGCTGTAGTTCCATCAGGTAGCTCTTTATCAACAAGAGCTCTAGCTTCTATTAAAGATTTGA
>JAZKAC010000097.1:0-6299 GCA_040389325.1 Chlamydiota bacterium | reverse complement strand
CGAAGAGCCTTTTACTGTAAATAGATTGGGGGTGCTTATGAAAGAGCGATATTTTTTTACCGGGAACGGCTATAGTTATATGAATGCTTCTGTTGCTGTTAAGTATGGAGAAGTCCTTGTTGGAAAATCCGAGTGGGTATTAATAGACAGGGGTGTTCTTCTTAATAGCAGGAACAAAAATGTTCAAGAGCAAGAAGCTATGATTAAGCCTCCTTACCGAGAGCCTGAAGTGCTGCCTATGGCAACCGGTACTATCTTGTGGTATTTGAACTCACCAAATAACGAGCGTTCATTTGGTGATAAACCATGGACTTATACATGCTGCAAAGAGAAGATAGGAGAGCATCGCGTTGTTCTTGGAGGCTTCACCAACTACGGCTTGGTGGTCTCCCACTACGATGACTGCGACTACGACGAGGATGACTACGGCATTGGGACTATGGTGAAGTTCGATTCTTGACTTTTTCTTACAACCGCTTGAGGGTAGTCCATTTTATAAAATCGTTTTGCCAGGGTTTGCATTCGACATTGCAATTTCTTAAATAAAAAAAACGATTCGGAAAAATTGATCGCATAATGTGATTTTGTTCCATTAGAGTAGATGCTCTAGGGGGCACAGGATAGCTCATAGGTTTCTCTCGGAAGAAAGTTGTTGTGTATGGAATAAAAAACGGTAACTTCTATTTCTGTCGCAACAAGGGGGGTAGTTTTTTTGATATCATATAACCTAAGCTCTTTATAGGTCATAAAGAGCTTAGGTTTGGTTATTGGTCTGTTTTATTTTCCTGCATTAATTCTGGCTATGGGAATCACGTGAGGGCGTTGTGATTCGGGCTGGGCAAAATCTCCGTATCCCAGTTGTTTTGAACTTACTAGAAACCCCGATTCTCCAAAATTTCCTACGGAGAGATTCGCGGTTTTTAGTTTGTGCCAACCAGCACTGGAGGGGTCGACGTGCTGACTTCGATGTCTAATCTCGTAAGCTGTCCAGCCAACCGTATCTTGGCTATGGAGATAGATGTTTTCGAAAGAAGTTGTTTTTTCGTCCTCTGAAGTCAGATATTGCATGTAAAGATAAACAAGAGCCTCGAAAAAATTGGGCATCTCGTAAGAAAGACCCGTTTCTTTATTGTTGAAAGATTCTTTTTTTGCGTGCATTTTTTTCTCCAACTCGTCAGAGATCCGTTTCTTCGGTAGAATTACCCACTGAGTCTTTTCGATAGGTCTATTCATCACAAAGTTGCAGGAGCCTGGCTTTTGAAGGTTAAAATCTAACGGTTTGATCTCCTTACACTTTTCCAGCATCAACTCTTCCAATTTTTTTCCCGTCATGGGGAGGCTGTCTAGGATGGAAGGGAGAAGTAGTATCATGTGGGTATCTCCAACTCTTTTGCCTTCTTCAAAAGGGCAAGGAGCTGAAAGAATTTCTATAATTTTTTTCGGGGAAGGGACGCTCTTCCACAACACAGTTAAATAGCTCCTTCCAAACGACTGAACCGATTATTGAATCCATAACAGTACTTTTATTGAGAGAGTCGATGGAGTCTTGAAAATATTTGTTTAAGGATGTTCTAAGGGCGCTTAATTCCGATGCCGACATTGATTGAAGTTCGTTCTTTATTAAAGAGGTTTTTTCAGAGGGATCTCTCAAGGCTAAAAAATTGGTGACGATTTTTTGCGTTTTATAGTCAGCATCCGATATTTTTGATTCAATTATCGGTTCCCTTGTCGACCCGATCTCTATAAAATTTTTTACTTGACTTGTGGAGAAATCCATAAGACCTCTTGTTTGTTTATAAATATTGTTGATGCTGCAATTATTGATTATCTGTAATAAAAAATCAACTCTTATATTAATTTAGAATTAAATATTATCTATTTTATGTGGTAAGTGTTATTTTAGTAAGTCGGCGAATTTGCCACCAACTCGAGGAGTATTTTGTTAAATAAAAACTTTTACAAGAGAGTAAGCGGATCCGCTTGCTCTCTTGTAAAAAGAAATGGTTCGGAAAAATTGATCACGGAGTGTGATTTTCCATTACAGACTAGGTGGGTTGGATTTTTTGACTGCGAATTGATGGTTGAAGAGTTGATTTTTCGTGTTTTTTGAAAAGATCCAATTTCCTTTGTTGTCACTGGGGATTTCTAAGATTTTGACGAATTCGGTTTTCTTAAAACTTATGACAAATCCTTCCGCTCTTAATCGCTCGCAAGCTGGTTTGATTGAGTCATATTCGTGATGAAAATTAGCAAAACAGATCCGCTGTGGTAAAGAAACGGGATAGCTTATAATTTTCTCTCGTAAGATGCCTGTGGTGTACGGAATTAATCCTTTTTGTCGGGTTAGAAAAAACTCTTTTATAAAGGAGGGAGTGAAGGATTGATTCCGGCTTTCGTCACTTTCTTTTTCTCGAATCGAAATACCGGTAGTGCTGTTTGGGATAGAAACTTTTATTAGACGCTCATTGGGATGTTTATTGAGGTGGGAGGGTGTCAAGATCTCGAATTCAAAGTGTCTCTTCTCGAGTTGCTTTTGTAAACGGTTTAAAAGTTTGGGAGTTAATGTTAGATCATGCTTTTCCGATTTACTATGAGTTGAATTTGAGTTATCTAGGTAAAAGGAAAATAAGGCGCTAATTTTTTGACTCGATCGATCATACCTTCTATATTCTTTCTCATTTTGTATATCTTCTTTTATTTTGTTATAATTTAATTCACTCGTATTTATGATGTAATAACCAGTATTTAATTTGTTGTTAGATTTTTTTTAATATGGGCTACGGGTTCTAGTTAAAAAGATTTTATTGTGACGGGGCGAAAAAATACGATAAAATCGTAATCATTATCCTGAGATAAATGATTTTTTTCTCCGTTTGGCGGAACATTTCCCATAGAGCGTAATTTAATTGCCAGATAAATCACAACCGTATTTTAAGGATTGTTAAAAAAATCTTAGTTAAGACTAAGATCTTCGGGAATCATGGATAAGGTAGCGTACTTGCCTCCCATTTGACGTAAAATGGATTGCCAGAGCTTTTCGGGAGGTATTTTAAATACATGTTCACTTGAGGCTTGGTATAAGAACCACTGCCCTGATAAGAACTCTTTTTCCAGTAAGGCAGGACCCCAGGCGCAGTACCCAAAGCACAGTCTGATGGGAGATCCGTTAGGATCTTCTATAGAATGTTGTAAGAAATCTAAATCGCCTCCTAAGAACACGTCATCACAGATTTTTAGAGTATGTTCTTTAAGGTTGTCATTGGAGTGTAGGAGCATCATTTGATTGGGGTGAGAGGCGCCTCCCGCTCTTATAGACACATTGGGATTGGAAAGGCTTTGTATATTGATGATCTCTTCTGGCAATTCCACATCTAAGGGCTTATTCAGGATCAACCCGAAAGATCCTGTCATGTTATGCTCACAAAGAAGAATCGCGCTTCTAAAGTAGAGTCCCGCGTCGATGTCGGGACTTGCTATGAGTAAAGTGCCTTTGGTGATGTTGGAATATGGAATGGTGTTCATCAGTTTTCCGCTTTGTATTGCATTTGCACAAGCTCTTCATTGTAGAGCTTTACATTCTTTGCTAGGGTGTCTACTTCACGTAAAAACTCTGCAAAATCTTTAGAAAACCTACTATCTTTGAAAATAGCTTGTTTTTGAGGATTTTTCTCGGCTCTTTCAAGTAGCATGGAGAGTCTTGACATTGCAAGGTTGACATCTTGAACTTCTTGTTCAAAGTACTCTCTAAAAGAAGAGGGAGTGTCTAAAGAATTTACAAGGGTCACTTGTTGTAATCTTTCCCGTTGCCATGTTTTATTTAGATGAAACAAAATGCCGTAGTGGTTGATGTCATTCATGACGGTGTCGGCCTTTGTGAAAAGGGAGGTAACCTGCATGTACATATCGTCTTGCTCGATGAGTTTGCCAAGAGTTCCTTTACCTGTGGCTATGGAATTTGTTGTCTGACTAACATTAGATGAAATGGCATTAAGGTTAGTGAAAAAGTGCCCTTCTTGAAGCTCTTTTATGGAGTTTTGCATTCGTTCCATAGTTTGAGCAAATTGGGTAATGCCTTTTTCAGCTTCTTCAATGATTTGAGAGTTATTGACTTTTTGAAGCGTTTTATCGGCTTGATCCATGGTGTTACCAAAGGCGGTAACGGCATGAGAAAGGGAGTCTCCATTTTTTTCTAACCAGCAGTGCAAGTAGTCAAAAGTTTTTCCCATAGATACGGCTAGGTTGGAAAGCTGATAGAAAGCTGTTTCTATAGGGTCGGCTGATTGTGCATAGATGGGCTCTTTTTTAATAGGACGAATGATAACTCCCGGTTTTGGAGTGGCGGGGATGATGCCGATTGACTTTTCTCCTAAAAGACCCGAAGTTTGGATGGTGATCTCATCGGTGTTATATAAGGTGATGCTGGAGTCTACCTTTATGGTTAGTTGATAAAAATAAACTCTTCCCAAAGTGTCAGAGGGTTCTTTTCTTGCGTTTGGAATTTCTTGAATGGCAACAACTTCTCCCACTGGTTTTCCTGCAAACATGACTCTTGTTCCGACGCCAAGACCGTTGATATTGGAAAAACGCACTTCATAGGTTTTTTTTTCATCACCTACGGAGGGCTTAAGAAAAAGGATTAAGGCGATGGTAAAAGCGCAAGCTGCCAGCATCACAATCCCTACCATCATATTTTTTACTTGGTCACCCATTTAGTTTCTCCTTGAAAGAGCGAGGATCTTTTGAAATAGTGTTATATAAGAACGTAATTAACGGGTCGTCTATTTTTAAGAAGGCGTCAGGTTCGGCGATGTGAGCAATTTTTCCTTCTCGAATTAAAGCTAGTCGATCTCCAACATAAAGAGCAGAAAACATATCGTGGGTTACGACGATACTTGTAGCTTTTAGCTCTTTTTGTGTTTTTACAATAAGTTCGTTAATCTGCATGGCCATAATGGGATCGAGGCCCGTTGTGGGTTCGTCGTAGAGCACGATAGAAGGTCTATAGATAATCACCCTGGCTAAAGCAGCTCTTTTTCTCATTCCACCAGAAAGCTCGGAGGGCATTTTCTTTTCTGTTCCTGCAAGACCAACCATCTCTAAGGCTTCGGCTACTTTTTCTGCAATTTCTTTTTTTGTGTATCGACGCCCTTCTGGATGTCCGTGTTGAGTAAGATGAAACGCGGTGTTTTGCTCTACGTTCATCGAATCAAAAAGAGCGCCTCCCTGAAAGAGCATGCCCATATTGAGGACGGCTTTATATAGTTCGGACTCTTTTAAAGAGGAAATTAGCTTTCCGTCAACTTCAACGCTTCCTTCATCAGGGGTGCAAAGCCCGATAATGTGTTTTAAGAGAACACTTTTTCCGATGCCCGATGGACCTAAAATAACAAGGGTCTCTCCTTGCTTCACCTCAAGATCAAGTCCTGCCATAACCTGCAGGTCGCCAAATTTCTTCCGAAGATTTCGGATGGTGATCATAAAAACCGTCCTATCTCCCCTCGGAGGATGTTTAAGCAGATGGTAAGTAAGAAATTAGATAATAAGATGCAGCAGTAAGTGGTCACGACACTGTTTGTTGTGAATCGACCAACCCCTGCCGCTCCGCCAACCGTGTTCATGCCTTTATAACAGGCAATGGTCATGATGAAAATACCGAATATAAAGGATTTAATGATTCCCGTAGATAGATCGAAGGTGGAGATGTGAGTTGGCATAGGATCGAAGTAAGATGCGTGAGACATACCGAAAAAGTATACGGAGATAAGGTAGCCGCCTAAGATGCCCATAATAATACTAAAGACCGTTAAAAGGGGAGTCATAATCGTTCCCGCAAAAATCCTTGGGGCGATTAGGTAACGATCCGGATTAACGGACATTGTTTTTAAAGCATCGATTTGTTCCGTAACTTTCATCGTTCCAAGCTCTGCGCACATGGAGGCACCGACTCTTCCCGTGATCATGAAGGCTGTAAGGACGGGGCCAAGCTCTGTCATCATGGCCTTTCCTACCATAAGACCAGTTACGCTGGTAAGCCCTTTATCGGCTAATTGATAAAAAGATTGAGCGGCAAGTACAAGTCCCGTAGAAAAACCAGTGATGGCAACAACGGGTAAAGAGGCTGCGCCTACTTCATAGAGCTGATGCATAACAAGAGAAAAAGAAGGAGGGCGTGCGAGGGCTGCTTTTGTAGTATTTAAGATGAGTTGAAAGTACTCTCCCAACTGCACTAAAAAATACAACTTCTTTGACATTTTTTGCAAAAGTGACATAACGCTCTTATTTTGAGTGGCTCTATAAAA
>JAZKAC010000096.1:0-1708 GCA_040389325.1 Chlamydiota bacterium | reverse complement strand
TCAACCTCTAATGAAATTTCATAATCTTGAGCTACATTTAAAAGTATCTGACAAAGAGCCTGTTTTACGGAATGGGAACTTGTGCTATCAATGGGTCCAAAGTCCAGATGTATAACTCCGTGGATGGGCCATGTATAATCACTTTTTCCAATCCAAAGACCTTCAAAGAGATCTTTATTTCCCTTAAGGATTTCTGCTAAAACGGAAACAAATAATGATTTACCAAATCTGCGAGGACGAGCCAGAAAAAAACTTTGCTCTTGAATAATAAGATCATGAGCATACTTTGTCTTATCTACATACAAATAATTTAATTTAATTATCCTCGGAAAGTATTGAATTGAAGCGGGTAGTGCTTTCATAAAAAAATGACCTATTATCCATTTAACAATATCTTATCAAAATATCCGTATAATTTCTACTATGGAGCGCCTTATCATCAAAAAAAAGACGATTGAGAACGATATTTTGTATTTTTCATGCGTGAAAAAATCTTTAAAACTTCACCATACTTGGCACAATATGTTTAAAAAGACTGTGCCTTCGACAACTGCTCATAAAGTTGAGGTGCCTCGCGATTTTTCGACATCCGACGTAGGTTCGCCCATAGAGGACGACAGGGTTTAAAAAAATTACACCTCCACTTTATGAGCGGTTGCTTTTTTACTTAATATTAAATAAATTTACTGTTAGCCTCCTTTCTGTAAAATAGGAGATCTTCTGTATAATCTTTTTCTTATCTTTATTTTCCTTTGCACAACCTTTCTCTATTCGGATACGAAAGCGGTTACGGAAAATGATCCTAACACCATTGTAGAGGGTGTCAGTGTCATTACGGGAGATCTTTATGTACAAGAAGAAGATGTTGTCATCCAAGGAGTGCAACCTATTCGTCTAGGCAGAAGCTATGTAAGTCAAAAGGGATTAGGGTATTGGGACTTTCTTTCTTATCATGTCATCTTTACGGCAGATAACTTTCTAGAAATTACAGAACCTAGCGGAGCTACTCTTCTTTATGAGGGAACTTCAGCAGAAAATCAAGTTGTCTATGCTTTAAAAAACTCTGACTGGAAAGGTATCACCAACACGGCAAGAGGTTCTTTATCAGGCAAACATAATCTAAAAAATCAAAGACTTGAATTTACGAAAAAAAAATATGGTTTTTTGATAACAGTAGTTTGTTCCGATGGGACAAAAAGAATATACGAAAGTTCACTGAGATTTGGTCAACCTGCATTTTTTGATAAAAAATCTAAATTTTTTTCTAAATACTATGGACCTATTGGACAATATTTTTTAATTAAAGAAGAGTTTCCTAACGGGAACAAGATACTCTACGAATGGCCGACAGGAGAACCTGGGGATTCTTGGATGATCAAGTCTTGTAATCAAGACGAGACAATCATCTATGCTTGGGCTAAATTCTATCCTAAAAAGGCTAAATATAGCCAAAAAGATCGAAGCCATGGAGATTATGGAATAGAGACGAGTGATGGACGCCATTTAGAACATTATTATTTTTCTCATAATAAGATTCATCAGTTAAAGAAAGTAGAATCTAGTGAGATGCCACCCGAGACTATGGAGTATCTATCTTGTGAAGATGACAGGAAAATCCTTAAGATGATTTCTTGGCCTCATGGTAGATATAGAGAAGTGAAGCCTCCCCTAGACTGAAAGATCTAGGGGCTTCCTTAAGAAATTAAGA
>JAZKAC010000095.1:4123-5130 GCA_040389325.1 Chlamydiota bacterium | reverse complement strand
GCTAAGGCTGAAACAGAAAAAACATTAGCTATTAAAAATATAGCTCGTGATTTAAGAAGGCAAGGGCTTCCTGTTTCTACCATTTGTCATATAACAAAGCTCTCTGAAAAGGAAATTGAGGACCTCTAATTTTAGGAGTTCTTGTTTCTTTGTTTTTTCAGCAGGAAATTAACATAGAAATACATAGAAGCCGATATTTTCTATATTGGCTTCCATGTTGAATTTGATCGGATAAGTTGCGACCTCAAGCAACTTATCGCCATGTTTAGTCTTCAGGTTTCATGATAGGAAAAAAGAGTACATCTCGAATAGAGTAAGCTTCTAAAAATAGCATGACCATTCGATCGACACCCATTCCAAGTCCACCTGCGGGAGGCATTCCTTGGCAGACTGATTCGATGAATTCCTCATCTAAAGGACAAGCTTCCTCATCACCGTCAGCTTTTTTCTGAGCCTGCTCTACAAGAAGTTTTCTTTGCAACTCGGGGTCGTTTAACTCCGTGTAGGAATTACAAAACTCGCTAGCTCCGATGAATGTCTCAAATCTTTCTACAAAACGCTCTTCTTTAAGATCGGGGTTTCTGTGAAGCTTACAAAGAGGTGTAGTCTCGATAGGATGGTCGATAATATGGTGAGGTTGGATCAGATGCTTTTCTGCAAATTCTTCAAAAAGTTTAGCAATGAGCTCGCCGCGACGTGCTTTGTTCATCTCTTTTTCGGGAAGGTGAGCTTTATTTACGAGAAGATCTCTCATTTCCTCTACGGAGAGTAGATCTACGTTGATGTTGGCATACGTTTTAAGGCTATCTTTCATGCTCATTCGAATCCAAGGGGTCTTTACATCTATTTCATGTAAGACATCTTCTTTTTGCATGTGGATTTTTGTAGTTCCATAAAGATCTAAGGCAATCTTCTCAAAAAGATTTTCCGTAAATGTCATCATGTCATTATAATCCCAATAAGCTGCATAGGCTTCGAGTTCTGTGAATTCGGGGTTGTGTGTACGG
>JAZKAC010000095.1:0-4113 GCA_040389325.1 Chlamydiota bacterium | reverse complement strand
CTGTCGCTCCAGGCCTCGTACCATTCGATCATCGTAAACTCGGGGTTATGAGTTCTATCAATCCCTTCGTTTCTAAATACCTTGCCGATTTCATAGACTTTGGATAACCCGCCGATGATTAACTTTTTTAGGGGGATTTCTAAAGAGATTCGTAAAAACATCTCTTGGTGCAAAGCGTTAAGCTTTGTTATAAAAGGTTTAGCTTGCGCGCCTCCGTATACGTTTTGTAAGACGGGGGTTTCAACTTCTAAAAAACCTTGTGAGTCAAATTCTTGACGAATGAGCTTTAATATTTTAGAGCGTAGTTGGAAGGTTTTCATTACATCGGGCGATGTGATGAGATCGAGCCATCTTTTTCGATATCGAACTCCCTTATCGGCAAGTCCGCTATGTTTGTCGGGAAGAGGAAGGAGTGTTTTGCAAAGAACCGTAAGTTTTTTTACAAAAAGAGTTACTTCTCCTTTTTGTGTTCTAAAAAGATGTCCTTCGACTCCGATAATGTCTCCTAGATCAAGCTTTTTTTCAATGAATTTCATTGAAGTCCATTCAGTGGAATTAAGGCCTTCTACGATGGTGAGGTCTCTATTGAACATGAGCTGAACGCGGCCCGTTTCATCTTGGATATGACCGAAAGCATTTTTACCCATAGCTCTAAATAGGATGAGTCTTCCTGCTATTTTAGTAAAAGGGGTGGAACCTGAGGCTGCCTCTTCGCTGTGACCTAAAACGGTTGATTCATCATATTTGTCGGAAAGCTCTTTTGCTGTCGCTTCCGGTTTGAAAACGTGGGGATAAGGATCGATTCCTAATTCTCGTATTTCTGCTAATTTACTCGTGCGGTTTTTAAATTCTTCATGTTCATGATATTGTGGAAGCATAGATTTTTTTTCATCGCGTAAAATAATAATAATAGATCCGATTGTAGTATTTTATAACCTAAAAAGCAAGAGAAGTGAACAGGTGAAATTAATCGGACTCGGCAGACTTTTCGTAATGTGATTTTAAGAGAGAGAAGGGGAATCGTTTTGAGGTTTAAAAGTATCGACTTGAAAAAGGACTGCAAATGATTTTGCAGTCCTAATGCTTAACTTAAGTAAGTCTTAAGGCATTGATTGAACAAGAGTTATGTTCAATTGCGCTGCTACCACAGGGATTAGTGAAGATCCAGGAGGTAGGTTTGATATTAAAGAAACTGGATTTACTGAAGTGTTTACCAGTTTGATTACATCGCCTATATTTAATTCCATCAAAGAAGAGATCGTGGTATGTGTACAATCTGCATCGGGAGAAATTTGGAAATTAGCTCCTGCAGTGCTTAATACGGGAGATCCGTTTAAGTAAATGGCCATTGACATGCTAGGTGTAGGGCTAGGAATAGGTGGGGTTACTATGCCTTCAACGGACCAAAGCACCTGGTAGATTCCGTGTTTTAATGCGGTGACTTCCCCTGTGATAGGAGCCATGGAGATGTCAAGTCCCGCTGATGAAAAGCTAACATTTTCTAATATGGCAGCGCTTCCCGGAGCAAGCGTCTGATCCGTTAAACTGTATAGGTCGGCAAATGTACTCGTGACAGGACAGCAAGGTCCTTGAGGTCCCGTTAATCCTTGGATACCTTGAGGGCCTTGAGGTCCGCCGATACCTTGAGGTCCTTGAATTCCTGTTCCTGCAACCCCTTGAAGTCCTTGAGGTCCTTGAGGTCCAGGAGGGCAGATGCAATCTGTGCAGCAGCATCCTGATGAAGCAGCTTCAACTTCAAATGGATTGAAACACATAAACACGCCCAAAAGGGCTTTGAATAAGATGACTTTTTTCATTGTTTGTCCTATGGTTAATATGATTACCTTTAGGTAATTTTTCGTTTAAGTTTTTTTCTTGCAAGATTTTCGAAAATCAATCTCGCTAAAACGCCTGTAAAAATAAACTTTTTGTACAGGTTAATCCATATTGAAGTTCATGATAGTATTAGTCAACTAATATGTTTTGTTTTGATGGGTCGCAGGAGGAGGAAATCTTTTTTTTCTAAGCTTCGTGTCGGTGATTTTTTGAGCTTGTTTTTGGAGGATCGGATTAAGAAATCGAACGAAAAGCTGTATGGTTTTTTAATGAGTGCGTCGGGAAAAAGATGTGTCTAAATAGTTGTAAAGATCTTGCGTGATGGGGAATGTTTTTTGTGCGCCATTCCTTTAGTGGATTTTCTATTGAAGCCGATTCCCAGATATTACATTGATCTGCAAAGGAAGATCTTTCTGCAAAGATTTTGATTGTTTTTATGGTTAATAAAATTGTAAAAATTTAAATTGCAAATGATATTAATATTCAAAATGCTAATCCTGTTTTAATTATACGGAAAGGCTTTCGAAGGAGCAAAGAGAAAGCAAATCCCCTTGAGATGTCTTTTTAGCGGCAAAAAGAAGGAGGTAAAGAGTATCCGTGTCTTTATCGTACATAGGACGAATATGGGTGTTACCATCTAATCCAACTTCTTCGATTAGCTTTAAGCAGTTACCATCTTTTTCAAGATCAAAAAATAGATCGGTTTTGGTCGTTTTTGCAAGCTTTATAGCGTGAGTAGTTTCTTTAGAGGAAAGGGTTCCTGCAAAGGCTCCAAGAAGGGCTCCTTTGCTAAAGGATTCTTCCGCACGGATATGCCATATTTTCTTTTTAGATAATAAAGAAAGCTGTCTTGAGATCCCTCTTTCTACAACGATATTTTCCCACTCTTCAATTTTTTTCAGGTGTCTTTCAGAGGGAGCTGGGATTTCTTTTTTAAATTTTTTAAAGATAGAAGATGAGAGGAGCTTGTCAGGTATTTGAATAGAATTGTTACGTAGGGGGAGAAGTAAAGATAAGACCTCTTGGGGAGTTGCCGAAATAGGATTCGCAAGTTCTGCTTTATGAGCATCGTCTAACATGTAAGTCGTTGGGGCCATATCGGTCGGGATAATATGTAAAGCTTTCCAATAATACCCTCCATAGTTGCTTAGTAGTTGTTCACCTGGTTTGATTCTGCGTAAAGCGAAAAGGAGGATTTCTATTTTATTGCCGGGGAGCTTGCCTACGACAGCTTCAATGTTAGGGTGCAAAGAGCTGTGGTTGATGAATCTTGTGAAGTTGCCCGTTTCAAGTGCATTTGTTTGAATCGAATAATCTTGCTTAGTGTCTAAAGGTTTTTCGGATCTTGAAACTTCTTTTAAATCTTCTTTTTTAAGGTGGATGTCTTGTGCAACATCATAGGCGTAGGAGTTGCAAGAAGCAAGGTCTGCTGGGACAAGTTCGTAAGAGCCTGTATAGACACCGATTAAAGTTCCTAATGAAATCGACTTACAACTGGGCTTTAAAAACACTCCCGTATCCACCTGGGCATTAACGTGAGATAGCTCTAGGTTACAAGGGAGGTCCGAAGAAATGATCGCTTCATTGGTCTT
The DNA here is from genome assembly GCA_040389325.1 of Chlamydiota bacterium. Taxonomy (GTDB): domain Bacteria; phylum Chlamydiota; class Chlamydiia; order Chlamydiales; family Rhabdochlamydiaceae; genus CAIJXB01. The sequence continues at coordinate 685 of JAZKAC010000095.1, read as the reverse complement.
GCTGATTTCTTTATAGAGTTTTTTTGATACTTTATAAGCGCCCGAAGAGGGGAGTTTCTTGATGTATTGATGCAAGAATTTTTCTATCCAAGGGCTTCCTATAGAGAAGAGAAGTTTAAATTTTTCGGGTAGTTTCATAGCGCCTATATGGTAATTTATATTTTAACATATGAATTATTGTATTATATAACAACATTTTTTTGCCGCTAAGATTAACTTCTTGCATTTTCTAAAAAAGTATCGCCTATTGGTTGGCTTATAATTTCTATTAAATTAGAAAAATACATTTAATTATAATGATAGTATTGTTATATTTGTTGTAAATTATAACCATTTTTAATGGGTTGGGGTTCTTTGAAGATTGAATCATATGCATTTAATAACAATGCGTTTTTCGTTCAAAATATTTCTGATAGAATGCAAGAGGCCTCTAAAGCAATAACCAATGTTGCCCTTTCCGCTCTTAACAATCGACCTTCAATCTCATTTTTTAATCCCATTCAATCAATAACTGCCTATTTGTCAAGGTTTCAACTTTTCCAGGAGGGATTTAAAGTCATAACCGACTTTGCTCTTTCAGTTTTTAATTCCTTTCAAATGTTATCAATATACCTGTTGAGGATGCAGTTCGACGTAGCTGTTGTAAGGGCATATGCATCAACCTAATTTTTCTCTATGAAGCTCT
>JAZKAC010000094.1:0-10317 GCA_040389325.1 Chlamydiota bacterium | reverse complement strand
AAATGCTTTCTTTTGTAAAAGATCTTCTTTTGCATCACGCAAAATTAGATATTTGCTGTCAGCCGAGAAGGCTCTGCGACGGAGATAGCGATGTTCGCTTCCTGCTGCAAATCCCAAATCAAGACGCTCCCTCTTTAAATCAAGAATCCAAGGCCTTTTTATGGGTTGATAAGAATCCCCGTTCCTTGCTGACTTATTTAATTCCTCCCTAGCGGAGGAACCTAAACTCGTTAAATATTTTATCGCGATGAAAAAAAATGAAGGAGATGTATTAAACACTCTTGATACCTACACCTCTTTATTGCCTCCTCCCGATAAATTTTATGCAGATCCTTTATTATTTAAATATCTTGGAGTAAATTACATTTTCTTTGAAGATTATGACTATAAAAAAGGAATCATCTCTTATGTTACGATCGATCCGAATGGATCGATTTCCAAACCTTGTAAGGCCTTGGAGCTTCCTACCCACCTTTCCTTCCCTCATGTGTTTCAAGAAGGTAATACAGTCTATATGACTCCCGAGACTTACGGCTACAAATCCGTGTCGCTTTTTAAAGCAACATCATTTCCTAACAATTGGGAACATGAGCGCGTTTTGATCCAAGGGCAACATTTTTCAGACCCCATCTTATTTAAACATAATGGCTATTACTGGTTATTTACGGCTGTAAAAAAAGATCGCCTCTGCATTCATTATGCTAAAACCTTAGACTCCACATTTCATCCCCATCCGATCAACCGCCGCTTTATCCCAGGAAGAAACGCAGGATCCATTTACTATATTAACGAACGTCTCATAAGACCTACTATGGATTGTAAAAAGAGCTATGGCAGATCTATGATCTTAAAAGAAATTCTTCTTCTAGATCCCGACCATTTTATAGAACAAGAAATTGCCTATATAGAATCTAACTGGGCTCCCCTTCTAGACGGTACCCACACCTACTCGCAAAACGAAGACTATGTCGTTTATGACGGTCGAAGAAACACAGCTCTCTGAAGTTGAAAATAAAGTAAATCGAGCTCTTAAAAATGGAGAATAAAAAATGAAATATTGGATACAATGCCTTGAAACTTATAGAAGCAAAAGCCGCTTCTCTTTTTATCGATGAAAAGCTAGACAACTGGATCAAAGACAATCTAAGCGATTCAAAGTTTTGTTGTTGGGATATTACAAGAAAAGTTCCAGACCTTCTTAAAATGGCCTGTGTTAATAGAGGACTTGAACAAATAAAAGCTCTTAGAGCTCCAGACAAGCTCGTTAACTCAAATACTGAACACGGCATCTAAATCTATTCTTAGAAATGCGAGGGAGGAAGACGGACAGGCTTTCTTGGCATAACTTCCTTTAAGTCAATAGTTCCCTCCCCTAACGGAAGTGTACGATTAGCACGAGACTTAAACCTATCAAATCTAAAACACTTTAACTTAGAATCCTCATCTCCTATCTCTTCAGAAGAAAAATTCAATTTACCATAACGTCCATCTGCATCTAAAAAATGGGTAATCATAGCTGGATAGGTGTCATAAATTTGTTGTTCTCGTATTGCACGTGGATGATTAAGAGCCATCTCTAGATTAAGATCTATAATTACTTTTCGATGAGAGTCCATCAACTGACGATTCTCTCCATTTAAAATCTGAAAGCCGTTTTCAAAACCAAGCCAGCCACCTTTTTTCATAACAATACCAAAATCATCTAGAAAATTGACGGTTCTCTTATCAAAAAGCTCCTTTCTGGAAAGAGGGGTCATATCAATATCTCCATAAACAAAAAACTTAGTTTCCTTATTAGTAAGCACATGATCTGCAACTATTGCTCTTAATAAATCAACCCTAAAATATATAGGCATTTTCTCGCTAAAGACTTGAGAATTCGAACGAACAACCTCGATGCAACGGACATCTCTAAAATGAACCATCCCATGGGGATTCCCTTCTAATGATCTTGTAAGTAACTCACGAGATCTATTGATAGCTTCTGAAGTAGCCATTTCACTATCGATCCAAATATTGATATCACTTCCCGAATTTGCCTTTGCCCATTGAGAAATGGGTTCAATAAATCGTTTTTTAAAATCTAATTCACGTTCTCTTAATGTTGATCCTTCTCCAAATAAAAACTTCTGATTCACAGGCATCTTACTATTATTTATCCACATAAGATTTACAGAATACTGATTCGCTTTAACAGGGATGTCAGGTGATTCATATATAAAAGGATTATTATAAATGAAGGCTGCCTCATATAAGGTTTTTTTTTGCGAAGGAGAAAGCAAATAGAACTTCATTTCAAAGAATGTGCTGGGCTCTGTGCTCAAAGCAATCTGCAACCACAAATGATGATACATGTCAAGCACTCCACCGACTTTATAGAGTTCTTTAGCGAGTTTTTCAGCAACACGGCTACTATGCCCTTGGGATAAAAATTTCGCAATGATATCTTGACCTGCTGATTTAAAACTCTCTGGAAAAAGTCTTGCTAAATTCTCTAAAAATTCCTCATCCCCCTCATAAGCAGCACGAATAAAGAAGTTTTGTCCCGATATAGTATCTATAATTTTCAAAGGATCTATCTTCTCAATTTTGGATTTAGCTTCTAAAACATCAAAAGCCGGTTTATTTAAAAGTCCAAATAATCTTGAAGTCCCTGATTCATCCAGAGCTATAATATATTCAATAAACTGACTTCGACTCTTCTCAAAACTCCTATGAGATAATATATTTGCAATGCTCTTTTCACTACCCCTAACATAACGAAGAGGATTCGGCTTTTGAAGACTTTTAAAAAGAATATCTTCTAGTGGAATGTCGACTACTATATGCTTATTTTTTTGATCTTCGTCATATGTGTTTTCAAGAACAACAAGATCTCCTTCAAATTCAAAAATCATAAATCTATCTTCAGAACAAGAAGCTAGGGGGTTAGGGGATATAAACTCCACCCTTCTATCAACTTCTAATCGATATCCTGATATTAAACTACTTGATGCTTTACAAAATTTACCCTGTTCCTTTTTACCATTTAAAAAAGTGCGAGTACCATTTTCATATCCATTTTTATCATAAGAAAATGTTTCAGTTGTACCATTTATATATGTTCGAAAAATTCTACCACCTGAGCAATTCTTATTCTCTAATAGTTTGGGCTCAACTATTATCCTACGCTTACCACGATAATTTTCACCAATACTAAACTGAAGGCTTTCTGCTGATGCAAATCTTTGAAAACACTCCAATCTTTCTTTTGTCTCACTCTCATTACAACTCCCCAAATCAAAATAGATGCTGACCTGCTCGTGATTACGAGAAATGTTACATGAAATTATTTTCAACATGTCATCAACATCATTAAGACTGTGAATACCCATATTCTGTGCATGGTCCCCAGAAATTTCCAAGCCTACGACATAATTATTAAATTTTTTACTAGATTCAATGTTTTGAACCTCTGCATCAGCATACGCAGGCCTAATCCAATTATCTTGTAATCTTTTGAATATTAAATAAGTGGTAGATCTTAATCCACTTTCATTCACTAAGCTCTTATTTCCAAATTCCCTATATGGATCTATGCCAACAGAATACGGACACGTCCCATGGTTGACGTTAAAAGGAGTTTTCTTCTTTGAATTCGAGTCAACAATTGAAAGTCTCTGATAAAGCAAACCAAATCCAATAGCTGTAAAATGACCTATTTTATTCATATAATTACATCCTTTTGTAACACTTTAAATAATGTTATTTTTATTCATACTATTGTATCATAATTAATTTCAATGATCAACCTTGTTTATATTTCTGTTAGGATTTTTTAGAAATGTCCACTTTTTGGTAATAAATGCTTATTATCAAGGAGGTAAAAACTATGACTGGGATGATTTCTATGAGTATTAAAGAGTTAGACAAGGTAGAAGTTATAGGAAAGTTAGCTCAAAAAGCTATAAACCAAGAGCAAGCTGCTAACGCTTTAGGTGTTAGTGATAGGCAAGTCAGGAGATTACTAAAAAAATATCAAAAATATGGGGCTACTGGGCTCATTTCAAAAAAACGAGGCAAACCCAGCAACCATAAACTTCCGTCCAGCACCACGGAGATGGCCTTAGCCTTGATAAGAGAGTTTTATCATGATTTTGGCCCTACACTTGCTCAAGAGAAACTCTTAGAAGTGCATGGAGTAGAGGTCTCTGTTGGATCAGTTCGTAGTATGATAATTACAGATGGATTATTGGTTGATAAAAAGATTAAAAAACACCGTGTATATCAGCTCAGAAAAAGACGGTCTAGAGAGGGGGAACTTGTTTAAATGGACGGGTCTCCTCATGATGCTTCTTATTCGTTAAAATAAAAAATCGATATTACTCAGAAAATATAATGACATAAATATTTATTTAAATAAAAAAACAACATAAATCTTCTTTTTCACTTATTAATAAAATATACAAACAATACAACATTAACAAAACAAAATGATGAAATGTGTCGATAAATGCATTAGTAGCCTCCTGAGTAGGATCCTCTGCATTTTTAGCAATTTTTCTTACTCTGCCTAGATTACTAGGGGATTCTAGAGGCAACGAATGTATAGATGCTGCAGCCCGACATATCTTAGGACTCGACGAAGATGGGCATATCCCCGATTCGAACGATTTTTTAAGAGGGGTGACGTACACGGGCGCCGCGCTTGGAATTGGAAAATTAGTAGAAAAAGCCGTGCTAGTTTTTTTTGCCAACACAGCCAAGTAGGAATTAATAGACCAAGCGCTTATGAGAGTAAGCGCTTTTTTTACTAGTCATTTTTCTTTTGAGGAAATCTTTCTTTAGGAAAAGGACCTCCAACAGAAAAGCTACCCTGCTTATACAAGATAGGCTCACCTGTCCTTCCTACCCGGATAGCCAATGAGTCCACATCTTTGGACCACTCCTTTAAAAAGCTAAGACCCCCGTCTAAATCTTCAGGATCTATTATTTTTTCCAACACTTCTCTCGGGGTTTTAGCTTCCCCTAAATACCGGGTAAGATCACCTCTAACCTCACCCACGGAAGGACCTGTGCTATAATCATAAATATTATGAGCACTTGAAGCGGCAACGACATAGTCATCAAGTTTCCAATCTTTAGGATCTTTATTAAAAAGAGCTATAAGATTAAAGATCGCAAAAGGAAAGCTTAGACGAGAAATCCAACGATCCGTGGTCCTGTCTATTAAAGGAGAAGCCCTTTTACTTACCATGCAGGTTGGAATCACAATCCTTTCCATTGACTTGATCCGTTCTAATGTGTTCTTGACTACGGGAGATAAGCGATTTACCTTCCCTATAGATCCTGATATCTCCATCCCAGATAACGTTAACTGCACCTTTGGGTTATCACCCGCTATAATTTGACTAACCTCTTTTACATTCGAAAAACCTAAAGGATTTACAGTTGCGCTTAACTCTGCATACTCTTTTACTCTATAGATCTGCATTACACGATTTGTGATAAAGGCTCCGCCTGCAAGTAAGCAAGCCATAGAAACGGGCGACTCGAAAATGGATTGGGAGGTTAACATTAGCCAGCTCGTGGAAAGCATGGGAGAGACTACAGCAGCAACTTTCAACTCCAAAGTCAGCTTCTCAAGGCGAGCATGTAGATTTGCATAACTTGCTTTCATGTTTTTTTTTGAAAATTCTACAACATGTCGATCTTGTGCATTTTTTCCCGAACCTGACGAATTTTGAGAGTATGTTCTTAACAAGGGTACGGTAAAGCCTTCTCTAACTGCTGAACTCATAGTATTTACTATAGGCCTAAGCGCCATGTTTCCACATATAGCGTTCATGAATTTCTCCTTTTTAAATTACGGATCAAAGACCTTAACAAGGATTCACTTTAAAACACAAGAATCATCATTGTTAATTTAAAATTCACATATTACTAAACTAACTTTTCGACTTATGTAAAAAAAAACTTACCAAGCAAGAAAGAGAAGCTTGTGTTGTAGATTAAAAATATGATACGGTGTGGCTAAGTTAACTTATAATAACTCTTCGACACCTGGCAGGATCCATGCTTATAAAAAAATTCCTTTTCAAAAAAAGAAGAATCCAAGTTCATCTTATTACCATTTTTCTTGTACTTCTTACAGCATCCTCCTGGCTTATCACTAGATACACCTACTACGAGTATTATAAAGATATCGAAAGCCTGGCACTTCAAATGATTAGCCAAACAAGCAATCTTCTTTCAGAAAAAGTAATGAGCGTAAAAAATGAAGCGAAGCTGATAGTTGAAGTCATAAAAGGATCGATACACACCGACGAAGAGGCCACAGGACGAGTTTCTAGTTATACAAACTTCCTTGTCAACATACTAAGACAAGACCCACTTTTAACCGAAATAACGCTAGCGACACCAGCTGGCGATTATTTTGCCATTATGAACGTAAACTTGGAAAGCGTATCACATTTTTATTCTCACCCTATAGATAAACTTCCTAAAGAGTGTCGATACATGGTTAGAACGGTCCGAAAAAATGGATCTATCTTTGAAGAAATATGGAACTATTTAAGTGAAGACGGTACCGTTCTTGCTACCGAAGTCGTAGCGCCCGCAAGTTACGACTTCCAACAAAATCCCTGGCTACTTGGCATGTTAAAAAATCCCGAACTTCGTTGGGGTAAAGAACTTCTGCCAAGAGGTGTCGATAAATACGACACGGAAAAAGCTCCCAGTATCGTTGTATCCGATGCCGTAAAAGATTCTCAAGGAAATACCCTTGCCGTATTTAGCGTGGGTCTAACTTTAAAGCAACTATCAGGTTTTATCTCCGATCAAAAAGTTGGGAAAACGGGATCCGTATTTGTTATTGATAATGAAGGCAATATTGAAGTGCCCCTATCTTACGGCTCTACTCCCGACGAGATCTTTAAAAAATCTTTGCTTGAAGAGGGCTACGCCGAATTTAAGCAAAAAAACAAAAGAGACCTAAATTTACTTAAAGACGGAAAACACTATCTTTTTTCCATTCACGATTCTTTTAACTTCTCCGATAACAACCTATCCATTGCAATTATTGTTCCATTCGATGATCTATTTGGAAATATCGCCAAAACACAAAACCAAACAAGGTTAGCCTCTTTATTCATTGCCTTTATCTGTGGAATTGCCGTGTATTTTTCTTCCAAGTATTTTTCAAAGCCCATTGTCACGCTAGCTAAAGAAGTTGATAAAATTCGAGATTTTGACTTTACAACAGGAGCTCCCCTTAAATCGTTAATTAAAGAAGTCTCCGATTTAGAATCCTCCATTAGCGCCCTGAGACTTGCTGTACACTCTTTTGGAAGGTACGTCCCTAAAGAGGTTGTGAGGGCTCTTATAAAGTATGGACATGATGTGCACCTAGGAGGAGAAAGGATTGAGCTTACCATTATGTTTTCGGATGTAGAAAACTTTACCACCATTTCAGAATCGATGCCGATGGAAAAATTAATGACGATTCTCTCCGATTATTTTGATGTTCTTTCTAAAATCGTTTTAAAATCTGAAGGGACTATCGATAAATACATCGGAGATAGTTTGATGGCTTTTTGGGGAGCTCCCATAAAAATTGCAGATCATGCAGAAAAAGCCTGCTTAACCTGTTTACAGTGCTTAGCTGCCGTTAAGTTGGAGAAAAAATGGGTTACCCGTTTTGGTCTTCATACGGGTGAGGTTATTGTCGGGAATATAGGAACTTCCGAAAGGATCAACTACACGGTCATCGGAGATGCCGTCAATGTCGCCTCTCGCTTAGAAGGTATTAATAAAGAATACCACACCTCCATCATGATCAGCGAAGTCGTCCACGAGAAGATCGGCCCTTCCTTCGTAACCCGTCCCGTAGATTTTGTTGCCGTTAAAGGTAAAAGAAATAAACTTAAAATTTTTGAGCTTATGGGAATGACGGACGGAGCACTAGCTGCCACTTCCGAGCAAATTGAACTTTCTAAATTGTTCACAGAAGCTTATATGCTGTTTGAAGAAGAAAAGCTAGAAGAGGCCTTCTTAAGTTTCTTAGAAATAGAAAAAAAGTTCCCCTTAGATTATCCTACAAAAAAATATTTGGAACGACTCAAAAAAACTTAACACTCTAGCGCATAACAAAAAAATTCTATTTACAAATTATCAAAAAAAAATCATACTTCTTGCTTAATTAACACATCTTGTAAAATAAAGGATATGTATGTTTATAAATAGACACAAGCAACCAATCCAAGAAAATATTAACCCTTTAGAAAAACAAAAAGTTACCGACTTGGAGCTTTTCAGTAAGATCCCGGGAAAAATACTGCAACCTAACGCCACGCCCTCCTACATCCCTATCTCTGCTAGAAAGTGGGTTTGCCTTGCGTATAATGAGATGTCACCCGAAGATTCATTGACTTCTGGTTTTTTTGAAAAAGCGAAAAAAGAATATATAAAATCTCATAATGGACGTACCCCTCTCTATGCTTTTGAAAGGATTTTTAATACAGCACTTGAATTACATGCCGCTAAAAGCAAATACCAAGAAATTCAAAACGAAAAGGCCCTTCTAGTCCTCAAAGCAGAACCAAGTAAATCCCTGCAGGATCTTCGACTCAAAAGAGATAATATTTTAAGAATATTTATACGACTGGATAGCTTTAAAGCCCCTTACGAAAAAACGCTACATCCCTCTGACCTTCCATTCACACTCCAAGAAGCCGAAGGACAGTGTTTTTGCAATATATTCAACGCAATGAGAGACTCTACAAGTCGTGATACGACGGCAGCTAACCCAAACGACATAGCTCTTTTTCGGTCTTTGGAAGAAGAGTACACAAAATTACGTCTTAAATCTTCAAAATCGTTTGAAGATCTTTTTGACAACGCAGCGTGGTTGAGTGATCCACAATCCGTTTTCGACAAACAAGATAAGTTACTTGAAAGCGTAAACAAACTTAATAAACAACTTGGGGATCCTATCCGAACTCGAAAAATTAGCATTGTAGACTCTATTAGACTCTCCTTAGAAACTAGAAAATACCGGAATTATTCTGGCACTTCAAAATAAAAAAATAACACTTAGATTCTCGAAAAAATCAATCCGCAAAAGTTTGTCTACATTATTAGACTTCTCTTGTGGGTTGATTTCCCATGAGACACGAGGAATTACCTGGAAACCAAAAGATTCTATTTACAAATTCTCCAAAAAAAATCATACTTTTTGTTTTATCGAATAGTTTTATGAACCAAAGGTATATATGCTTATAACCCGACACGGATCACCTACGCAGATACTCCAAAACAATACTCACCTTCTAAAAGAACAAAATCGACTTGAAACAAAATTCAAAGAACTGGAACCTTTCGCTAACCCTTCAAAACATCCCTTCCGGCATCCCTCTTCCCTCAAGGAGATGGGTTTGCCTCGTGTACAATGATATGCCACCCAAAGACTCCTTAGATTTTTTTGAAAATATGAAAAAATCTTATATACAGTTTTATAAAGATAAAACTCCTCCTGAGACTTTTGAAAAAATTTTTGGCACCGCACTGCAATTAAACAACCCCGATTCCATTAAGATCGAATTAGAAAAAAACAGAAGAAAATTATTTATAATTGAAAACAACCTCGCAAAAAAAAAATGAAAACAACCATGAATGTAAATAATTATACAAAAAACACTCCACCGCCCGCACCCATACAACACTCTAACCTCGTTGAAAAGAGAGAAAGACTCAAGCAAACAATTAGGGAATTAGAACTCTTTTCTAAACTCATAAAAAAACCAGTACATGTTAACCAGCTCCCATCCTCCCATATTACCCCTTACCTAAAGCCTTGGGTTTGTGAGGTACTTAATGCAATGACCGAACTCTCCGATTCCGAAAAAAAATCCGTAGAAATCTTTCAAGAAATAGAGAACCGTTATCTAAAATTCTCAAGAAACAAAGCCCCCTATCCCTTTATAAATGTTTTTGACACTGCAGGGCTTTTACAAAATCCTCCCCATGTTAAGGAAATCCAAGCCGCGGCACAATGTGAATTGGATAAAACTATCCAACTCATTCAGGACCATGAGACAGCTCACCTTCTTATCAATAGTCCCTATTACTAAATACAAAAAACTTCTCTTTAATAGATAAATCATCAAGTGAAAAACCATGAATATAAATAATTATACAAAAAACACTCCGCCGCCCGCACCCATAAAACACTCTGCCCCCTCTGAAAAGAAAGAAAGACTCAAGCAAACGATTAGGAAATTAGAACTCTTTTCCAAACTCGTTAAGGAACAGGTACACGTTAAGCAGCTCCCCTTCCCT
>JAZKAC010000093.1:0-10364 GCA_040389325.1 Chlamydiota bacterium | reverse complement strand
ACATAATTATCAAAATGGTATCTCTGGATCGTAAGGATCGCCCCTCAATAAAAGAAATAGAAGATGCATTTCCTAAAGGTTTAATTCAAAAAAAAACGGGCATTTGAATAAGAAGGCTCATATCCTGCATTGGCTTAATCGGACATCTTCCTTCAAACCCTCATTCAGCAGGGCCTGGTTCAGTCTATTCTCCGTATAGAAGGCTCTAGCTTTCTCCCTCTTAGGAAAGTTTAGATAGGTTTAAAAACTTGAGATATGGTTTTTCTAATCATCGGTTTGTTCCCTTGTTCAGCTACTATAGAAGGGGAGTCGGATTTCTGAGGTACATATATTCCTTTAGATTTTTTTTTCGATTCGATATGCGTGACTTTAAGGGAATGAATTGTCGATGTTTCGCTGTTTATTCTGTCATCCACTTTTTTACTCCATATTGAACAAGGCTTAACATCATCTAAATCTGGGGTTAGGAGTTGGTTAATTTCTTCTTTTTGAATTGAGGGGCTTGAACTCTTTGATGTGGATTCCGTTTTTTCTCCGAACAAATCGCTAATGCTATCGTTTGAACCTACGCTATAGTTTCCGTAGGAACTCACGAGTGTACCTGATGAACTTCTGTTGAGTTTTAGATTTAAACTTAGAAGCTCACTGAAATCACGCTCCTCCTCCGTGTAGTCTGCTTCCGTTGCGCTATTAAATATTTCAAAAAAACCTCTTACACATCCGCCAATGCAATTCATTACTACCTCGGATTAATTTACTCATGTTATTTTAGTAAACGTGTAGATTTAATTCAAAATAATTAATAATTTGAAAATTATTTTCTTGACGAGCGCTTTTGATTGTGTTCTAAAAGGCATAGTAAAGCTCGGGATAGTCAAGTAGGTGATAAAAGTTACCTGCTTTTTGTAAGTCAATCAAATACTTAGGATCATTTTTGGGAAGGAGGTCCCACTCAAGGGCATTCATAAAACCCCCGTGACGTTTAATGATCTCATCGTAGGTTAAAGAGACGGACTCTTTTTTAAGACGTGCTTGATTAAGTTCTTTAGGGCTGAAAAGCCCAAATGGACCAGCTCTAAACCACCAAGTTTTATAGTGTTTTTTTTAAATCGGGGATATTATCAATTTTTGAAGTCTCTGCTATGTATTTTTCCGTAAATTGTTCTTTGGTTAGGATTTGTCGCAGGTATATAGTATCGCCGCCCGTTGTGTGTTCATTAAAGGTGACCTCTAAAGGTTCTTTTTGAGCTCTTTTTCGGTAGTTAGATAGCTCTCGGACGTTATCGTAGTCGGGTAGTTTATAAGCTGACCTAGCGCGCCGTTACTTGTCCAAGAGTTAGTGGGCTCTATAAAATGAGATTCCAATATTTTTTTAGCTATGTCGGTGCTTGTTGTTTTTTTATTTAATTCAGGCGGGTTTGAAATGTCCGATTTTTGAGAAAAACCCCTATTTATGATAGATATCATATATGCTCCTATTTGTTTCGATTGCCGAATAATCTAGACAAGCAGCAGACAGAAAGCAAGCGCTAAGATTCTTATTAACTTGCTTGTTTTGAGAGTCTGTTTAATAAGGTTGAAAAATAGAAAGGAGAGGTCTATGATCTTCTTTTAAGCAGCTTAAGAGTTAGGGGTCTTATGAAAGGATTTATCAATGATGATTCGAATGTTTTCGAAGAAGCCGCAACTCAAGCTTCTGCCAATCTTTTAGAATCGAAAACGGCGCAACTAGCTGACATTTTAGGTGACAAGCTAGAAGCTGCTTTTCATAAACAAACCTCTACTTTAGTGCTGCATGATATAGCTAAAATCGTATCGGAGCATTCTCCTATCGACTTAGCTTACGCGGCATCAAGACTGCCTTCTCAAGAACGAATTGTGCTTTATAATAATTTCTTTGAGCTCTTTGCTAAAATTGACTTTCTCATAAATACGGACACTCAGACAAGGATTGCTATATTTAGGCAAATCTCCGATGAGGAGGTAAAGAGTCTTGTAGAAAGCATGCCTCCCGATGAAGCTTTTTGTGTTTTGGAAGATATCTCGGAAAGAAGATTTAGAAGAGTGTTAGAGCTTTTAGATCCTAAAAAAGCGACCAGGATTAGAGAGATTAAAAAGCATCAAAGAAACACGGCTGGTCGATTGATGACAAACGAATTTTTTTCTTTTCAAATGGAAACGACTATAGGAGAGGTGGCTGCTTTTATTCAGGATAATCCGGGAATTAGCTTAACCGCTCGTATTTTTGTGTTAACGGGAGAAGGAGAACTTTTAGGTTATGTTCCAGCGCGTAATTTAATCATAAATCCTTCAACCCTTCCTATAAGACAGGTTATGAGAGCTATCTCTCATAAAGTCTTACCAGAAACCTCACGAGAAGAGGTTGTGGAGATTGTAGAGCGATATGAAATCTCGGCCTTACCTGTTGTGGATGCAGAAGATCGCTTAGTCGGTGTCATTACGTATGAAGATGTGATTGAAGCCGTAGAAGATATTGCGGATGAGACGATCGCTAACATGGCAGGAACTGCAGAAAAGGTAAGTGAGCAAGAGTCTCTTCTAAGACGTTTCTTGGCAAGAGCTCCTTGGTTATTTGTTACTCTTGGCGCAGGGCTTATCAACGTAGGTGTGATGTCTTGGTTTCAAGGTTATGAAGAAGGAACGTTAACTTTCGTTCTTTTCTTTGTCCCCCTTATAACGGGGATGTCAGGTAACATCGGAATTCAGTGCAGTACCATTTTAGTAAGAAGCATGGCTTTAGGGTTGATTTCCAAGGCTAATCGCGGAGAGGCCATTATGAAAGAGGCCACTATCGGAATAGGTGCCGGGTTTGTATTGGGAGTTCTTTGCGGAATACTTGTCTATGCTTTAGATTTTGTAGGAGTCTCTGGAGTTGCTGTAAGTCCTATGGCTGTAGGTGTGATCGTAGGAGTCGGACTTATGGGCGCTTGCGTTGCGGGAACTTGTCTTGGAGTTTTTTCTCCTATCTTCTTTGCAAGACTCGGAATCGATCCTGCTGTTGCATCAGGCCCGATAGTAACGGCGTTTAACGACTTTCTTTCCATGACTATTTATTTTCTGATTGCGATCGTGCTTCGTTCGTATTTACTCTAGATAATTCTGTTGCTATTTTGCTCTCTTTTTGCATATAGTCCTATTCTAATGCAAGAGAGGATGGATGTTTAAGAGGTTGAAAAGAACTCCTAGGAATTACGACAGAGTAGATCCTACAAATAAGGAAATTTCTAGTCTTTTAGATGAATGGATGGCTAAAGCAAGTCGTACATTTCAAGACAGACCGGATCTGATCTTGCTTTCATGGCCCGAGATTATAGGAGAGAAGTTAGCTCCCATGACAACCGCCGTATCTTTTGTTGAAGGCGTGTTGACGGTAAGAGTGAGAAATTCTTCTTTGTATAGTTTGCTTGTGCAGCATGAAAGAAATAGGTTGTTAGTTGTATTGCAACAAAAATTTCCCTCAGTTAAAATTCGAAACATTGTGTTTCGTCTAGGTTAGAAAAACAGTTAAAAATCCGGAACAGATTTCTTAAGGTATGATGACGATGACTAAAGAACAAGAATATGATGCCAGTTCGATCACTGTGCTAGAAGGGTTGCAAGCAGTTCGTGAGCGCCCGGGGATGTATATTGGAGATACCCATATAAACGGTCTTCATCAACTCGTATACGAAGTTGTTGATAATAGTATCGATGAAGCTTTAGCGGGACATTGCTCTGAAATCACTGTGGTCCTTCACGCTAATCACAGCGTCAGCGTGCAAGATAACGGCCGAGGAATTCCTGTAGGTAAGCATGAAAAGGAGTCAATAAAACAAGGTCGAGAAGTGACGGCTCTTGAAGTAGTTATGACGATTTTGCATGCTGGCGGAAAGTTTGACAAAAACACTTATAAGGTTTCAGGCGGACTTCACGGAGTAGGGGTGTCTTGCGTGAATGCTCTTTCTAAGAAAATGCTTGTCGAAGTTAAGCAGGGCGGAAAATGTTACGAGATGGAGTTTGCGAAAGGAAAGCCGCAACACCTTCTTAAAGAGATAGGGCCTGCCGATGCAACTGGAACGAAAGTAACCTTTTGGCCAGATGATTCCATTTTCACTTCGACGGTGTTTGATTACGACATACTTATAAAGCGATTAAGAGAGCTCTCTTTTTTAAGTCGCGGCATCACAATTCATTTTACCGATGAAAGAGATGGGGAAGAACATGCTCCCGTTACTTTTCATTATGAAGGGGGAATTGTCTCTTTTGTTAGCTACTTGAACGAAAATAAAAATCCGATTTTTGCAAAGCCGATCTACATCAAAGGATCCAAAGAAGCGCATGACGGCACGGTAGAATTCGAAGTGGCTATGCAGTGGAATGAATCTTACACGGAAAATCTTTACTCTTACGTAAATAACATCGCTACAAGACAAGGGGGGACTCACGTCTCGGGCTTTTCTACGGCGTTAACTCGCGCTTTTAATCAATATATTAAAAATGCGGGCCTGTTAAAAAATGAGAAGATATCCGTTTCTGGAGATGATATCAGAGAAGGGATGACAGGGGTCATTTCGTTAAAAGTACCAAATCCTCAGTTTGAAGGTCAAACAAAGCAGAAGCTCGGTAATAACGATGTCGGCTCTTTAGTTCAACAGATCGTAGGAGAGCAAATCGTTATCTTCTTGGAAGAAAATCCTGCTATTGCCAAGATGATCGTAGAAAAGTCCATCTTAGCCGCTCAAGCTAGAGAAGCGGCTCGTAAGGCTCGAGAATTCACCTTAAGAAAGACGGCTTTGGATACGGCTAGGCTGCCTGGCAAGTTGACGGATTGCCAAGAAAAAGATCCTGCTCTTTGTGAAATCTATATTGTAGAAGGGGATTCTGCAGGAGGATCTGCTAAGGGAGGACGAGATAGAAGATATCAGGCTATCTTACCTATTCGAGGTAAAATTTTAAACGTAGAAAAAGCTCGCCTGGAGAAGATTTTACAAAATACGGAAGTTGGGGCTATGATCTCCGCTTTCGGATGTGGAATCGGGGTGGGTAGCTTTAACTTGGAAAAGCTTCGGTATCATAAAATTGTCATCATGACGGATGCCGACGTTGACGGATCTCACATTAGAACTCTTCTTCTAACGTTCTTCTATCGGCACATGCCTGCTTTGATTGAAAATAACTACATCTACATTGCTCAGCCTCCTCTTTATAAGGTGACTCGAAAGAAAGTAGGTCGTTATATTCACTCTGAAAAAGAGATGGATGACTATCTACTAAAGCTTGGCTATAGTGACGTGACTCTCAAGTTAACAGGACAAAGCGACTCTTTATCTAAAGAAGAGATAGCTAGTCTTTTAGCTTCTGTTCGAGATGTGGAATTTTTCATCGCTTCTGTAGAGCGTAAGGGAATTCCTTTTAGAGAATTTTTACAGGCTAAAAATCCAGAAGGACGTTTTCCTAGATTCCAAGTGGCTTTAGGGGAAGAGAGTCGTTTTGTTTTTTCCGAAGAGGAATTTGCCGAGCTTAGAAAGACTCATGAAGAAATTCAGAAAAAACAGCATGAAGCTAAAATAGCTTCCATCCCCGAAGAAGAGCAAACGGAAGAGATGAAGGTACTTCGTCTTAAAAGCTTGCCTTTCTTAGAAATCTTTGAAGAAGACAAGTTGAATAAACTTAGAGACAATCTAAGTGTATACCACTTTGGCTTTGATCAGTATCTTACGGCAGAGAGCAAGTTATTTGATATCATATCGGAAGATAAGTCGGAGACGGCGATTTACACGTTAAAAGAAGGAATTGATTTCCTTCGAGCTAACGGACGTAAAGGGATCGAGATCCAACGGTACAAGGGTCTTGGGGAAATGAACGCCGATCAGCTTTGGGAAACGACGATGGATCCTACCAAAAGAACCTTTCTTCAGGTGACTTTGCCAGATGCCATTGCAGCCGATCATATGTTTACGATGCTTATGGGTGAGGATGTTCCTCCCAGAAGAGCTTTTATTGAGCAACACGCTCTATCAGTTAAGAACCTCGATATTTAAGGGAGAACCGTACAGTTATGTCTTATACACAGGGCGAAATCATCCTAGCGAAAAATATAGAGGAAGAGGTCAAAGAAAGTTATCTTCGTTATTCCATGTCGGTGATCATCTCTAGAGCTCTTCCCGATGTCCGTGATGGACTCAAACCGTCTCAACGACGTATTTTATACGCCATGAGACAACTTAATCTTTCCCCAGGGGGAAAGCACCGTAAGTGCGCCAAGATCTCAGGGGATACTTCAGGGGATTACCATCCGCATGGAGAGACGGTAATCTATCCGACTCTTGTCCGTATGGCACAACACTGGTCTATGCGATATCCGTTGATCGACGGTCAAGGAAACTTCGGTTCCGTAGACGGAGATCCACCTGCCGCCATGCGTTATACCGAAGCTCGGTTAACGCACGCTTCTATGGCTCTTATGGAAGATTTGGAAAAAGACACCGTAGATCTGATTCCCAACTACGATGAAACAAAACATGAGCCTACGGTATTTCCTTCTAAGTTTCCTAACTTGTTAGCAAACGGATCTTCAGGTATTGCCGTTGGTATGGCAACGAACATCCCTCCTCACAATTTAGGAGAGCTTATTTTAGCTACGATGCTTTGCTTAGAAAATCCCGCTACGACAATTGATGAAATCATGACTGTCATGCCAGCGCCCGACTTTCCTACGGGCGGCATTATCTGCGGGTACCGCGGGATAAAAGAAGCTTACCACACGGGACGTGGAAAGCTGACTTTACGAGGGGTTATTCGAGTTGAGGATATGGAATCGGGTGGAGACAGACAAAGACTTGTTATTGATGAGATCCCTTATAACATCAGCAAATCGAATTTGATCTTAAAGGTAGCGGAGCTTGTTAATGATAAGATGATGACGGGCGTCTCCGATATCCGAGATGAATCGGATAAAGACGGGATGAGACTTGTTATCGAGCTTAAAAGGGGAGAGATCCCTGACGTAACCATCAACCAACTGTATAAGTACACCGACATGCAGGTGACTTTCGGTTGTAACATGCTTGCTTTGGATAAAGGGCTTCCCCGTACGATGAATGTCAAGCACATGATAGCTGCTTGGATCGAGCATCGTATTGAAGTCATTCGTCGAAGAACTCGTTTTGAATTGAATAAAGCGGAAGCTAGAGCTCATATCTTAGAAGGATATTTAAAGGCCTTAGATCATTTAGATGAAGTAGTAAAAATCATCCGAGCGAGCACTAGTAAAGATGAAGCTAAGAGACAATTAATAAGCCTTTATGAACTTTCCGAAAGACAAGCTGCTGCCGTTTTAGAGCTCAGATTGTATCAACTAACTGGCTTAGAAAGAGAAAAGCTTGAGAATGAATATAAAGACCTTCTAGCCAAGATAGCTTACTATAGAGCTGTTTTAGCAAGTGAACAACTGGTTCGCGGCATCATCAAAGATGAGCTTTTAGAACTGAAAAAACATCACCTTTCCGATCGCAGAACAAAAATCATCGCGGCTGAAGGTGAGTTCAATATGGAAGATCTCATAGCTCAAGAGCAGGTGATCATCACCGTCTCCGAAGATGACTATATTAAGAGGATGCCGATAGATACATTCCGTGAACAAAGACGGGGTGGGCAAGGTGTCATAGGCATCGAGATGAAAAAAGAAGCGGACAACTTAAAAGATGTATACATTGCTTCTACGCATGATCATCTTATCGTGTTCACAAGCTTTGGTCGATGCTATTGGATTAAAGTATGGCAGATTCCAGAAGCTAGCCGAAGAGCTAAGGGAAAAGCAATTGTCAATTTATTAGAAGGTATTCAGCCTAATGAAAAGATAGCTGCCGTTCTCCGTGTTAAGAATTTTGAAGAAGATGCCTATATCCTTCTTTGCACCAAATTAGGTGTTGTAAAGAAAACGGCTCTAAATGCTTTTGACTCTCCTCGTAGAAAAGGAGTATATGCCATTAACATTGATGAGGGAGATGAGGTTATTGCAGCGCATTTAACTAAAGCTACCCAACAAGTGATGCTCTTTACAAGAGATGGTATGGCGATCCGCTTTGATGAAAGTCAAGTAAGACCCGTAGGTCGTGTTGCTAGAGGGGTTAAGGGAGCTACGTTACGTGGTGATGATAACGTCATCGTTTCTTGTGAAGTGGTAAATGGTGATGAGTCCTTATTAATCGTCTGCGGTAACGGCTATGGAAAGCGTTCTAAAGTTGATGAGTTTAGACAAACGAATCGAGGTGGTTTTGGGGTTCGCTCCATCATCACAAGCGATAGAAACGGCTCCGTCATAGGTGCTATTTCCGTTGAAGATCCAGATAGCGTGCTCTTAATGTCCAATACAGGACAGACCGTCCGTATTTCGATGAATGAAGTACGTGTGATGGGACGATCTACTCAAGGTGTTCGCCTAGTTAATCTTCATGAAGGGGATTGTCTTGTTGCTATGCAAAAAATCGGACCTGTAGAGCCTGCTAGCTTAGAGGTTGCAAGTATTGGAGAAGAGCCTATTGTAACTCCTGTGAAAGAAGAGCCTATAGAAGAAGCTTCCGAGCTGGAACAAGAGTAGTCGGGGGATTCATGGAAGGGCTTTTG
Source organism: Chlamydiota bacterium (assembly GCA_040389325.1). GTDB lineage: Bacteria > Chlamydiota > Chlamydiia > Chlamydiales > Rhabdochlamydiaceae > CAIJXB01. The sequence continues at coordinate 1,739 of JAZKAC010000093.1, read as the reverse complement.
ATCACATTTGAAGGTGGCGACGGGGCAGGTAAATCCACTCTTATGCAAAACCTTTATGAAAACCTCGTAGAAAAAGGGGAGTCCGTAATAAAGACTCGGGCTCCTGGAGGAACGGATCTTGGAGACAAGATCCGTTCTCTTCTTCTTCATGAACAAGGAACGATAGATAAGAAATCGGAACTCTTTTTATTCTTGGCAGATAGAGCTCAGCATGTGCATGAAGTTATTGTACCCGCTCTTTTACAAGGGAAAATAGTTCTTTGTGATCGATTCAACGATTCGACAGTAGCTTATCAAGGAGCTGCAAGGGGGCTCGATCCCATGCAGGTCTCCGCACTTTGTGACTTTGCAACAAATGGTCTTAAACCGAATTTAACTTTTTATCTGGATATCGACCCTCTTGTAGGTTTGCAAAGATCCGTTAAAAAGTCGGGGACGATGGATCGTATGGAGTCGGAATCTTTATCTTTTCATGAGAGGTTAAGGACTGCCTTTCACTCGATCGCTTTAGGAGACCCTTCTCGTATTCATATGCTTGACGGATCACTTCCTCTTAACACTCTTTTACAGCAAGCTACACGGATACTCGATGACTTTTTCAAAGCTGCTCGGTAACGAGCAAGCTAAATCCCTACTGACTAAATTAGCCTTAAAAGAACGAGATTCCCATATCTTATTGTTTTCAGGTACGCAAGATGTTGGAAAAAAAAGTTTTGCAATAGCCTTTCTCTCTTTGTTATTAGGAGAAAAACATGCAAAGAAAATCCAAGGTAATATCCACCCCGACGTGATTTGGTTAAAGCCAGAGGGAAAGCTTCATCTACATACGGTTGCTTCCATAAAACAGATGATTGATGAGGCACCTTTATATCCTTTTGAAGCTAAGAAGAAAATTTACATAATAGAAGAAGCTGATAGGATGCTCCCTCCTAGTAGTAATGCTCTTTTAAAGATGTTAGAAGAGCCTCCCGCTCATATTTGCTTTATCCTCTTAACCTCACATGAAGAGGCTATCTTACCAACCTTACTTTCTAGATGTTCTCGCATCCCTTTTTATCCGATAGGAGAAGATCTTATAGCTTCTGCTTTAGAAGAAAAAGGAACGCCTTCCGAGAAAATCAAAGAGATTGCCATGATCTCTAAAGGCTCTTTATCTTTAGCTCTGCATCTTCTTACGGAAGAAAAAAATCCGATTCAATTGCATTTTATCGAGATCTTACGTCATTTTTTTTTAGAAAGACCTTCGTTAAGTTTGACTGACGCTTTAGACCATCTTGAAAAGTTAATAGATGAACAAGCGGAAAAAGAAGGGGTAACCTCTCAAATTGCAGAAAAGCTTCTAGATGATTTCCTTTTTTGGATAAGAGATTTGCATTACAGGAAAACGGATCCTCAGGGAAAAGATCTTTTTTATAAAAAACACTCTTTAGACCTAGACCGTCAGTTACAAAATAAGATTCCTTCTTTAGAGACGGGATTGCTTTTAATAGATAAAGCTCGTCTAGCCTTACAAAGGAGTATTAAGCCAAAAGTCATTTTTGAGCATTTATTTATGCAGGTTGCAAACTCTTCTTGGTAGAAGAGAACCTATGATCAACCCAGATGCCAGATTAAAACTCGTTTTCCTCTCGAGGGGGTTTGAAGCCCAACGGAACGGAAATGCAAGACTCTTTGATATTCACAAAAATCATCCATATCATAGTTTTTATTTCCTTGATAACAACCTTTTTTTACCAGAT
>JAZKAC010000092.1:0-14374 GCA_040389325.1 Chlamydiota bacterium | reverse complement strand
CTTGTGATGAGCTTGGAAGAATTAAGCCTTTCCGAGTGCAGTCAATTTTGGGGTAAATATAGCAAAAATATTTCTTCTTACGAAAAGTTTAAGATTCTATCCGTAACGGGTGGAGTTCCTCGTTATCTGGAAAATATCGTACCCAGTATTAATGCCGAGGAGTTAATTCGGCAGCTTTGTTTTACCCTGGAAGGATTTTTGTTTCGTGAATTTGATCAAATTTTTAATGATCTTTTTTCTAAGAGAAATGAAACCTATCGTAAAGTGTTGGAGTGTCTAGCCTCTTGTCCAAACTCAACTTTTAAAGACATATGTCAATATTTAGGTGTCAAAAAAGGTGGAGTTTTAACCAAATATTTAAAGGATCTGGTAGGAGCTGGTTTTCTTATGCGCTTTCATACTTGGGATCTTAAAAAAGCAAGGACTTTGAAGCTAAGTCAATTCAGGATTTCAGATAACTACATTCGATTTTATCTAAAATATATCGAACCGAATAAAGAAGGCATTTTGCGCGGTTCTTTTAACGATCGTCCGTTAGGGACGACGTCGGGATGGGAAGGAATTATGGGAATTCAATTTGAAAATCTTGTAATACATAATCGAGCGGCTCTTTATGCTCTGTTAAAGATTCATCCAAGTGAGATTCTTAATGAGGGTCCTTTTTTTCAAAAGCCGACTAAAAAAAAATCGGGCTGTCAGATTGATTATCTCATTCAGACAAAATATAATAGTCTTTACCTCTGTGAAATTAAATTTTCTAAGCATCCCGTTCAAATCAATGTTATTAAAGAAGTAGAGGAGAAGATGGCAAGTCTTGATTACAACGGTCCTTTATCGATTCGGCCTGTTTTAATCCATGTGAACGGAGTAGCTTCTGATGTCTATTCTGAACAATTCTTTGCAGAGATCGTCGACTTTGGGCAGATGTTAAAGGATGTGTAGAGACGGAAAATATTTTCCGTCTCTTAAAGAAAAATTCTATTCTTGGTTTTCTAATTCTTTAGATACTTTACCAAGATATTGAGGTAACTCCAATCCTGCCATAGAAGCTATGTCTTGAAGAGCGGGTAGAGACTTAACAAATTGACTGATAAAATTTGAAGTGGAAGATCCTTTAGAGGAATCGCCTCCGTTACCGCTATCCCAAACTGTGATCTTATCGATCTTGATGTTTTTGATAGCTTCTGCTTGCACCTTGACGATCTCTTCCAGCTTTTCGATAAGTAACATGGTAGAGGCGCTCTTGGCATCATGACCGCAAGCTTCGATAAGCTGCTTATATCCCTTAGCTTTGGCATCCAACATTTTTTGAATCCCTTCTGCTTCTGCTTGTCTCATCGCTAAGATGGCTTCAGCTTCCCCTTTAGCAATTAAGACCTTTCTTTGAGCTTCAGCTTCCGCTTCGATTTGAATTTTTCTTTTTTGAATCTCTTGAGGAACGATCTGCTCTGTTTCTAAAAGTTGTAGCTGAGCGAGAGCTCTAGCTTTTTGGATATCTGCTTCGGCGTGTTGTTTAGCAACTTGGCTACGACGGGCGCCTTCGGCTTCTTTTTCTGCTAAGGTAGCATTTGTCAAAGCGATGTGTGCTTTAGAGTCGTTTTCTCCTAAGACAGCCTCTGCATGGAAAGCAGCAACGGAGATACGACGATCTCTTTCTGCGAGGGCCTTTCCGATGTCTCCTTGCTTTTCTTGCTCGGCAACATCTATTTTAGCTTGGTTTACAGCTGTTGCAGAAGCTTTCTTCCCAATGCTTTCAATGTACTCGGACTCATCCGTGATATCGGTGATGTTTACGTTTAATAAGGTAAGACCGATCTTATGAAGTTCGGGTTCGATGTTTTTCTTGATGGACTCTAAAAAGCGTTCTCTATCTTGGTTGATCTCTTCGATACGTAGGGAAGCTACTGTTAAACGTAGTTGTCCTACGATGATCTCCGTTGCCATCGACTCGATCCCTTTATGATCCAAGTCAAGAAGTCTAACGGCTGCATTATTCATCACATCGGGGGTTACACCTACTGCAACAGTGAAAGTGCTTGGGACGTTAACACGAATGTTTTGATGAGAAAGAGCTCCTTTTAAAGGAATATGGATGTTGCGCGGTGTTAAATCTAAAAAGGCGCAGCCTTGAATTAAAGGCCAAACAAAGGTTCCGCCTCCATGGTAGCACTGTACCGTTTTGCTGCCCGAGACTCGCCCGTAGACAACTAAGATCTTGTTGGAGGCACATCTTCGATAGAGCTTAGCTAGGAAGAATAAGATAGAAAATAGAAATAAGATAAATAGTAAAATAGTAGAACTTAAATAGGAGAAATCCATAAATACCTATGGGATGGGAGCGACAAGAACGGTGTTCTCATCGGTCTTTTTTATAATTTGAACAGACGTAAAGGAGTCTAAATCTTCGGGATGCAAACTTATTGCATCGATTTCATGCGTAAAATTGTTAAGGGATAAGGAAATTTTTCCGGTGCCGGTTTTAGGGATGCGCTGATAAATCGTTGCTTGTTTTCCGATCGCATCATCGAGATTAAATACCGTGCCTGGGCTATGGAGTTTTCTAGCTCCTTTAAAAATAAGTCCCGTAAGGAATATGGTTATGACACCCCCTACAAGAGAAATGATGATGGAAGAAGATTTTGCTAAGGTGAACTCTTTTTGGCATGTCAATCCTATCCATCCGAACATCATAAAAAAACCTATGACGGCTTGTTTAGATAACCATTTAAAGTTTCCTCCCTCAGAGTCATCCGTAGCATCTATACCGTGACAAATAAGGGTAATGGCAAATTGGATGATGAAAAGACCTGAGCCTAAAAGGGCAAAGAACCAAAAAAAAGAATTTTCGTTTAAGAGCTGTAATTTTTCTAATAGCATTTTTTTCTAAAGATAAAAATCTCTCTCCATTTTTTGTTCTTGCTTTCGGACCATGTTGCGAATAGTTTCTATGGCTTTAGATCCTTGCAACTCCTGGACTAATGTTTCATTGGAACGTATGTTCTTTTGCAGGTTTTTGAGATCTTTAGTTAAGAAGAGTTCCATTTGGGCTAAGTTGCCTTGAAAATATTTTCGTAAGGAGAAGTATTGAGGCTCAAAAATGACATTTGCAATATCTTTTTTTAAAGTGGATACCTGATCTTGCAGGATTTTGTTATAGTGGTTAAGTTGATCCGAACTCGGCTGTATTTGTAGCTCATCGGCTTTTTTCATCCACTGCATTTCTAAAGATAAGAGGGTATGTAAGTCGTTTTCTTCGTAAGCTAGCGTCAGCTGTTTCATGAGAGATTCTTTTTCGGTCTTCTTCTTCGGATCTAGTTCCAAGTCGGGATGAAAAGCTTTGGCAAGTCGTTTATATAAGGAGTTAAGCCCTTTTTTTTGCAAGTTTTCTAATTGATCTTCTCTTTGCTCTTTTTCAAGTTCTCTTTTACTTTTGACTTTAGGTTCTTTTTCATCAGAAGAACCAGCTTGCTCTGCCATCACTTTAAAGAGCCTTTGTAAGATCTCTTCTTCCGAGCCTTTATAGTCAAAACCAGTTAGGTCGACATCAAGCCCTTCTGAGGAGAGTAGTTCTTCCACCATCTCTTGAACTCTACCCGATGCTTCCGACATCATATCTTCGTAGGAAGATCCTTCCACTTGTTTAAAAATGGTAGAGAGCTCTTCATCAAGTTCAAATGTGTTTGATTTACCGTGAAGGTTATAAAATAGATCGGAGAGTATGCCGAAGATAGATCTTTTCGCAAGCTTGCTAAAGATTTTCCTGTTATCTGCATACTTGTAGATATTTTTAATTTTAACTTTTAAAAGATCGCATATCCTGGTTTCTAAAGGTTGAATGTGAGTAGTATGAAACGATAAATGCTTATCCAAGATCATCATATTATCTTTATGCTTTTGCTGAAGAGTTTCCAGTTGCTTTTGTAATTGATTGAATTTTCGTTGCAAAGGATTTAACGGAGGTTTTTTTTTATTTTTAGTTTCGACAATAGAAAGATGATGCATAAAAATATCTCCTGAGAAAAGGATAATTAACCTAATACTATACCTGAGCTTCCCTAAAATAAGCTATTTAAATTTTTCTTTTTACAGCTGACTTCAGATTTAAAAAAATCTTCCAAAAAAAGAGACTTCGGCGAGTTAAAAGCGTTTTTTCCTTTTCTTCGATGAACTATCAGGATAAGATTATTTTTTTTGCAAAGTTAGGACAAGAATTATGCTAAGGCACTTCTCCCGAAAAAGAGTTTGGCTATCTGGATGTTTGATCCTTTTCATCAGCTTGATGCTATGTAAGGATTGTGTGACTGCGAGGGTCTTCCAGTTATATCTATCAAGCACATTGCAAAAAGAAGGTTTTGAAGTTAAGCGAATAGAAGTAGAAAAAAACCGCGTTCTTGTAGAAGGGATATCGAGTTCGGGCATTTGTATTGGACGTGTAGATGTTTTTTGTCATCTATCGCTCATCCCTTTTATCTTTCAACCTGAAATTACCCTTTCAAACGTATCCATATTTTTAGATGAAAGTTCTTTATCGGGAGGAGGGTTTAACCCTCTAGCTCTTATCATGGGAAATTCCTCTTTTGATCCTAGACTGAAAATAGAAGAGGGCGAACTTGTTTGCCCTTTTTCCGATTGTACTTTTTCTTTCGGGTTTGATCCGGGTACGGAAGAGCACAAGTTGGGCTCTTTGTATGTTAAAGAAAAAGGGGAGGAAAAGGCCTTTTTTACGGCAGAGCTTTCCAAGCAAGATAAAGTACTAACCTCTACAGTAGAAATAGTGGAAGGTAAGGTCCTTTATCTATTACCGTGGATCACTTCTCAACTTCAGGGATTAGAAGGGAAGAAGTGGGATAGCTTAGAGGGGAGGATGAATGCCTACATGCAATGCTCTCTGCATCAAGATGGAAGGCTTACTTCCGTACAAGCTAATATTTCTTTAGAGAAAGTGGATCTGCAGAGCCTGTCATCGGACTTTGCTTTGAAAGCAAACTCGTTAGAAGGGACTCTTTCTTTTTCGGCAAAGGACCTATTACCTATTTGGAAGCAGATTGATCTTTTTGTCACATTCGAAGATCTGCTTTGGATGACAAGACAGGGAGAATTCGGTTTTGCAAACACCCTAGGAGAGATTAGATTGCATCCGACGGAAGACCCGTACGTGAAGGTTGGGGGGACTTTAAAGACTAAAGGTTCTTTGATGCCGTTTGAGTTGGAAGGAAGTGGAGAAGTCTTAGAAAAAGGAGCTTGCTGGTTACAGACAAATCTTTCCTTTTTTCTTCCTCATAGTCAACCTAAAATCATCGCTTCTTTTTGGCAAAATGAAGAAGGCAAAGGGGTCTTGGAATCACATTGGGAGCGAGTAGGTAAAGAGGTGTCCGAGGTGTATCAAGAGCTTGGATCTTTTTTTAACGCTCCCAGATACGTGTTGGAAAAAGGAGAGATAGAGGGAAATCTTTTAGCTAAATGTACCTCAGGGGTTTGGCAAAGCATGGAATTTTCCGATTGTAATGCTAAAAACTTTGTTTTTACCATCCCTTCTAAAAAGATCTGTCTTCAAGCTCAGAGCGTCAGCATGCAAGGGCTTTTGGATAAGGAAGAGATCGTTGCGCTGCAAGCAGAAATTCGTCAGGGAACCTTATCTTTAGATGATCTACAAGTAGAAGAAATAGTTGCTAAGGTAGAGATTGTTGAGGGAGAGTTCATGCCTTCTTATGTAGAAGGATCTTATCTTGGAACAAAAGTAGCTATGCAGGTTCTATCGCCTTCTTCGGAAGCTCTTTTGCATGTAGAATGTGGAGTGTATGTAGAAGACTTACAAAAGTTTTTCCCTTTAAAGTACAAGATTTTATCTACACAAAAAGATCCTATCTTTGTCGTGTTGGATCTATGTGCCACAGAGGGGGAATCTTCTTTTGCGGGAACGGTTCGCTTCCCCTCTACGGCAGAGCAAGCGCAAGATATGGATGTTCAAGGGATAATTCATAAAAAAATAAGTCGAAGAGCTTCGGATCTTTTTTCTTCTTGGGATCTATCTTCTGCTGAAGGGACCTTCAGTCTAAAGCAGCTTTCTGCGAAGACAGTACTTCCTTACTGTAAAGAGTTCCTTCCCAAGTTACAACTGCAAGGCAGTTGCAACTTGACGGGATCTTTTAATCAAAAAAAGGTAGAGATAGACTTATCTTCTTTAGACCTTTCCTTACAAAAAGATTCTTATCGACTAATAGGGCAGATCGGGAATAAAGAGCCCCTTTCTTTAGTCTATGACAAAGAAACAAGTACCTTTGAAGGTAGGGCTTTTGTAGATAGTCTCTTTGTAGAAGATAAGTTGCAGCATTTGACCTTTGAAGTTGTGGATACCGTTTTTATGGAAAAAAATGGGTACATTTGGGCAGATGAATGGAAGGTGACTTTTGAAGGACTAGAGTTTTTAGGTTCTTTAGCCTATGACGGAGGGGACTCTATTCACATTGCCTCTAAAGCTTATGAAGGGGATATAAAAACATTAAAGCCTTTCTTCGAAAAGTACATTCTTGAAATAGCTCAGATACCTTTAGAAGGAACTATTTCTTTACCTGATAAGGCCTATATAGCAAAACTCCAAAAAGGGGAAGAGGGGTGGGACCTGAGCTGGACCATGTCTGCTAAGTTATCCAACCTGTCCTACGATTTAGGAGTTGCAGGTAAGGTTACGGAAGGGCGGCTTTTAATTAGCACGGGATCTAAAGGCGGGTTTTTTTTAAAGGACATAAGGGGACGGTATGATATCGCTTCCTTTTCTTCCGATCTTTCTTTGCAAGATTTCAGATGGATTCCTGGAGAAAAAGCTGACTTCTATCTAACGGCTAAGGAAGGGGCAAAAGAGGCTCTTGCACTTACAGGGGCAATCTTACCTGACGAGAAAGGGTTTACTCTTCACATGAGCCCATACTCTCATATCTTGGGGTTAGAGTTAGCGATAGAGCCTATTCAAATAAGGAAAAGTGAGTTTTCTTCGTTACTTAAGGGATCTTTTTCTTATAAATGGCAGCAACTTTCCTCTTACCTAACTCTTTTTAAGCAGATGGGTTTTTCTTTACCCGAATATAAGATTCCTGCCTTAGAAGGGGATTCTAAATTACAAGTTGTCTATGACAGAAAAACATCGCAGCTGCATCTTCGTATAGATACGCAAGCGTTGACCTATGAAGGTCTCCTTCTTGGAAATATGCAATGTGATCTTTATCATAAAGATGGTCTTTGGAAGGTAGACCCTTGCCAAGTAGGTCCTTATTCGTTTTCCGGGAAAATGAAAAAACAAGAAAATAAGTGGATCTTAGAAGGGCTTTCTTTCAGATCCTTAGAGGCTAAAGTATTAGCGGAGGGGGTCTATGACCCTGCTCTTTATATGGTTGCTCTTCCTACATTTTCTTTTTCTCTAGAAAAAGAGGGGCGGCAAGTAGAGGCTAAAGGCTCTTTTAAAGGTTCTTTTTCTCAAGAAGGAGTTTTAAAAGGACAAGGCTGCTTGGAGAAGATGATCGTTAAGCATGAGCTGTGCTCTTTTTTAGCAAAAAAGGAGATGTCCTTTTCCGTATCCTCTCAAGAAGGGATAGTCTTGGAAAAAAGCCGGTGGGAGTGTGTAGATCTTAAGAAAAATCAAGTACTTGCTAAGGCAAGTATTCAAAATCTTACCTACCTTCTTGCAGAAGAAAAGCTTCTTATGAAAGAGGGTTTAATAAACACTTCGAAAGAAGGAATTCTTTTTTTACAAGATAGAGTCCTAGGTAAGGATTTTTTTAGCATTAACTCGGATAAAGAGATCACGGTTAGGTTAGATGCGGAACTGTCTTCCGACTATAAGAAGGTATCGGGTGAAATTAAAAATGGGACCTTGGATCTTTTAGGAGTCGCAGTAGATGTTAAAAATGTACAGCTTTTGCAAGAAAAAGAAAAAATCTATCTTTCTTGCCGGACTCTTTTGCAAAAGCAGCCCGTATGGGTGCAGTGGCAAGGGAGGACGGATCTGACTTCTTCGGCAGCGCTAACTTTTAAAGAAGACACAAAAGATCTGGGTCTTTGCATTCGGCTCGAGAGGATGGGGGACAAGTCTTGGGTTATTCAGTCTGCGGAAGGCTCTTTTCAAGGGCTTGATCTAAAGATGCAAAAAATAGAGCCCCTGGAAAAAAAAGGTCTTTCTTATAACACGCAACTAAAAGTTGATTTCCTCAAGGTGTCTTCTTTCTTGCCAGAAAAGCCTAGAGAGATTTTGCAAAAGTGGGGTCTTGGGCAAGGGTATAGCTATTTAGGTGCTATAACAATAGATCCAAGCTCTTTTAAGCTTGTGTCTTTTTTAGGAAAGCTTCAGGCGGAAGAGTTTGTATGTTTAGGAAGGACGATACACTCTTTAAAAGCAAAGGTACAGCTTGCTAAAGAAGTATTTTCCCTGCAAGAGCTTGCTATTGAAGATGAAGCTGGCTTAGTAACCGTTAAGACGGTGGAGGCTAAGTTGCAACCCGAGACGGGGCATTGGCTTCTAACCGCCCCTATAGTTCATGTGAAAGACTTTTGTCCCTCAGCTTTCATCAAGGGAGGAGAAAAAGGTGCCGTGATAAAAAATATTAGTTTTTATCAGCTGAAAGGTTTTTTACAAGATATCAATAGCTTCGAGGCAACGGGCGCTTTAAATTTTGTGAAGCCCGTAAAAAAAGAATTTTCCTTTTGGGATATTCCTTTAAACCTCATGAAGGACTTTGGGTTGGATACTGGGCTTTTAACACCAGTGATAGGGGAGGCCGAGTTCATCCTCTCTCAAGGCCGTTGCTACTTTACCTTGCTAAAGAACATGTATAGTGAAGGGGAGCGCTCTCAGTTTGTGCTAGCAAGCCCCTCTTCGGATGCCTATCTTTCTTTAGATGGAACGTGGCATGTGGATTTGAAGATGAAGCAAAATGTTGTATGGCGAGTAACGGAAGATCTTGTGCTATCCATTAGAGGGACCCTTGAAAAACCTAAGTACAGTTTTAAATGGCGAGATAACGGCTCTTAAAGAAAGTATAGCTTCTTTTATCTTTCCTTCTCATTGCATTCATTGTGATGAGAAGATAGAAAGTCGTAAGTTTTTATGTTCTTCTTGCGCAGATCAGCTAGAGTTCATAGATGCTACAGGCGTTCGGAAAAGCGCTACCTTAGAGCCCCTCGGTTCTGCTCTTTCTTTTCGGCAAGCGGCCAAAGGGCCTCTTGCCGAAGAGGTCGCAAAGACGATATCAGCTTATATGGTGATACAATGGCAAAGGCTTAAGTGGCCTCTACCCGACATCATCATCCCCTCTCCAAAAGATCCTTTTAATCTTCTTCTATCAAAGCACCTGTCTATTTTTTTAGGAGTATCGACTCTTCAAGCTCTGAAGTTCTCGGGCTTTTTTTCTCCAAGATATCAGTGGAAAGCAACTCCTTATCTTTCCGATCAAAGACTTCTTGTCATAGACATTCTCATGCCCGATCTAAAAGAACTTGCCATCTTAGAGGAAGCTTGTCCAAAAGAGATCTTTTATCTTTCTTTATTAGATTTATAGATTCTATTTTTTTTATGATCTACAAATAATCGGAGTTAGTCCTATGTCTTCTGAAAATTCCATGGCTCCTCGGTCCTCTTTATCCTTTGAATCTCTTAAGATGCATAATGAGCATGGGGTGGGGTATTGGAGCGCACGTGATTTACAACCTTGTTTGGGATATTCTCAATGGCGTAGGTTTGAAAATGCCATTCAAAAAGCTATCGAATCTGGTGAGCAATCAGGGAAGGGGGCTTCGTTGGAGGTTGATGATTATCATCTTTCTCGCTTTGCTTGCTACTTAATTGCCCAAAATGGAGATCCAAGAAAGCCAGAAATAGCCCATGCACAAAAATATTTTGCCATTGTTCTAATCATGGATGAACCTTAGTTTTCAAGATAGGCCACTTTTTCTCTCCTCGGACATCAACGAAAAAGAGCTTCTTGTCCTTTCTATCGTAGGTGTTTTCATTTTACATCCTCAATTTGTTGATTATTAAGTTGTTAAGTTGTTATTTCGTGATCTTTGCAAGAAAAAGCCTTGTAAAAGTTGTATCTGATGTAAGAAAAAGCCTTGTAAAAATTGTATGTGATGATAAAAAACAATTGTAAAAAGTGGTGTTCTGGGTTATGATAAGAAGTATGAGGTAGAAAATGAGAAGAGATATCGAGATTGATTTGCTTAGATGGAAAAACCAAAAGCAACACCTTCCCTTGCTCGTAAGGGGGGCTAGGCAAGTTGGGAAAACCTATGTGATTGAGCGATTTGGCAAAACTGAATTTAGTCAATATGTTGTTTTGAATTTTGAGCGTTCTCCCGAGTTTAAAGAGTGTTTTCTCAGCTTGGATCCCGTAAAAATCCTAGAGGCTATTGAATTAGTCACGGGACAGGTTTTGCCATTAGGAAATTCTCTTCTATTTTTAGATGAAATTCAGGAATGTCCTCAGGCTATTATGGCTCTTCGGTATTTTAAAGAAGAGATCCCTGAGCTTCATGTAATAGGAGCTGGCTCCTTGCTTGAGTTTGCGTTGAATGATCCCGATTTTCGAATGCCTGTGGGCAGGGTGCAGTTTCTCTATCTACGGCCACTTTCATTTGGAGAATATCTGGATGCTGTGGGACAGTCCCGCTTACGAGCTCATCTTAAGACGGTACATATAGGAGATTCTATTCAACTGGCTGTTCATAATAAGCTTCTTTCTTTAGTAAGGGAGTATTTCTCGTTAGGGGGAATGCCATCCGTCATCTCTACATTTTTAGAATCTAAAAGTTTTCTTCAAACCCAAGAAATGCAATCGGCCATTTTATTTTCTTATAGAAAAGATTTTGGAAAATACGCAAATAAAACTCCTCACCATCATTTAGAGAATATTTTTTCTAAAGCTCCCGGGCTCGTGGGACAGTGGTTAAAATACTCCAGTATTGACTCGGAAACAGCGCCGTCTACTTTAAAAATAGCTTTGAAAAAACTTGCGGACGCAGGAGTTATTAACCCTGTTTATGCGACTTCTGCAGCAGGGCTGCCTTTGATCACTCATAAAAACGAAAAGAAATATAAGCTTCTTTTTTTAGATATAGGGCTCCTTAAGCGGGCTTGTAATCTGGATTTAGAGTTCTTTTTCAAAGAAAATCCATTTTTAGTGAATAAAGGAGCCTTAGCAGAACAATTTGTAGGGGAAGAGCTTCTGGCATATTTTGGGAAAAATGAAGAAAGCAGCCTTTTTAGTTGGGTAAGAGAAGAAAGAAATAGTAGTGCAGAAATTGATTTTCTGATGACGGTAGATGCTTTTATGGTTCCTATTGAAGTAAAAGCGGGAAGTATAGGTTCTATGCGATCGTTGAAACTGTTTTTACAAGAAAAAAAGGTTGTATTGGGAGTAAGAATTGCTGAAAACCCTTTTTCTTTAGAGTCTAATATTCTTTCTATTCCATTCTATATGATTGAAGAGCTCTCTAGATTGGTAAGAGCTTTTTATGAGACGAGTGAGTAGAAAAAGCTACCTAACAAAGATGTGTTTTGTTGGTAGCTTGAGAATGAAAGTTTTAGGCTTCCAGATTTCTTCTAGCCATGTCAATTTGTCTGCGGAGGATCTCATCTTTGACAAGTTGTCCCGAGATTTTTTTCCAGGCATGAAGAAGGGTTGAGTGAGTTTTTCCTCCGAAGGCAGCTGCAAGCTTCATGAGAGAGTCGTTGATGAGCTCTTTTGCCATGTACATAGCTACTTGTCTTGGGAAGGCAACATCTTTAGTGCGAGACTCTCCTTTAAGATCACTTACTTTGACCTCAAAGATTATAGCTACGCTCTTAATGATGTTTTCTACGGAGATCTTTTTAGAAGGAGCTAGTTGGAAAAGTTCACTTAAGCTTCTTTCTACCGTTTCTTCCGTGACATCAAGTCCCATCATACGACAGTAAGCGCTAAGTCTGTTGATGGCACCTTCCAATTGTCTTACGTTATTGTAAATGTGTTCGGCGATGAAAAAAGCTATCGTCTGAGGAAGTCTAATCCCTTTTTGTTCAGCCTTATATTGTAAGATCGCTACTCTGGTCTCTAAGTCAGGAACTCCAACGTTAGCAACAAGTCCCCATTCCATTCTAGCTATGAGTCTTTCTGAGAGGTTGAGCTGCCCAGGGGGCTTATCACTTGTGATGATGATCTGTTTATTTTGATGGATGAGCGCTTCAAAGGTATTACAAAACTCTTCTTCGAAGTTCACTCTGTTTTGTAAAAACTGGATATCGTCCACAAGAAGTACATCTAAAGAACGATAAAATCGTTTCATCTTATCTAAAGTCTTATTGCGTAAATTATCTACCAGGTCATTGATAAATCCTTCCGTTGTGATAGAAAAGATCTTTAACTTAGGTTGGTTTTCTTTGATGTGGTGACCGATAGCATGGAGAAGATGTGTTTTACCGAGGCCGACGCCTCCGTGGATAAAAAGGGGATTATAAGATCTTCCAGGTCTCATGGCAACGCCTAGTGCAGCTGATTTGACAAACTGGTTAGAGGGGCCTTCGATGAATGTATCAAAAGAATAAAGGGGATTTAGTTGAAAAGCACCTTGACACGCACCTTGGCTTGTTTCTTGAGGTGCAGCGATAGGAGCTCGAACATCGGGTGCGTAAGCATCGGATGCCTTCTTTTTAGGCTCTTCAATGATGAACTCTATGGAAGGTTGACCCGTTGCTGTTAAAGGCAAGAAATGAACAAGATCTTTTTTGTAGTTGTCGAGCAAGTATTCTTGCACGAAGATATTTGGTACTTCCAATACGATTCGGTCAGTATGAGAGGAAACTTTTCGGATAGGTTCCAACCAATTCGTAAATTCCGTAGCAGAACATCTTTCTCCAACATATTCTAAAAAAAGAGACCAAGCATCTTGCGTTTCACTAGCAATCATGGGGGTTGCCTTCAGGTAGCGGGGTTATGCACAGACTTTCCACAGGAAAAATCCGGCGATATTTTATGTTGCCAACTTATCATTCGACTTTAAAGCATGCAACAAAAAAACCAAAATATTTGTGGTTTTTTTTATCCTTTATGAATAGGCAAGAGCTAAAGCACTGGCTTGACTTGAGATAGAAGATTCGGGATGAACCTCTAACGATTTTGCTTGCATAAGACCTTGTTTTTTATATCCAAGAGCAAGTAACGCCTTCGAACGATTGAGTAAAGTAGATCCATGAGAAGGATCTAATTTGATCGCTTTTTCTAAGTAATTTAGAGCCATTAAATTATTGCTTGTTTGAAGATACAAGGCTCCTAGAGTCTGTAGATCATAAGTGTTTTCTTCCGATAAAACAACTAACGCTTCGAAAAATTTCAAAGCCGTATCGTATTGTCCTTGCTTGATGTAAGAGTATCCCATAAAACGGAGATTTTCTAATTCATCTTTACTCCACTCCAGTACGTCTAGCCAGTTGATACGATTCATGTTTTTTATCCCTTATGATATTGAGAGCGTTTTGCATGCACATAAATAATACAATTATCTAGGTGCAAAATGCAATTCAATAGATTAATAAGAACTTCTTTTTCTTTTTCCTCTTCTTCTTCCTCTTTGATTTTTTGCCAGTTTTCTTTTTTAGAAGAAGGATTTTCTTGCTCATCCGATAGAGCGTCATCTTGTTCTTTTTTCTTCATCTCTAAGATTTTATTTTTAAGAGCTTCCGTTTTCTCTTGGTTGGTAAAGGAAGGGAGTAATTCATGCGTAAAGAATCTTTTTTGGCTTTCGTAGCCTAAAGGGGGTAAGAACTCTGCCCAGGAATTACTTTTTAAAGAGCCGTGAAAGGCAAGATCGGTTTCTAGATGAAAGGTTGGTTTGGTGACTTCGATAGACGTCTTCGTAAAGATCATCTTGGCTTCTTGCGGGATTTTTTCTTGTCCGTCTAAAATCTTCTGATCTTGAGCATAACGTTCAGAAGCATCATGCCCTAAATTATCTATTGTGCGAGTACCCATTTTAAAACCCTCTCTATGCTAATTGTTATTTGACATAAATTAGATAATTAAATCAATTAATTATTTTACATAAGATCTCTGAGGTCTGAAGATGCGACCAGAATTATGTCAGGATGTGACAGCTCTGGTCGATTGAATAATCTATAGTGAAAGGACTTGAGTCGGGAATTTAAAGTTTCTTCAAAAACTATCCATCTTTTTGAATGGATCGAAGTTCCTTAAGGGATAAGCCTGTTACATCTCGAATATCAGAAAGAGACATGCCTTTACTGCATAAGATGCGTGCCACTTCGTGAGATTTTTGAATTTCTTGCTCTCTTATTTTTTTCGTAGCTACGTCTTCTGCTTTTTTAGCTGCAGTGGCTGTTGCTTTCTTAGTTGCT
>JAZKAC010000091.1:4480-15748 GCA_040389325.1 Chlamydiota bacterium | reverse complement strand
AAAAGAGCTGACACGGTGGAGCTATGTTTAAAGACTGTGCCGTTTTTAGGTTCATGATTCGGAAACTCCAATCGATAGTTGTTCGTCCTCGTGTCATATTCGGCAAGAGTCAGATAGCCTGTTTGAAAAAGAAGAGTAGGAAGAGGAATCGTGTCTACATCAACCGATCCAAGAAGTCCGCTTGAGGCTTTAAAGCGCTCCAAATCAAAAAGAGCCCACTCTTGATGACGGTACTCTTTTTTAAATTCTTTCATCACAAAGGCGGGGTTTCCCGTTTCAAACCAAAAATTCTGAAATTCTTTAAGTTCTAGGGCGTTCAAAATAGAAAAAGGATTGTATACGGAAAGAGGCTCCTTGCTAAAGCGATATCCGTTATACCAAGTCCTTAGATCTTCTCGAATTTGTCCTGGAAGAACATTTTCTTTTTTAGCCCACTCGACCATATACTCTTTAAAATACAAATCCATCTCTTCGTCTGTATATCCGCAAATCCCCGCAAATCGAGGATCCAAAGAGATATTCACGGGATTATTCATGCCCGAGAATACTCCCGCTTTAGAAAACATGCTAACTCCCGTGATGAAAAGAAAATTAACTTGTTTATTTAAACTTTTAACCGTTGTGAAAAAACTTTGTAATACGGATCTTATTTCAGAAACTTGAGGATCTTGTAATACTTGCAAAATGGGATGATCATACTCATCGATTAAAATGGCTACTTTTTAAATTTCTCATGAAGAGCTCGGGCCAAACTTACTAATATAGTATTAGGATCGGTAAAATCGGTTTCTAGTGAAATTCCGTAGTCTTGAGCTACATTTAGAAGAATTTGACAAATGAATCGTTCTACAGTCCCTGCGTTAAGACTTTTAATCGGCCCTAAATCTAAATGTATGACTCCGAAAACAGGCCACTCATACTCACTGTCTGCAATCCAAAGCCCATCAAATAATTCTTTATTCCCCCTAAGAATCTCTGCTAAAGTAGAAACAAATAAAGATTTACCAAATCTCCGAGGTCTAGCTAAAAAAAAACTCTTTTCTTGTTTTTCTCTATGAGACGAAAGTCTTTCTCTCTTTAAAAAGATAAGTCATGTCTGTTTTCTAGTTTTGCAAGAGGCTCTCTTAATTATTTTACGCATTTTTTTAAAGGAATTCTTATATTCAGCTCAGAGCAGTACATTTTTATTGAAAGGTTTTGGAGATCGTTAAAATATGAAGACGTGTACCTTAAGAGATATGAAAATGGAAAGGAAGCCATTCAAGGGATTAACTCTTATATATTATTTTATAATGAGGAAAGACCACATCAATCGCTTAAGTACAAAACACCAGTAAAGATGCACTTAGTAGCTTAAATAGAGCTCCCGCCCTCGATGAAACGAGACAAGCTCGTTTATCTCAGTTGGGGTTAAAAGAAGAGAAGACGTAGTAATTAATTTTTAAAAGAAGAAATTCGATTTAGACTGTGTTTTTTAGTCTTGACTTTGGGGTCCACCTTAAGCTATCACAGTTGGCCAACTGTTCCCTCTTTGCGATGGATGGTTTTTTCTAGTTATAGAACTGGAGCAGACTACTTTGTTAAGCAGGTTGACAGACGAGTTTTAATCAGTGAAAAAGCCTTTTTCGAATGGGCTATTGATGTGAAAAGCTTTAGCTTTTTATCAACTGTATTGTATTTGTGATAAACGGTAATAAAAACAGGAATGCATTGTGTCAGCAATAAGCGCTTTTTCAAACTCATCGAACCCCGGAATTTCTTTCATAAGTGGCAATTCCCTTCAACGTTGCATAGAATTTAGGCCAGAAATAACATCCGATCTTAATAACTTTCGTCTTGTAAATAAAACATGGAAGAGGGTGATTGATGGTTCGGAAGGGCAAATTTTATGGAAAGAGGCCTCTATCAGAGAAGGCGTTCCTATAGTTCAAGGTGAAGACCGAAATTATAAAGACGATTTTAAGTTCCTTCGTCCTATTACCATTAGCAGCAAAATCATCGGAAAGTATTTAGGAGAAGTAGTTGGAGAAGTGCCTCTTATCCGCAAAGCTGTTTTTGACAGGTTAAAGTGTGAAAAAGATTCTTTTGAAGTCGGGAAATTCCAAAGAGACACTCACGTCGTTATTGTGGATCCTGCTAAACTCAAGATAACCATCAGTCCGGATAGACCGTTAGAGTTGGATGAAACAGGAACCCTCATAGAGCTTCCTGTTAAAGAACGAGCCTGGATCGTCAACGCTGAGCTTACTGTCCCGTTTTCGTTTAAAAACCTTAGGATGCTTGCTAATTATCCACTCGAAAAAATAGGAATGGGCCCTGTATTTAATAAGGGTGTTGAGAATTTTGGGTGTGAAGTTTTTGAGCGATGCGATACTCCTCCGGATCAAAACAGAATACTTATAATGAGAAGAGAAGTTTTTGGAAGTGATATGCTTTTTAATGCTAAGCAACATCAAAGAGCTCTGGTGACAAATCGTGGATGGAAAGTTGTGACAGTGCGTCAGAGAGGATTTTACGATGTTATTATGATATTAAAGACAGGGACATGTCCTGATGGCGCGGGTCCATTGACATATGCACGTAGTGCTGAAAGCGTCCGTTGCAAGGGCCTCGATCATAAAGCGGCCGTTGGGGGCTTCTCCTCAAAGACTGGCTTGTCCGTCCACTATGACAACCTCGTCTGGGCCTACGGCCACGTTGGCGTGGTGCCAGGTGTCTCTGCGGAATGTGTTGTGCACCCGCTATCGTCTTAAAAAAGATGAAAAAGGGTGAAGGGTGTTTGTTTCTTTTGCTCATGAAAAAACTGAAGTGACAACTGATCTTAAGTTTGGGGCCATTGGCGTTGATATAAACATCAATCACATTGCTCTTGCCGAGATAGACTCTAAAGGCAACCCCATCCATAAAGAAACCATCCCTTTATGTACTTATGGTAAAAGTAAAGATCAGGCTAAATCAATCATCGGAGAGGCTATCTCTAAGGTCACCGCTTTAAGCTTAAATAAAAAAAAACCTCTTGTAGTAGAAAAGCTTGACTTCACGAAGAAAAAAAGGTCCCTCAGCACACCTAAACAAGCTCGTATGCTCTCAAGTTTTAGTTATTCCCATATCTTAGAATCTCTTAAAGCCAAAGGATTCCGTCTAGGTGCAGAAGTTTTTTCTGTTAACCCTGCCATGACTATGGTGGTCCCCAAAAACTGAACTAGCCTAATTCGAATGTTTATTGGATAATAGATAGCAATAAACATAATTTTGAGACGAAAATGGCAAAAAAGTACAAAACACATACATCCTCCCTGAAAGCAAAAGTTGCTTTAGAAGCAGTTGGAAATCAAAAAACAACTAATCAGATTGCCTCTGGATTCACAGTATCCCCCTCTCAAGTGTCTGAGTGGAAACAGCAGTTGCTAGATGAAATAGAAAATTTCTTTCAAACCAAAAGACGTCGCAAGGCAATAGAACCTCACGAAGACGTTGAGTATCTGCAACAGCAGATAGGAAAACTTACAACACAGGTGGAGTGGCTTAAAAAAAAACAAATGAATGGTCCCTTGAGGAACGAAAAAAATGGGTAGACAAAGAAAATTTAGAGTTAACGCTAGAGGAGCAATTAGATCTATCAGGGATAGCAAAAAGCACATATTATTACAAAATGACACCTGCAGACGAGGAGGATTTTGTAATTATGGCAGAAATTGACAAGCTATATACGGGACACCCCTATTACGGAAGTCGCAAAATATTAGATTACTTATGGCTGATTTTATCGAAAATGACGAATTTTCATCACACTTCAAGGAATTTCTTGAACTTGCAGCTCCACCAATAAATCTCGAGATGAAGGTTGCGTAAAACTAGAGCCTACTCTTCTATTGGAATGATTATCTGTCATAATACAGAAGATCGCATTGATCGTTGATGTGTTTTTGTACCCAACGGACCAAGTAAAGAGGTTAAAGTAGGTCAAGCCACCTTAAATAATGCATATTCCTATATAAGTTAATTACTTAATTTATATATAATAGACATAAACAACAAGAAATATTTAATTTTATGTAATACAGAAAACACCTTATCATAACTAAGGAGAAGAATATGGCAGCTGCGATCGGAAGTCCCGAAGAAAGAACTTACCTAAAAAACATTCGTGAAGCTTCTCAAAAAGAAGCTCAAAATCACGAACTAATCACGGAGTTAGTAAAAAATATATTAGATCTTGGAGGAATCATTCCTGTTCTTGAAGAGCCTGATATAAAAAATCCAAAGCCCCGCTCCTTACCGACACACCTTAATTATCTACAGCAAAAAAATCAATGGTTAGAGAAGAAAATTCATGAGTACATTGAATTGATTATAAAGCTAAATTGCAGCAATTAAAGACAGGCAAACTGCCTTACGAACCATCGCCTTACGTGGGGGTACCCCCCTTTTTTTCTCAAAGAACGTCTAAAACATAATATAATATATTTTAAAATAAACCATAACCGGCAAAAATAATTTATTCGTTAATTATAACGCATGTTTTAATTCCATTTAATTTATTAGTTTATATATATTACTTATAAGTAATGTAAAAAACACATCATAATAAATAAGGGGGAAAATATGGCAACTGCGAATTGGAGTCCTAGAGAAATGGCCTACCTAAACAACATTCGTGAGGCTTCTCAAAAAGAAGCTCAAAATCACGAACTAATCACGGAATTAGTAAAAAACATATTAGATCTCGGAGGAACCGTTCCCGTCATTGAAGAGCCAAATATAAAAGAAAATCCAAGGCAAGGCACCCTACTCGGTCGTCTCAATTATCTACAGCAAAAAAATCAATGGCTAGAGAAGAAAATTCATGAGTACATTGAATTGATTATAAAGCTAAATTGCAGCAATTAAAGACAGGCAAACTGCCTTACGAACCATCGCCTTACGTGAGGGGGGGATACCCTCTCCTTTTTTTTTCAAAGAACGTCTAAAACAAGAAATCAACCTAGTCCATACAAAGATGAGGCAAGGATAAAGCATCGACATACTAAAAAAAACTTTTTAACTGTTTTCTCAAATTAGTTTTACGACAGACTCTTTACTTAAAATAAAAAAATCTCTACCTTTCGGACCGATCATACTTAACAAGACCGGGGAGTACATTATGAAGAGAAGATATTCAAAGTTAGTTACTCGATACACACTATTATTTAGTGTTTGCCTATTGAGTTTTTCCCATGCAGGTTTAGAGGGAAGTGCAAGTCCGACGCAGGCGTTAGAGCCTAAAATGGAAGTGAAAATACAAAATTTTTTAGATAAAGAATCTAAAAACATTTCTGAAAAATGTCCTTTTGTTTTTCGTCTGTTTAAAGACGGAGAAAAGATGAGTAACCCTGCAGGGATGAGGATCTCGGAAACGGCGAAGCAATTTACCGGTCTTGATAAATTCCCAGCAGAGCAACTAAGCGGTCTTTTTTTCTACTATCAACTCTATAATGAAGCACAACGCGTCCCTCATTGGCATGCAAATGCTGTTGAAGTAGGTACGGTCTTGAATGGTAAAATGAAAATAACAATCTGGGAAGGACCCGGCAAAGCAAGTGAATTCACGGTTGCTAAGGGAGGAACTTGGATGATCCCTCAAGCTTCTATTCATTGTTTAGAAAATGTAGGACCAGAGGAGTTGGATTTTCTTGTTTCTTATAATAATGCTAATGCAGAAGATCGAGATTTTTCAACGGCTTGGGCTGCACTTCCCGATACCATCTTAGAAAAATCTTTAGGACTATCCCCAACGGATATTGCAGGATTTAAGAAAAACCCTAAGAATCGATTAAGTTTGTATGACCCGGGAGATATGATTATCACTAAAAATCTTTCCAGTCCTTATGGAGCTAGCTTTCTTTCTGCTACTCCTCTTTATGATGGAGCGCTTGGTTCTTTGCGTAGACTGGATGAGACAAATTGGGGTGCCAATAAATTCATGTCGATGCAACAGACAATTTTGAAGCCAGGCAGCATCAGAGAGCCTCATTGGTATACAGGGTCGGATGCATTTTTATTTGTCCATCAAGGATCCGCTTATTTTACCATGATGGATGGGGAAGGTAATGTTTATAATCTTATGCTAGGAGAAGGCGATTTGGTTTTTATCCCAATCGGAGCTTTTCATACTTATGTTAATGTTGGTAACAAAGATCTTGCAATCTATGAGTCGTTTACTTCTTCAAGTTCATTAATTGAGATCGGTATTCAAGATGCATCTTTGCATTTTAGACCGGGATCTCTTGCCGGAGCTTTAGGACTGAAACGGGAAATTATTGAAAAGATTCCAAAAACAAAAGAACACGTATATATAAGATCTCTTTAAACCCGCTTGGCTGAAGAGTATTTATTTTTCAGCCATTTAATTGGTTAATTTGAATGATTTTTAAATCTTCCTTTTTTAAGACTTTTTTAGTTTTTTCCTTTTGCATAAAAACTTATGGCATAGATCTATCCGAGCAAGAGACTTTTGTCCCTATAGATGCGGGGGTAGGCTCTTCTAGCAATCCTAGTCCCGTCGATCATATAGGGACGGGGTATTTATTTGAAAAATTGGGGCTTAAAAAAGAAAAAACAGGTCTTAGCGTGGAAGGGTTGTGGGTTTGTGATGGGGATCAACTCCTTTCAGGAGGAAAGCCTCATAAAAAAAAGGAACCCTTAATAATTTAGTGCAATTTGAATTATTATTTGATCCCGGAAAGGTGAGCTCCTGGAAAGGAGCGACCTTTGCTGTAGAGCTATTACAACTAAATACCTCTTCTATAAATTCAAATGCGGGGCTAGTTCAAGGATTTGAAGGACTTTCGGAAACCGCCCCTTTGAATCGTACGGACCTTTATCAATGGTGGTATCGTCAAGAGTTCTTAGACGGGAAGCTGATTACGCGTATTGGAAAATCAACACCAAATTATGACTTTAACGCCGTCAACAATTTATTTACCATGATTGAACCTCGAATCTCCCCTACGGCCAGCGGACTTATTTATGGAACTATCTTTTCTCAAGGATCTATTGATGGGTTTATTCCAAGTTATTATAACTCGGCCTTTGGGGCGAATATTTTTTATTTCCCTAAAGAAAACTTCTATATTTCTTTAGGAGCTTATGATGGGAATAAAGCAAGAGGCGAAGAGACTGGAATAAAAGGACCTCAATTTAACGGTTATTATTTTTTTGTTAGCGAAACGGGCTATTCGTGGGCTAATGCACCTTTACCTGGGCGAGTTTCCCTTGGCCTTTGGGATCAGACAGGTAAGCTCACTCTAGATGTGGAAGAAAAACATATTTCTCAACAAGGGGCTCAAGGAGTCTATCTTTTTGCCTCTCAACGTTTATGGTGGAAAGATAAAAGTCGGGCCAATAGTGGACTTGTTACCTTTTTACAACTTGGAGCCAATAACACTAAAACCCTTCAAATCAATAAATTCTTAGGATGGGGGCTGACTGCCTATGGTCTTATTCCGAGCAGACTAAAAGACTCCTTCGGATTAGGCTTAAGTCTTGCTGGATTAAACAAAAATAGCCTTCCACGTCCAAATGAATGGGTTTTTCAAACCTATTATCAATGCTGTTTATATGGCACCTTATATCTTGAGCCCGTGATCAGTTACGTTCCCAGACCAGGAGCCGTAGCTGATCTTCCAGGAACTTGGGCTGCAACATTAAGGATTCTTGCTCGTTTTTAAAAAACAAGCCCCCCCCCTTCCCGAAGGACGTCTCAAACAATATATAATATCTTTTAAAGTAAACTATAACTGCTAAAAAATAATTTATTTATGAATTATCATTGATTTGGATTAGAAAGCTGGTTATACTTGTTATTAATATTAAAATTTGGAGGTATCTTATGGCAGTTGATAAGACAGGTTACAATCTAGGTAGCATTATGGTTTGGCTACATGGACTAACTCATGGTGGTCACACCAAGTCACAAGAAGGACACGGGAAAGGAATCTCGGCTTTAAACACCACTCTAAAAGACATCTCTCAACTAACTACGCTTCTAACGAAAGAGCTCCCCTCAGGACAAGCCGTCTTACAACAATATCACAATCTTATAGACCGTATTAAACATGCTACAAAAGATCTTATTACGGTTGGCGATACATGTGTTTGGAATACTGCGGAAGAAATCAAATCTCAACTAAAACTTCTTCAAGAAAAATGTCAACACATCACACAAGAAATCAACCTGGTCTATACAAAGCTTGGCCAAGGAGAAAAAGACATGAGTGAAATCACTCAAATGTTTTTCTCTATGGTTAAACAAAATACGGAACTTTTGAAACAATTACAACCAAGATAAGCATGCAAAATACCTTTGTTGATTTTTTAGAAAAAGCTGCACTCAAGTTGCAATCTACTTCCCTTGAAAAAAAGTGGAATATAGAAGAGCAAAAGACCCTGCAGCTTTCAGCTATTACTTTTTATCAACAAAAAAACTACGCCCTTGCCGAACCGCTATTTACACAACTTTGCATATCCAACCCCTTTGAAGAGTCTTTTTGGAGAGGCCTCGCCTCTTCCTTGCAGATGCTGAATAAGTGGAGGGAATCCTTACAAGCTTGGTGTAATGTGGCTCTTTTACAAGATAATGACCCCCTACCTCATTTTCATGCAGCAGAATGCTTCTTTTTACTTAAAGAAAAAGACGAAACAAGAAAAGCTATCTTGCAGGCTGAAAAGAGACTGGACGGAGCTAAAGATCCAGAAACGCTAAAAAATAACATTACCCTTTTAAAAACCCTCCTTCATTCGCAGTAATAAAAAAATATGACTATATCTTCTATACAAAAAGCTTCTCCACTGGGTCATCTCATTTCTAATGACTTTCCTAAAGAATCTTTAAAAACAAGTTTCTCCTCCTCCATTGGACAGGCGCAAGAAAAACCCCTTACCGAAGCAGGTTTATTTTCTCCTCCCATACTTCTTATTATCGATCTAATGAACGAAACTTATTTAATAGGCCAAAGCTTTTTACTGTCAGCTGCCGATGAAATCAAATTCTACTCGGACTCTTTATCTAAAAAGATGGCAGAAAATATTGCCACCTTACAAAAAGCTGCTCAAAGAGCTCAAGAATCAGGAGTCTGGTCTGCCTTACAAAAGGTGGGAGGCTGCATTTTATCAGCCCTTAACCTCTTTATAGGAGCTTCCATCTACTCTTCATCCCCAACGCTTGGAAGCACTCTTATCGCATCGGGCATACTTTCCGCTGCTAATCTAGCCATGACAGAGCTTCGAGGATGGGATTTAGTTGCAGGAAAGATCTCTAATAACGAAGATCTTAAAACTAAGATCACATTTTGGTCCCCTATCGCACTACACTGCCTTTCGGGGGCTTTAAGCGCGGTTAGCGGATCTTCTATCTTATACGATCCTAACCTTCTTTCTTCCGCCCTCCCCTTTGACATAGAGAATTTCACTAATTACTACACTGGAATCACAACCGCAGGAAAAGGCATTACGGATGCCGGATTTTCTTGGACTAAGGCAGATTTATCTCTCATTCAAAATGCCATACTCTCCGACACCTTCTTACAAGACTCTTTAATAGCCTGGATACAAGACTTTACCAAGTTACTCGAATATGGATGGGAACAGGCAAAAAATATCATTACAATAAATTCCGAACTAAGGATGTAAATCATGGAAGCTTTATCTAAAGTTACAATACAAGACTCTTTGTCACAAAATACGCCCGGTGTATCGGATGAACCAAAGATCTTAAATAAAAAAATATCTCGCTTTATGATGGAGTTATTTGAAGCGCTTATGCCAACTCTACAGAGTTTAGCTAAAGCTTCAAGAGAATTTGGTGTTTATAGTTACGAACATTTTAAAAGAACAAGCTCTTCCGAGAGCGGCAATCAAAGAAATATCGCGTTTGTCTCTCTTATTGGAATAAGCTCGGCATTTACAGCTGACAAAGGGACTATCGGAGCAGTTTCTGCCGTTTCTTCTTCGGGAAATGCTTATTTTCAAAGCCACCTTACCAGTGCTTCAACGGATAAGGGTATCAATCAAGAGATGCTTTCCAGATCTACCCAAGATCAGTCTACCTTACAAAACACCATAGAAAAACTTCTTGGTTTAGTTCAACAAGTGCTTCAAACAGAAAGATCTTCAGCGTAACCTGTTAATGTAGAACATGTTTTTAAGAAAACATGTTCTACATTAACCATTTTTCGATTTTAGAAATTCAAGAACACGTCCTTCCGACCAATAATCCCCATTTATCCTATCTTTCATAAAGCCTAGATGCCCACCTCTGGAAGGCTGCTCTAGATTCACAAAACGGCTTTTTCTACACTCTTCAACAGGAGAGGAAGAAATATCTAAAATAGGGTCATTTTTTGCATTTACAATCAAGCAAGGGGTTCGAATATTTGAGATAACCTTACTTGTGCTGCATTCAGAGTAGTAGTGAAGAGCATTATCAAAACCGAATAAGGGGGCCGTGATATAATTGTCATAGTCGGTGAAACTATGAATCTTTGATAAATCTACATCTAAAAGGATATCCGGGAACTTTTCCGCTTTTTTCGTTAGCTTGGACTTAAGAGTATCTAAAAAGTTACGAAGATATATGTAGTTGACCTTAGAGGAAAGCTTATTCACGCAAGAGTGAAGATCGCAAGGAACGGAAAAAACGACAGATTTAGAAATGTAAGGAGTTGCCCCTAAATTATTCTCTCCTAAGTACTTTAAAACGATATTACCCCCTAAACTAAAGCCTATTAGGATAATTTCGGAATACCTTCTTGTTTTTACCGCATGCTTAACAACCGTATCGAGATCTTCCGTACTCCCTGCATGATAAAACCTTCTTCTTAAATTGAGTTCACCGCTGCATCCCCTAAGATTCCAAGCCGCCGTATCCCAGCCATCTTCATTCAATGTCTTGACCATCCCTAAGATATAGGGGCTAAAAGTAGACCCTTCTAAGCCGTGAGAAAGGATCGCCAACCGGCCTCCCCCTTTACCCGACCAGTCTAAATCTAAAAAATCTCCATCTGGAGTAGGGATTCTTTCTCTTATGTAAATGACTCCCTCTACCTGACGAAAAAGAGAGGGCAATATTGTCTCCGAATGTTTTCCGAGCAACCATTTAGGAGCTGTATAAGAAGAAGGAATTAACGGCATAGACCCTCGTTTTTTTAAAATTAAAACATAATTAGCATATAATAACTAAATTACACGTTAGTGTAATTAATTTAAATAAAAACTAAATTATAATATAAC
>JAZKAC010000091.1:0-4380 GCA_040389325.1 Chlamydiota bacterium | reverse complement strand
TAGACAAAACTAAATTTGTATACGAGCTCCTCACTAAAAATCGCAGAACATTTCTTTCTCGCCCTCGTAGGTTTGGAAAATCCCTGCTCGTTTCTACTTTAGAAGCCGCTCTTCAAGGAAAAAAGGAGCTTTTCGAAGGACTTTGGATCGTAAAAAGCGATTACTCCTGGCACCCCCTAGGGGTTATTAGATTGGATTTTTCTCAACTAAACATACAAAGTGCTGGAAATTTCGAGAAAAGTCTCTTAATCAGTCTACAAACAATTGCAAGAAAATACGATACGATTCTAAAAGATGATTTAGATATAAATTCTGCTCTATTAATTCTAATCGAGGCTCTTTGCGATAAAAAAAAAGACGGGGGGTTTGAAGCCGTAGCCATCCTTATCGACGAGTATGACTACCCCATCTTACATACACTTCATAAACCGAATCTCTCTATAGAAATTCGAGATATTATGAAAAATTTCTCCTGTGTTATTAAAGCGCAAGCTGCAGCGGTTAAATTTGTCTTTGTTACGGGGGTTAGCGCCTTTAGTAAATCAGGATTATCTTCAGGCCTTAATAATTTAACGAACTTAACCATGGAGACTGCTTTTTCTTCCATCTGCGGATACACGGATGAAGAAATTGATGTGTATTTTAAAGACTATATAGAAGAGTGGGCTCTTACAAAAAACACTTCTTACGAAAGCATCCGAAAAGAACTAAAAAACTGGTATAATGGGTACTGCTTTAAAGAAAACACCCCCCCTATTTATAGTCCCTTTTCTTTAACCTGCGCTATGAGACTCAACGAATATCAAAATTTTTGGTTTCAATCGGCTACTCCTCAATTTATCTTGGATGAGCTTAGCAAAGAAGAACGACAAGAAGAATGTAAGTTTCTCAATTTAGAAGAATTTCATGGAAGTATGGACTTACTACAAACTTTTGAAATCGAGTGCACTCCTTTAACGGCTTTACTCTTTCAAACGGGCTATCTGACCATAGCGGACTATGATTCCGAATCCAGGATCTATCAGTTAAAGTATCCCAATCTAGAAGTAAAAACAGCTATGCATAGACACTTACTTATAGCCTTAACCAAGATTTCCTATGCCCCCTTTGACACGCTTATTAGTAGGTTATTTGTTGCCCTAAGACAGGAGAACATGGAACAACTTATGGAATGCTTTACGAGTATCTTTAGTAAAATCCCCTATCAAATTCATCAAAAAGCAGAAAAATTCTACCATGCCGTATTACAAGCCTTTTTTGTAGCAGCTAATATTAAATCTTATGCAGAATTCTCAACAAGTCAAGGACGTGCCGACATTGTCCTAGACCTTCCGTCTTTATTCTATATTTTAGAGCTAAAAGTAAATAAGACAGCCAAAGAAGCGTTAGATCAGATAGAAGAAAAAAAGTATTACGAGCCCTTTTTACACCAAGGGAAACCTGTTCGTGCCGTAGGCATTTCTTTCACTCGAAAGCATGCCTCTAAAAAAGAAAAGAGCAACTTCGCCATTACTTGTGCTACAAAACAGCTGCAATAACCTTTTATATTTAGCTTAAACTAGAAAGTACACGTACCCCCATTTTTCTTTATTATTGCAATGACCTGCTCTTTTTGGTAGAGCGTCAATCCCTCACTCTCTAGACGAACTTTTTTCAAATTCTCTAGCTTGCTAAAGGACCATCCGGATACACTCATGCCCCAGATTTTTAGATCTTCCAAAGAAGAGGAAAGCTCATGAAACTGGTCGTTTGTAAACCCCTTACAGCAAGATAGACTAATTTCTTTCAGATTCTTAAGTGCGATAAAAGAAAGATCTTTTACATCCAGACTCCAAAAAATAATTTGTGTCAGATTTTTAAATTTATCGAGAGAAAACCCCGAGATATCTTCCATATTAGATATAAATAGTTTCTCTAAAGAAATCGGAAACTGAGAAAATTGATGGGATGTCATTCCTTTACATTCAGTCAAACAAACTATCTTTAGATTTTTAAACTTGGAAAAAGAAAAACTATTCACAATCGCGTTCGCAAGAATTAATTCTTCTAAAGAACTCGAAATTCCCTGAATTAGCTCATTTGTCACGATGTCATACCGTCGCGGCCATAGAATAATTGTCTTCAGGCGTGTGAACTTAGCAACGGACAGTCCCTCTGTGCTCACACGGCTAAGGTCTAAACGCTCCAAAGACTCTGGAAGCTCTTGAAATCTCTCATTTTCCAGTACTATGACGTAACTAAAATTAATTTCTTTCAATTCCAGAAACTTAGAAAAAGAAAAGTCTATTGGATATATACAGGAAAGATTCATTTTTTTTAAGGAAGAGGGAAACTGTTGGAATTGAGCATTTGTCAGTTTTTTACAGGCGCTTAAGTTAACGTTCTCCAGGTTTTCTAGGTGAGAAAAATCAAAACCCATTACATCTAAAGAATGCATATCCAGATCTTTTAAAGAAGAGGAAAGCTCTCGAATTTGCTCTTTTGTCACCCCCTCACATTGACCTAGATCGATTTTCTTTAATTTTACTAACTTAGCAAAAGAAAGTCCCGATACGTTTCCACTAAACTTAAGCTCTTCAAGATTCGGGCAGCTATCTATAATAAACTGAACTTCAAAAGAAGAAGAGACTTTTGATTCTAACTTAAGATTCTTAATACGAGACCTCTGAGAGCGAACAAAAGATAAAATTTCTTGGTTTGATAACCCGAGCTTTTCAAGAGATCCCTTTTCGTTGATTCTAGTGATCATCTCATTAGTAATAGCTCCGATCTCGGGGATATTGTCTTTAACTTCCACTTCTCTGCCTGCTTGCTCCTTCACCTTTTGAAAAGGTCCCATTAAAAGGTCTTTATCGGGAGAAGCTTTTATAGCTGTTTCCAAGGCTTTTATATCGAATGTATCATTGGATAGATCCAAAAAAGCTGCGTTGATAGCAGCTAAAAGAGGATGATCTTCTTTGATATTTCGTACTGCTTCCCGTAAGATATTCAACGAAGCTTGCGTTTCAGACTTCTTATCCGTTTCCAGTTGTCGCTTTACCGCATGAGGCCTCCCCTCTTCCATGAGAAGAAAGAGCTTGCCTAATTTTTCATTGTCCAACATAGAAACAATATTTTCTTGAACTCCAGGCGGCAAGGACTCCAAAGGAATGATACGAAACAAAGCATCTCGAAGCTTATCCTCCGCTTCTTTCAGTTCAGGTAGGTAATATCCGGCTGCAACTCTTTTTTCGACATTTTGCAACAGGTTCATAGAATCCGATTTTCCTGGCACAATCTTAAAATCTTTCATCATTGTAATGATCTTTACATCACATACTTTGCGTAGATTCTCGACCTCTTCTACGACTTCTTTGATATCATTAGACTGTATCTCATGGAAAGGATCTTTTGAGGTTAAGCTAGAAGGAGTGTCTAAAAGAAGGAGACGTTCTTGCATTTCTTTAACTTTTTGCTCCGTATCGGATAAATCGGACTGCAACTCGGGGAAATTCTTAAAAGCATCTATCATGTTACTACAGTGTTGCATTTGCTCTTTAGCTTGAGTAATGTCAAAAGACATATTCTCCTCATTCCTTTGAATTAATAATCTTCCCACAGCTATAAGCTATAGTTATCCAACCTAAGATTCAACATATCAAATATATATTTTAAAAGATAGAGAGTAGGACCTTAAAAAATCGAAAAAATGCTTTACCTATACAAGGCTCTTATTATACAATTAATCCATGAGTACACACAAAATAGAAATTATTAAAATAGAGAACAAGTCGCATCCTAATGCGGACAGGTTGTCTCTTGTCAAAGTCCATGGCTGGCAGGTCGTTGTAGGAAAAGATGAGTTTATAGACGGTTCCCTAGCCGTTTACATACCTCCCGAGTATGTTGTTCCCATCAACCCCGAGGGTGTAGCCAAAAGTATCATCACTGGATCTACGTTAGATATGTTATCACGCAATTGCAAAATTGTTGATGCTAAAAACCCTTCTAAAGAAGGATACGTTCACGGCTATCGAATCAAGGTAAAAAAATTTCGTGGTGAATGGAGCCAAGGGCTTCTTTTAAAAGCTCCGGAAGATGCGCATGAAGGGGATGATGTCATGCAGAGTTTAGGTATCGGTTACTACGAACCCCCTATCGAGTCTTCCTTTGCAGGAGAGGCAGGTGCACCTCCTGAAATACCCGTTCCAAAGTATGATATCGAGTCATTAGCGCAGTTTAATACAGCCATTACACCTGGCACACAAGTTATCATTACAGAAAAAATTCATGGAGCTCAAAGTCGTTTTGTCTATGACGGATCTCAATTTCATTGTGGAAGTAAAAGTCAACTACCCCCTCCTGAAGGAGGGGGCTTGGAAGAATAATTCAAGCCCTATG
>JAZKAC010000090.1:2662-16501 GCA_040389325.1 Chlamydiota bacterium | reverse complement strand
GATGGAGAGAAAGATTTCTTTCTTATTAAGTATATAGTTTAATTTTATCATATCTTTTATTGTTTTTCCTTCATAAAATATCAAGCTAATTTTAAAAATTAAATAGATATTTTATGTCGTTTGCAATAATGCGTGGATTGAGTGTAACCGTAAGAAGTTCCTTGCAAGATACTAGATTGAAAGTTAGAGGACAGGTGCCTTACTCTGTAGTTTTTAAGTCTTTTTCTTCCTTGAACCGCTCTTCAAATTTAACGTGGAAGGGAAGAGTTTCTTCAATAGAGATTAATGAGACGAAGTACTGGCTTAATGAAAGTTATCGGGAGCAATTATGGAAAGATTTATGCGTAGCGGCAAGATCAGATAATAAGGACACTTTGAAAGTGATTTTAGACTGTGCTCGTTTTCCCGAGATCTCGGAAAATGAATTGTGTGAGGCCTTTCTTCAGGCCACGTTACCTAACAAAAAAGAGATCTTAGAATCAATCAGATATGCAACTCGCTACTCCGATAATTTTTATCTGATTTTAGGTTGTCTAATGGTTCAAGAGGCTAATAGAGGAATATCGGAATGGGTTAGATGTGAAGATGGCTTTTCTTGGGTCTCAAAGGAAGATTTACAAGCGGTTTTTTCGGCTGTCATGTCATTTGGAGATAAAGAGGCGATGGAGAAGATCATCAAATCGGATAGATTTTTTGAGCTCTCGGCTGAGCTGTTAGGGAGAGCTCTTTGTAATCTAGTTGAAGATGACAAAGAAGAACTTGTAAGACGAGTTATAGATTCTGGTCGCTTTGAAGAAATTTCGTATTCTAAGTGGTGGGCTGCTGTAGCAACTGGTATAAGCAACGGTTCTTTTGCATCAAGTTTTATTTTGATAAAGAAGGCTCTTTATGGAGTGTCCGAGATCTGACTGACATCTTCTTTTTTTACTTCCTGTAAGTTTAACATAGAAAACTCGGTTTTTGCATTAGGAAGTACTCCTCCCATTATATCGGAGTAAGAGAGGGCGCAAGAGCTTCCAAGCCACGTGAAGCTGCCGGTATAGTAAGGTGGCGGCTTATATGCCGGCATAAAAAGTTTGATTCCAAGGTATTCGGCTTTTTTGAAGGCCATTTGAATAATCTCTCTCTTTACTCGATTATCGGTTAGCTTGGGGTTAACGTAGATGGGTTCCAGTAAAAGAACAGGCTTTAAATCTGAATCCAGAATGATGCGAAGCACGGATCTTGCTAAAAATGTATCGGATCGATCCTGTACGGTGATCATTCTGACGCTTCCGTCCATGGGATAGGCAAGGAGACAGCGGCTGTAGACGCCTGTAATATTTAGGCAGGTCCCAGAAACAAGAGTTGGGATGATCCATAACAGAAGCGCCTTATCGATGTCTTTTATGATAAATTCTAGCTCCGAGTTTAAGGCTTTTTCATTGGTGAAATATAGCACGATCTCTTTTAGGGACTCTTGCCATTTTTGAAATATCTCTTTAAATAGAGCGATATGCTCCAGATTGGAATTGATGTCGATTCGATTGCGTTCTTTTTGGGCCGTATTTCCAAGCACACTTCTTACAAACCGAGTGTGATCTTGCTGTAGGGCTTTTGTGTGATGAGCTTGGAGGCTTACTTCAAAGGTAAGTAGTGCTCCAACTGGAATAGGTGCTTCTTTGAATGTTTTTTCATACTTTTCCCAAGGGTGATCGAGTCCTTCTAAGGTCGCATAAGAGGTTTTTAAAAACATTTGATCTAGGGCGGATTTGCTTTCTTCTAAGGGGGGTTTGGTGAAATTGTAATTAAGAATAGAACCCATATTTTTTTCGGAAAGGATTCTAACCAAGCTAAGGCCTGTTGCGATTTCTCTCGAGGTAGGGGGCTTGTCCAATTCTAAATTACAAAATTTAGCTAGGAGTTCAAGCTTTTCTATAGACTTAAGAGAGGTGTCCTTATCTAAAGCTATGACGGTAAAAAGATAGTTTTGCATGAGAAGGTCGCCTCCTTCTTGCTTGCGCAGAGCCGACCTGATATCCGAACTTTGAAGAAATGCTAAAAGTATTTGCTTAGCTTCACGGTTTCTTATTTGTAAGGAAGGGTCTTTTTCCACGTCAGAGTGCCACTTGCTCAAAAAAATTGCAGGTAAGATCTTATGAATGCTGATCGGATTTTTTTGTTTTTTAGTAAGAGTGTACTCGCTATAGACGGCTTGATAGTCGGAAGAAGAGATGTTTTTCATAAAGGTTTGTAATAGGGCGTCGGCAATTGGGGTATTGCGGTAATTGACAATTTCTAAGAAGATCCGTGCTATCTCTTGATCTGCGATTGTGCAGCCTTTTTCAGCATGTAGCCATTTTTCATATTCGGTCAAAATAGATAACAACAATGCCTTCGGAAGAAACCTCCCTTCTATAAAAGCAAGAAATAGCCTGGGCTCTTTTTTAGCTAAAGCTAGCCCAAGCCATTTTACTACTTTAGGATTTTTGATCAGAGGATTAGCTATATTAGCTTCTAAGAGTTTAGAGTCAGCTTCTATTTTTTCTAAAAATTCCGAATTTGAATCGATAAAACATTCTGCAAGGTTGGGAAGATCCCGGGGGAAGTCTTTTAATGATATTAGGGAAATTTCCTCCCGTAACTTTTCTGGGATAAGGTGGAGCTTAGGGGAGTGCTTTATGAGTATAAAACGATTGTATGATAGTATTAGATCGATAAATTTTTTGTTAGGTCCTTCCTGGATGGTTATATCTAGAGATTCCAAACGACTGGATTTTCGTGTCTCCCAATCATCTATGGCTAGATTGATTTTTGTTAGAAAGTCGGGAGAAATGGTGCTGAAGCTCTCTAGAATTTCGGTTAAGAGGTAAGAGTCATTCTTTTTTGATTTTAGTAGACTTAAAGAGATTTCTTCACAAAATGGTAGGTCTTGAATGCCAAGGTCGTTCATGGTTTTTATGAAGCCATGTAACTCAAACGAAGGCTTTGTAAGCTCTCCCCCTGCTAAGTTTGATATGATTTTTTTTAAGATTTCTTCGTCGGTAACGAGGAATTTTTCTTTTAAGTTCGGTAAAAGGTCGGGGTAGGCTTTTTCCGAAGCAAGAAGGGCTACTTTTTCAAGAAACTCCGGTTTTTGAGTTAAGATAGGTATGATTTTTGTTATCCGTAACAAGTAATCTACGGTAAAGGATCCTCTGTTGCTAAGGGAGGGTTCATCATTTTTTATTATGTTTAAGATGATTTCTTCCATAAGAGCTTCATTTTTTTTGATGAGAAATTGGATAACGCGACACTCTTTATCGATTTCTTCTAGTAATGAGGTTTTTGGATTCTTGTTTAAGGATAGGTTTCTGGCTGCCTGTTCAAGTACTTTTGGATCGCTAATGCCAAGAAGGGGAAGGCTCCTTGGTTCATATTCTGCCGTGAGGATGACTATACGAGTAAGGACTTTGAGATCAGTGATCTCAAAGTCCTTAAGGTTATTAATCAAGCAGCCCTCTCTCCAACGAAACGAACTAGAGGTGATATCATTCATAGCTGTAGTGAAAATATCTTGAAGAACCTTTTTATTTTCAATTTTAAAAATCTTAATATTTTTGAGTAGTAATAGAGGGGAGCTTTTTAGTAAAGCCCAAGCGAACTTTTCTCGTAAGAAGGAAGAGGAAATGCAAGAGCTCTTTATAAGCAGAAGTGCAGCTTCTGGGTGTTTGGTTATGAGGGTTATAATGTTTGATTCGATGTTAGTCGGATTTGATGAGTCTTTAAGATTTTTTTTTTCTATTCCAAAAATCCTGGAGGCTAGGCTAAAGGGTTTATTTTCGGAGGGGGGAAGTTTATTAAGTGCTGCCGTGCGATTTTCTATAGATTTCAAGATGCTGGTTTCTACTGAGGGGGGGAGATATTTACGGATAAATTCTTTAGACAAGAGGGTGCGAGATATTGTTACGATACTCTCGTTAAATAATCTATGTAATGATATGCAATTAAATCTTATCTTGTTCAAGGTTTTTTTTCTTCTTAAAGTAACTATGTCTTTATGATACATTATTATTTATTTACTGTTCAAGACGGTCTTGCTTTCAGTGTAATTAAAATTATTTTAACTTTGCAGATCTTTCCGGTATAGTCATTTACATCTTTAATTTTTATTGAATAATTAAGTAAATGTTTAAATTAATTAATTATTTGATAGAATGTAGTTTAATAGGAATAAGGAGTAATATATGTTAATTACAGAAGAGATAAACCAAGTTATGAGCGATTTGCAAAAGAGTGTGGATGCAAATGGCAATATAGATTTACCTACTTTACTAGCGGAAGTGGTGTCATTATTTGAACACCTTAAATCAGCTTTGCCTAAAACGAATCCGAAAGAGCGTTCTGATATTGTGGATAAGATGTCACAATTGCATACGTTTCTACTTAAGGAATCAAAGAGATTATCAAGTCAAACGGGGATCTCTGAAGAACAGATGCTTCGATTTGCTGAAAATCCTGATAATTTCACTAAAGAGCAGTGGACCTTACTTGAGAAAGTGAAAACCGTTATGGGTACACAAACAAACGAAATTAAAAAAGTGATGGAAGAATTCTATCCCAAGTCCCTAAGTGAAGTGAAAACTTCAGCTAACAAGGGAAAGGAAAAGAAAAGAAAAAATCGAGATGTAAAAAGAGCCTAAGGCCCTTTTTACAGGGCACATGAGCGTAAAACGGTTGGGGCTACTTTTTCCGTAAGACAGTTTTTGTCTACTATGATTTCTTGAATTGTGGGATCGGAAGGAGCTTCAAACATTAAATCCATTAGAAGGGTCTCTACGATCATTCTAAGGGCGCGCGCTCCCGTGCCTGTTTCTTTAGCTTTTTCGGCCATAGCCTGTAAAGAGTCAGGAAGGAAGGTGAGTTTGATTCCTTCTTCTTTAAACAATTGTTCGTACTGTTTAATAATAGCATTTTTGGGCTCTGTCAAGATAGATACAAGATCTTCTACGCTAAGCTCGTTGCAGTTGGCTATGCTGTTGAATCTTCCTATAAATTCGGGGATCAAACCAAAGGCAATAAGATCTTCAGGTTCTACTTTAGATAAAAGATAGTTAGTCTCCGTAGTATCAAAAGTTCTAGCTTCCGAAGTATCAAAACCGATAGTTGTTTTACCAAGTCTTTTTGCAATGATCTTATCTAAGTGAACAAAAGCTCCCCCAACAATAAACAGAATATTTTCCGTATTTACTTTAATGTATTCTTGGTTAGGATGTTTTCTTCCCCCCTTAGGAGGAATATTTGCAACGGTCCCTTCTACGATTTTTAGTAAAGCTTGTTGAACCCCTTCTCCCGAGACATCTCGCGTGATGGATATATTCCCCGTTGTTTTTCGAATCTTATCAATCTCATCTATGTAGATGATACCCATTTCCGCTCTAGCGACATCATTATCTGCAGCTTGTAGCAAACGAAGGATGATGTTTTCCACATCTTCACCCACGTAGCCTGCTTCGGTAAGAGTAGTAGCATCCGCTATAGCAAAGGGGACATCGAGGATTTGAGCTAAAGTCCGCGCCATTAAAGTTTTTCCAGATCCCGTAGGGCCTAAAAGCAAGACGTTAGACTTGCTGTATTCAATCTCGGATTTTTTATTTAAAGAAATAATTCTTTTGTAGTGGTTATATACTCCGACAGAGATGGTTTTTTTTGCTTTTTCCTGTCCAATAACATAAGCGTCTAAAGCTTTCTTTATTTCTTTTGGCTTTAGTAGTTTAAGTTCGTGATGAGCGGGCTTTTTACTTAAAATTTCAGTGCAAAGCTTAACGCATTTATCACAGATAAAGGAAGAAGGGCCAGAGATGAGCTTTTCTACATCTTCTTCAGGTCTTCCGCAAAAGGAACAAGAGGAGGAGCGTGGATTTTCTTTTTTTGTCATGAGTATAAAAAACGCTGAATTTTAAATTGTTTTAGCATTGATCAGCGTTCTCCTTATGTAAATTTTTTCTTTCTAGGTTAATTAAGGCGTAGTGATTGAGGTGTAATTTTATCAATAAGTCCATAGGCACAAGCTTCTTCGGATCCCATGAAGAAATCACGCTCGGAATCTTCTAAGATTTGAGCTAAGGATTTACCTGTTAACCCTGCGTTGATTTTTGCACAAAGTTGCTTAAGAAAAAGGATTTCTTTAGCTTGTAAGGCAATATCGGCAGAAGTTCCCGTTACGCCACCACTTGGTTGGTGAATCATAATACGGCTATTGGGTAGAGCAAAACGTTTTCCCTTTGTTCCTGCGGCTAGGATAAGGGCTCCCATGGAAGCTGCTTGTCCTAAGCAGTAGGTATTGATGTCATAACTCATGAATTGCATGGTATCAAAGATAGCAAGACCAGAGGTGATGACTCCACCAGGAGAATTGATATACATATGGATGTCTTTTTTAGGATCTTCCGCTCTTAAGAAAAGTAATTGAGCAATGACTGTATTAGCTACCATGTCATTGATTTCCGTTCCGATAAATACGATACGATCTTTTAGCAGTCTTGAAAAGATATCCATGGCACGCTCTCCGCGGCCAGTGTCTTCGATAACATAAGGAATTTGATACATGAGCCCTACATCCTAGTTAAAAATTATATTTCTTGTACTTTGCCACATATTGCCTTGGCTTTAATAAATATGCAAGCTTTAGCAAGTCAATGCTTTTTGCTTGGACTGCTCAATAATATAATCCGTGGCGCTGAGGAGTATTTTTTGAGAATATTCTCCAAAAGAGCCAGCACTTGTAGTTTTAGTGTTAGGGAAAGGTATGCTATTTTGATTGAGTAAAGCAGAGCAAAGAAGAGAAAGGAGAATGCTCTTTTCTGTCTGAGAGGTAAGGAAGCCTATCATTTTTTGCTTTTCTGCTTCCGTAAGAGATTTCCAGTGGTCCATAAAAGACCTATCTTGTGATAGTTGAGATGTTCTAAATTCCAATTCTTTTCGTACAAAAGATTTAGGAATATCGAAAGGATAAGTTTTGATCAAAAAGTCTATGGCTTGTTCTCTTAGGTTTTCAGATACATAATCATCAGCTTGTTCATTTAGCTGTTTTTCTATTTTATCTTTTAGATCTTGTTCCGAACTAGCGCCCATTTTGCGGAGAAGGTCTTCAGTGAGTTCGGGTAATGTGGCTTGCTCTATAGTCTGAATGGTCAGCTTAACTTGGCTTGGCTTGAAAAGAGCTTTTTCTTCTTCGGATGCATCCTCGTCAGCAACGCTTGTCGCTTCCGTAGAATCCCCAGCATTTTTCCCTAAAACGGCGTCTTTCATCCAACGAGCCATCGATTTATCCGTTACCTCAAAGCGAGTTCCTTTGAATAGAGGATGGGGGGAAGCGTTATCTTCTAAGATGTCTGCATCTAAAATGATGAAATCGCCTTCTTGAACGGATCTACCTGTAATAGTATCCCAGCTTGCGTGAAAAAATAGCGCCTGACGAATGGTTTCTTGGATTTTGCTTTCGTTGACTTCAGGTCTATTTATAGGCTTTAATACGCATTCGCTTGAATTAACTGTAGGAACAACGGGATTTGTTTCAAAAGACAGGGTTAGTTTAGCTTCTTCTTCCGAGAAAGAGTTAATGTGACAGGAAAAAGATTCTTTAGCGTCCAGGTTGATGAGGGAGGTGAGAAGTTGGCACTCTACATAAGCGCGTCTTGCAAGAATTTCTCTAGCTGATTTATCAATTTCTTTGGAGAAATTTTTGAAGATTAAACTTTCGGGAGCCTTGCCTCTTCTAAACCCAGGGACGGTAACATGTTTGTTTACGGATTTTGCGGCGATCTCTTTGGATTCATCTACAAGTTTTTTAGAAGCGGTAACTGAGAACTCCACGACGCAGTCAGGTTTTTGAAGGACGGTGCAACGGATAAGATCATTGGCAAGCTCTTTAGGTTGGTTTTCTGTTTCCATTGGGTGTTCTCCTTTCAAAGATATAAGCTGTTTAAAAAAAAAGCGGGTGATGAGGCTCGAACTCATGACTTTCACGTTGGCAACGTGACGCTCTACCACTGAGCTACACCCGCAAAATTATAGTATGTAAAAACGTTAGCGGGTGATGAGGCTCGAACTCATGACTTTCACGTTGGCAACGTGACGCTCTACCACTGAGCTACACCCGCAAAGTTTTACATAGCAAGAAGAGTACAGCCTTTGTCCTTTTTTTTTCATCAACTTTTTTTCGCAATGGAATAATAATTCTGTTTTAAATATTTTTTAGTGGGAGAAAAATATTTTTTCTTGAAAAATGTGATTTTTTTCTTGCGATCGTTCGGGGAAAAAGGTAAAAAGCATCAGACATAAGCGACTGAAATTTTATTAAGGGCACGTACAGGGTATGATTAACTTTCGAAAACTAAGGCAAGACTTTTCTTCAAATATTATAAAAGAGGGAAAGGAGTTATACGACAAGCAAAAAGTTGTTTCGGCAAAGCTACTCCACTTAGACGGTAAGAGTATGAAGGTATCGGGACGAGTGTTAGGCCAATACGATAATTGCTATGAAAGTGAAATTGAAATTAATCGATTAGAGTGTGAAGCTATCGATTCGAATTGCGATTGTCCCTATAATTATGATTGCCAGCACATTGCGGCTCTTCTTTTCTTTTTGGAAGAAAATGTGGACAAAATCTTCATAGAGTATTCTAAAGAACTGGACTTTGTTCAGATGACGGAAAAGACGGATTTTGATGATGAATCGAAAAATGATCTTTTTGACAAGCTGCGAGAGGCCGAGACAAAAGAAGTCATAAAACAAGAAGAATTCTATCAAAAACAACTTATGCAAGAATATGTGGCTTCTTCTCAAATTCTAGCCTTTTCTCCCTTTTTCAACCCAGGTGTAAAGCCGGAATTTGATAAAGCGGACATGCATGTGATTTTTTCCTTGCCTGGGGAAAACGAAGCAAAAGGTCCTGTTGAAATTCAAGTTGCCTTAAGACTTCCTTGCAGATCCAAGCCTTTGCATGTTTTAAACATAAAACAGTTTTTCGAAGCCGTCCGTTATGAAGAACCTATCTTCATGAGTAGCAGGAAGTATTGTTTTTCTTTAGAAAACTTCGAATCTTCTCAGAAAAATGTTTTAAAAACGCTTATGGATCATATGCGTTTTATAGAAAATAACAATTCTGAAAAAGCCTTAAGGGTAGGTTTTTTAGATGTAGAGGTGTTTGGGCTCATCTTATCGGAGCTATATGAAACGACGTCTAATCAGCTAAGAATGACTGGGTATGTGCATCAAGAGGAAGATTTTCCTTGTTTATCGGGTGTGTATGAAGGGAGCTTAGAAAATCCTTTACATTTTTCTCCGATGCCCGCAGGTATCCGGTTCATGTTGGAGTACATAGCTCCCCCTACGTCAAAAATCTTGGTCAACCCCTTGCTTGTTGTGGATAATAAGACCGTTTCTTTAGAAGAAGTCCGTCTTTTTGAATGCACAAAGCCTGGAATGATATATAAAAATACGCTGTATCGATTTGCTGAACAAATCACTCGATTGCACTTAAAAAACCTTAAACAAATTCGAGATATCACCATTCCTGAGCCTTTATTCGGTGCTTTTGTGGAAAATGCCTTACCTGAATTGGCTAGGTATGCAGAAGTTGCTAATCAGCAAGTGATTGAAGATTTCGTGACGATTCCATTTATCGAAAAAGTGGAAGCGATTTGTGATCTTTCCTATCTTAATGGAGAGTTGGAGGCCGGTTTATGTTTTATTTATGAAGGAAATAAAATACCTGTCGCCCCGATTCAACTTACTTATGAGCATATTAGTTCTTTTGTAAAAAAAGAGGGAATCTTAGCACGAAATCTCGTGGAAGAAAGGAAAATACTGGAAGATTTATTTCAAGATTTCACTTATCTGCCAGAAACTGGTGTATATATTTCCAAGTCGGATAAAAAAATTGTCGAGTTCATGACGGAGATTATCCCTAGAAATCAGGCAAGAGTAGAATTTAAATGTCCTCAAAATCTTTTAGATCAGTTTATTTACGATCAAACGGAATTCGTTCTTAGCTTGAGAGATACGGATTTAATAGATTGTTATGAAATTGATTTGCAAGTAAATGGTTCCTTGCAGGGGGTAAGAGTTGACACCCTATGGGAATGCATGGCGACAAAAAAATCGTTTATCGAATTGGATATGCCAAAGTCTAAAGGCAGAAAAGTGCAAGAAGGGGGGAGACTACCCAAGATTTTAGTTCTGGATCTAGAGCGAATTAACGGAATTGTTAAGTTGTTTGATGAGCTCGGGATCGAGACATTAGAAAATCACACTCTAAAAAGACCTCTTTGGGGTCTTGCTAGTTTAGATGCCAGTCAATTTGAAGGGTTGCCTATTACGTTTTCTATGACGGAAAGATTGATAGATATTCGAAAACAGATGATCGGAGAAAAACAACTTGTATTTTCAGAGGTGCCTAGCGATGTTAAAGCCACCCTTAGGTCTTATCAACTTGAAGGAGTAAAATGGTTGGAAAGATTGCGCACCATGTATTTGAACGGGATTTTAGCCGATGACATGGGGCTTGGTAAAACTCTGCAAGCCATCGTAACGATTTCTCAAAATAAAAGCGCTACGTCAGGGCCTGCTTTGATCGTATGCCCAACCTCTCTTTTGTATAACTGGAAAGAAGAATTTTCCAAATTTAACGGGCAACTGCGTACGGCCGTTTTAGATGGAGTTCCTTCTTCTCGTAAAAAGATGGTGGAGGGGATTCAAAAGTATGATGTGGTAATTACCTCTTATACGTTATTGCAAAAAGATATCGAAATTTATAGAGAAGTTCCATTTTCTTATGTAATCTTGGATGAAGCTCAACATATTAAGAATCGAGGCACTCGTAATGCTAAATCGGTAAAGATGGTTCAAGCAGAGCATAGACTAATCTTGTCTGGAACGCCAATAGAAAACTCTTTGGAAGAACTCTGGAGTTTATTTGACTTCTTGATGCCAGGCTTTTTAAGTACGTATGAGCGTTTCGTAGAAAAATATGTACGGATTTCTGGAGCGGAGCAGATTAAGAATTTGGAGTTTTTAAAGAAGAAAGTCGCTCCCTTTATTTTACGAAGAATGAAATGTGATGTGTTGGATGATCTTCCTCCCGTCTCGGAAATTGTCTACCACTGCCAGCTAACGGAAGTGCAGCAACAGCTTTATAAATCTTATGCAGAGTCTGCAAGAGATGAGCTTGTTCGGTTGGTGCAAAGAGATGGATTTGATAGAGTGCAGATCCATGTGCTGGCAACGCTTACCCGATTAAAACAAATTTGTTGCCATCCTGCTATTTTTGCTAAGGAAAAAGCGGAGCCTGGTGATTCGGCAAAATATGATATGTTACTGGATTTACTGCAAACCTTGGTGGAAGGAAAGCATAAGACGGTGATTTTCTCGCAATACACTCGTATGCTACAAATAATGAAAGTAGATCTTGAGCTAAGAGGGGTTCGCTTCTCCTATTTAGACGGTTCCAGCAAAGATCGATTGCAGATAGTTAAGCAATTTAATGAAGATGAAAATATTTCCGTCTTCTTAGTTTCTTTGAAAGCGGGAGGGACGGGACTTAACCTTGTAGGGGCAGATACCGTAATACATTATGACATGTGGTGGAACCCTGCCGTAGAAAGTCAGGCAACGGATCGCGTTCATAGAATGGGACAAAAGCAGTCCGTATCTTCTTATAAGTTGATTACTTTAGGGACGATTGAGGAAAAGATTGCAGAAATGCAGAAGAGGAAAAAAGGATTGGTCAAGAAAGTGGTAAGCTGCGATGATGAAGCTATAGCAAAACTTACATGGGAAGATGTTCTTGAATTGCTCAAGACATAGACTTGTATATTTAACAATTTAACTTGGGAGCGGTTCATAAAACAGACAGTATTAATCTGTATTTTTTGTAAACCGACGTATTGATGACAACGACGAACCCTGCAGGATTTAAAGAATTATTGCGAAAACTTTCTCAAAATGTTTTTGGAAAAGCGGGTCAATTTTCCGGACTTTTTTCTA
Organism: Chlamydiota bacterium; assembly: GCA_040389325.1. Lineage (GTDB taxonomy): Bacteria > Chlamydiota > Chlamydiia > Chlamydiales > Rhabdochlamydiaceae > CAIJXB01. The sequence goes on along the minus strand of JAZKAC010000090.1, from coordinate 4,494 downwards.
ATGACATAGGTATTGATTTAGGCACGGCAAATACACTGGTATATGTTAGAGGAAAAGGGATTGTTTTAGCAGAGCCCTCCGTTGTTGCCGTAGATTCTGTCACCTATGAAGTATTGGCAGTTGGTCATAAAGCCAAGGCTATGCTTGGTAAGACTCCTAAAAAAATTCACGCTGTCCGTCCTATGAAAGATGGAGTTATTGCTGATTTTGAGATAGCGGAAGGGATGTTAAAAGCTCTTATTAAAAGGGTGACTCCTTCTCGCAGTTTAATTCGTCCTAAAATTTTGATTGCAGTCCCCTCGGGTATCACTGGAGTAGAAAAAAGAGCTGTAGAAGATTCTGCTATGAGAGCGGGCGCTCAAGAAGTGATTTTGATAGAAGAGCCGATGGCTGCAGCCATCGGGGTAGATCTTCCCGTTCATGAACCCGTAGCCAGTATGATCATTGACATAGGTGGGGGAACGACGGAGATTTCTATTATTTCTTTAGGAGGCATTGTAGAGGCAAGATCTCTTCGTATCGCAGGAGATGAGTTTGATGAGTGTATTGTTAATTACATGCGTCGGACCTACAATCTTATGATTGGACCTAGAACGGCAGAAGAGATCAAGATGAATATCGGATCGGCATATCCTCTAGGTGATAATGAATTAGAAATGGAAGTAAGAGGTCGAGATCAGGTGGCAGGTCTTCCTGTAACCAAGAGAATTAACTCCGTAGAAATTCGAGAATGTCTTGCAGAACCTATGCAGCAAATTATCGAGAGCGTAAAGTTGATCCTGGAAAAATGTCCCCCCGAGCTTGCTGCTGACTTAGTTGAAAGAGGGATGGTATTGGCAGGCGGCGGCGCTTTGATTAAAGGCCTTGATAAATTCTTAATCAAAGAAACGGGACTTCCCGTGATTATTGCTCCAAATCCTTTACTTGCCGTTTGTCTAGGAACGGGTAAAGCTCTTGAATACTTATATAAATTCAAAAAAAGAAAATCTTTAATCCTTTAAGGAGTTTTTATGTCTCAGCCTTTAGTGAAATGTGGTTCGATCACTGTTCCTTTTGATCGGCTACTATCACAAGGGAAGCATAAAGACTTGGAGCCGTGGCTACAAAACCCTGCTTTAATAGAGTGGATTTCGGAGGTGGTGACTCTTTGCACTCCTAAAGAAATCCACCTCTGCGATGGCTCTAAAGAAGAGTATGATACACTATGTAAAGAGCTTGTTCAAAAACAAGTCTTTACTCCTTTAAATCCTCAAAAAAGACCTGGAAGTTACTGGTGTCATTCGGATCCTTGCGATGTAGCAAGAGTTGAGGAATCTACTTTTATCTGTTCTAAGACCAAAGAAGAAGCTGGGCCGACAAACAACTGGAAAGATCCTGCCGAGATGAAAAAGATTCTTTTGCCCCTTTTTTCAGAAAGCATGAAGGGGAGAACTCTTTATGTTGTTCCTTTTTGTATGGGTCCTTTGCATTCTCCTTTTTCTATAGTCGGTGTGGAGATAACGGATTCCGCCTACGTTGTTTGTAATATGCAGTTAATGACTCGGATGGGATTGCCTGTGTTGCGAAGGCTTGGAAGCGAAGGAACGTTCATCCCTTGTCTGCACTCTGTTGGGAAGCCTTTAGAGCCAGGAGAAAAAGATGTAGCCTGGCCCTGTAATTCTTTGCAAAAATACATCGTTCATTTTCCTGAAGAGAAGAGCGTCTGGTCTTTTGGGAGCGGATATGGGGGCAATGCCCTTTTAGGGAAAAAGAGTATCGCTCTTAGAATTGCTTCCGTCTTGGCTAAAGAAGAGGGGTGGCTTGCCGAGCATATGCTTATCATCGGAGTCACA
>JAZKAC010000090.1:297-2652 GCA_040389325.1 Chlamydiota bacterium | reverse complement strand
AAGGGAAGAAAAAGTACATGGCAGCTGCCTTTCCAAGTCAATGCGGAAAGACAAACCTTGCTCTTTTATCTTCTGCGCTTCCCGACTGGAAAGTTGAGTGCATAGGAGATGATATCGCTTGGATTCGTGTGGGGAAGGGAGGGAAGCTCTATGCCGTAAATCCGGAAGCGGGATTTTTTGGAGTGGCCCCCGGGACTTCTTATGCATCCAATAAATATGCTATGCAGACCATCGATAAAGACACGATTTTTACCAACGTAGCTTTAACGCAAGAAAAGGATGTTTGGTGGGAGGGGATGACTAAAGAGCTTCCGCCCGCTTTAACTGCTTGGACAGGCTGTCCTTATGAGCCGGGATCAGGTAAGCCCGCAGCTCACCCTAATGCCAGATTTACCGTAAAAAGCACGCAATGCCCTATACTTGACCCTTCTTGGGATGATCCTGAAGGAGTTCCTCTATCTGCGATTTTATTTGGAGGACGTAGAGGGTCTACGATTCCTTTAGTTTATGAAGCATTTTCTTGGAAACATGGTGTTTTTTTAGGATCATCCACTTCTTCGGAAACGACAGCTGCAGCTGACGGAGCCGTCGGAAAATTGCGTCACGATCCTTTTTCCATGCTCCCTTTTTGTGGATATCATATGGGAGATTACTTTGCCCACTGGCTTTCTATGGAACAAAAAATGACGCAGCCTCCTCATGTTTTTTATGTGAATTGGTTTCGTAAAGACTCTAAAGGGAGTTTTTTATGGCCTGGATTCGGCGAAAATATTCGAGTGCTTAAATGGATATTTGAAAGAGAAGAAGGATCTAAAAATTATATAAAGACACCGATCGGGCTTATGCCGTCCGAGTTGGACCTTTCCAGTTTACAAAATGAAGTAGATGTGAAGGCCTTATTTTCTTACTCTTCAGAAGAGTGGCTAGAAGAAGTAGAGGAGATGGAGAGGTATTATTCTTTGTTCGCTCCAAAACTTCCTGCTCCTTTAGCTGAAGAACTAAAACAGCTAAAAAGCAGGATTTTAGAGAGTAAATAGAAGTCTTATCTAGATAAGATCTCATTTGTTTTAAAGAAGAAAGAGATTTCTTGTTTTGCAGTTTCAGCGCTGTCGGATCCATGCACAGCATTGTGATCAATGCTTTTAGCAAAGTCAGCTCTGATTGTTCCTGCTTCTGCTTCTTTAGGATTAGTAGCTCCCATAAGTTTTCTATTTTTAGCGATAGCGTCTTTTCCTTGCAAAGCAAGTACCAAAACAGGTCCCGAAGACATAAAAGAGACGAGCTCTTGGAAAAATGGTCTATGAGAATGTACTGCGTAAAAAGCTTTAGCTTGATCGATAGTAAGGTGCATCATTCTTGCAGCAACGATCTTTAGTTCCGCTTTTTCAAATCGAGCCAGAATTTCTCCGATATGATTTTCTTTTACGGCATCCGGTTTTATGATAGATAGAGTTTGTTCAAACATACTAAAATTCTCCCTTTAGATATTTAGTGGCCAGGAGTATAAAGGGAGAGGAATTTGCAAGCAAGAAAATCTATTTTTGAAATGAGGCGTAATAAGACCTTGCTAAAAAAAGATTACTAGCATTTTGCCCATTGAAAAGTCTACGGACTTGGTTTAATAGGTTGTTTATGTTCAGGATAGGTTTTGGCGAGATACACGCTAAGACAAGACAGTCAGCCGAAAGTATAGATCAACTTTCTCAAGATCAAGTAAAAATACAAAAAATTTTTATTGAAGCGCAAAATTTAGAAAGAGAGATCCGCGTGACCTGAGGTGATGATTTCGTTCGCTTCTTTATGGATACGTTTAGCAAAAGGAACTTGATAGCCTTTTCCTGCGGGAATATGCGCTTTAGGTAGGATGCCTCCAAAGGAGGCATCTACTAGGTCAACTCCGCGGTTTTTAAGGAGCCTAGCTAGTTCAACCGTTTTCTATCTGGTCCGTTGCGGATACTCAACGTCTAGCAAGAGATCTAAAAGATGAATTCCCTGATATATCCTGGTTTTTCGTGTACACAACCTAAAGAACATGAGGCAATTTGCAGAATCTAAAAAGACAATTTGGCAACAGTTGTTGCCTGATTTCATTTTCAGGCATAACATGTTGATTGTTTCGAAGATGTGAAATAAATAACAGGAGCTGTGTTTAGATGTGGCAATTTTAAAAAATATAACTTATAGAGACTCTACGTAAAACAGGGGCTGGATTTTTTTTTCATAGAGAGCTACGAATTGCCGTATTCAATTTTCCTCGATTTTCCTCTGTTGACAAGGGATCTTAGATGGCTTATGCTAAAAGACACATGGAAAAATTATTCTAAATTAAGCAGGAATTCATGAGAGAACAAGCAT
>JAZKAC010000090.1:0-246 GCA_040389325.1 Chlamydiota bacterium | reverse complement strand
GCGACTACAAAATAATTATTGAAGACAAATACTCTTATGTTGACAAAACTTTATTGATTCAAGAGCTTTCTTTTAGTGCGGGAGTGTCAGTGATTCCAAGGCCCAGGCGGTTTGGCAAAACCACTAACCTCTCCATGCTCTACTACTTTTTTAGCAATAGGGAAAAGGATAACACTCACTTATTTCAGGATTATAAGATCTGGAATCCCCATTATTTGGATCGATTAGGTCGAAGCTGTCGGACCC
>JAZKAC010000089.1:28599-29633 GCA_040389325.1 Chlamydiota bacterium | reverse complement strand
CATATTTAATTAAAAACTACAGTTCATAGCAGGGCCGACGCATGCAATTATGACTTCCAAAGCCAGAATCTATTATTTCCGTACAGAATCATTCTCTAATATTAAAAATAAATAGTTTTTTTTTAAATCATTTACCCCTTTTTCTTTTCCCCTTTTTTCGATATACTGAAAATTTAGAATAAACAACTTGGATGTATATGGCAAAATATTTGGACCCAAAAGCAGATGTTGTTTTCAAGAAAATATTTGCAGATCATCCTCATTTGCTTATAAGTTTTTTGAATTCAGTTCTTCCCCTTCCTTCGGATCGACCCATCCTGTCGATAGAGTATTTGCCTATGGAACAAGTACCGGAGATCCCAGCCTTTAAACGGACTATTGTCGATGTGAAGTGTAAAGATAAGTTAGGACGGGTGTTTATTGTAGAGATGCAGATTGATTGGACAGATAGCTTTAAGCAACGTCTTTTATTTAGCACAAGCCAAGCTATTGTAAAACAGCTCAATAAGGGACAAACGTATCAGCTGCTACAACCAGTATATGGGTTGGGGATCATTGCAGATACTTGGAATACGGAAGATCCCGAGTGGTATCACCACTATCGTTTAGTCAAAAAGGGAGAGAAAAAAGAAGACATCATTGAACATCTACAGCTTATCTTTATAGAACTTCCAAAGTTTACACCCCATTCACGAGAAGAAAAACAACTTCGATTATTATGGCTTAGATTTTTACGAGAAATTGATGAAAAAACTATAAATGTTTCCTCCGATTTATTAAGTGTTCCAGAGATTTGCGAGGCTATAGAACTAGCAGAACAAGCTGCCTACACTCCCGCAGAGCTGAGTGCTTACGATGCCTATTGGGGTAGTGTTCGCACGGAAAGAACTCTTATGCAAGGAAAATATGAGGAGGGAGAGGCCAAAGGAAAGGCCGAGGGACTATCAGAGGGAAAAGCGAGGGGACTAGCAGAGGGAAAAGCAGAAGGGAAATTAGAGCAAGCACATATCACGGTTTTTCGTTCACACGAAGCA
>JAZKAC010000089.1:0-28589 GCA_040389325.1 Chlamydiota bacterium | reverse complement strand
CTATTTCCATGATAACGGGTTTATCGGAAGAAGAAATACATTCTTTACTAAAGAAGCGTTAATGAGAAGCCTCCCCTAAGCTAAAAGACTTAAGAACTCCCTCGAAAGAAGAGGCTCTTCAGGATAACCGCCTCAGTCCTGAACACTGCGAACAACTATTAAATAGTCGCGGAGGAGTGACAGTGTGGTTGTTTTAAACTCCTGCAATACCCGTAAAATTTGTGACTGTCTTTCCCGTTACAGTCGGATCCTCAACACTCGGAAAAGCGTTAGTTGGGATAATTAGAAGACTAGCAAGTTATTACGCGGGAGTCTTAACGATCACACCTACGTGCGTTTTCCAGGTCTCTCTATCTTCTTCCGAAACAAGATGACCATTATTTCTGATAGCGGAGGCGCCTACTACTACAAATCCGTGACGCGTCAAAAGATCCAATAGAGTGTTTGTGTTGTAAGCTCTAAAAGAACTTATCACGACCCGTACGGCTTGAGTTGTTTTCAACTTAATCTTCTCTTGATTGTATTCTTTTTTAATCGTTTGACTTATTAAAAAAAATACAATTCAATTGACAAATTTGCTTCTTCGCAAATAAGATCTCCCCTCCTACATTTACTTATTAAAAAAACTGGGAGATTTTATGTTTAAAGTTTGTCAAGCGAGTTCCAGGATTCCTTTTTCTGCAATAGCTAGTTCAAAATGTCACTTTGCAGGAAAAAGCCGTTCTTATTTTACCAATTCGAGATACCCCCTAGACAAAGAACGATCCTTGGATGCTTTCTACGAGGGCTTTTTTTTCTTTGGTCTGGCAGGTACTGTAGGTGCCGGACTGTATGGATTGGATCAACTAAAAAAACGCGATCTACCCGAACCCGTAAAATTTGTGGCTGTCCTCCCCGTTACAGTAGGATCCGCGGCAGTCGGGGGGGCATTAATTGGAACAATTGGAGGACTGGCTGTTGCTATCCTGGTCCGTCATCCGATTATTTCAGTAAGTGCCATCCTAACAACTTATTGTAAAACGCCTAATCCCCCCGCAAAGGAACAGTCCCCGGAAAAAAAATAACAGATAAGCTAAACCGCCGGTTTTACCGGCGGACTACCTAAACTCCTCACAACTTTGCTACTTATGATAGTTAGATCCCTTTTGAATCTCTGCCGCTCGATAGATCTGCTCAACTAATAGCAAGCGGATCATCTGGTGGGTAAATGTCATCTTGGAAAAACTAAGCGTTGCAAAAGCCTTGGATAAGAGCTCGGGAGCAATCCCTTCAGCCCCTCCTATTAAAAAAGAAAGCCTACTTCCTAACTTCTCTAGCCAACGATGTATTTGAGAAGAGAACTCTTCACTTGTAAATTGCTTTGCCTCGGGCGTCAGGGCTATAAAAGGAACTTCTCCCAATAAAGGAATGAGCTGCTCTGACTTTTTTACAAAAACCCACTTGATCTCAATAAGGGACTGAAGTCTCATCTCATACTCCGAGGTAGCCTCCATTAACCAAGATTCTTTCGTTTTCCCTACGGAAAAAATAGTAATTTTATACATAACAACAACCTTTATAATCTCAAAAAGAATAAGGAATTCAGAAGAAAACTCCTATAAAAAAAATCGCTTCCCGAGTACATTGTAGATAAGAAAAGGAAAATCCATGCTTAATTTTATCTTCTGGGATCCTACAAGAGAGATCTTCTCCTTCAACCTTCCTTTTCTGGGAAGACCTATCCTCTGGTACGGCTTTTTCTTTGCCTTAGGCTTTTTACTGGGCTACTTTCTTCTGGTCTACCTACTTAAACGTTTTTTACCCTCCAAAACAGCTAAAGATTTAGCCGAAAAAGCTCTTGTCTATGGAGTTATTGGCGTTGTCGTAGGAGCTAGACTTGGAGATGTCATCTTTTATCAAGATTGGCACTTTCTACGCTCTAACCCCTGGGTGATCTTACAGCCCTGGCAAGGAGGGCTTGCAAGTCATGGAGGAGCCTTAGGACTCGTGATAGCCTTAGCTCTTTTTTTTAAAAAAGAAAAAGCTCATCTACCTAAACTTTCTTTCCTAGGTTTTTTAGATTTCATTTGCTTACCTGCTGCGGTTATCGGAGGATTCATACGGATCGGAAATTTCTTTAATCAAGAAATCCTTGGAACCCCAACCACACTCCCCTTCGGAGTGATCTTCGGCCATCCAGCCGACGGTAGCCTTCCCTTACCAAGACACCCAGTTCAACTCTATGAGTCTTTTTTCTACTTCTTACTAGCCTTGATATTCTTTATCCTTAAAAAAGATCTTGGAGGCAAAAAGCAAGGCAAGACACTAGGGCTTTTTCTTACCCTCATTTTTGGCTTTCGGTTCCTCATAGAATATGTGAAGACAGAGCAAAGCGTTCTCATGGGAACTAAAGAGCTTTTTACCATGGGACAAATACTTAGCATTCCTTTTTTCATAGCAGGGCTTATTCTTCTTTGCAAAAAAGTAAAAAACTAATTTTTTTGAAGATTAGCTTTGTTCTCTTGAAAGAGCTCTCTCTAGAAGGCTTATCGACGCTCCGCCTCTTTCAAGATCAAACGACCAATAGCGCACCCCTTCTGTAGGAACACTTTCTCTCAAATTTCTTTGAGTTGGCAAGCGTAAAGCCGCAAAGGCAACAGTGGTTATCACAACACCACCTATAATCAGAACTTCAGCCGGTACAAATAGTTCCTGATTATGTGTTGTTATAGAAGAAATTACTTCCATTGAGAAAACTCCTCTTTCGCTATTTTTTGAATTTCTTCAATTTTAGATTTCTCAAAAGGAGTACATTTCCAACTCTCGTTTGAACCTATTACGTAAATTAAACCACTAAATTTAAGTCTGTCTTCTTTTTCTAATGAACAATTAGGCTTGTGAACAGGCTCGGCAGTCATTGCGAAAAAAGAATGTTGACAATTTTTACAAAGGTAATAACCGTCCTCTCCTTCTAGATCGCTATCATAAGATAAAAAATTGGTAGATCCCAAAATATTAACGGAACGATCCGTTATAACACTCATCCGAGCCGGCTCATTTCGACTGTTCTTCGGAGGCATTCGATGTTCGACTGGCAAAATACCGTTAAAATCCACCGTAAGATTCATAAAAAAACTCCTGTAATTACCCAGCGCTTGTCATTTCTGGATCACTTTACAGCTATTAGGTTCTTAAAAGCAAAGGTATTATAAAAGCCATTTACAAATAAAACTTTCCACACTCTGTCAATGATTTATTTAGCACTATATTTAATTTAAAATCAACCGCTTACAAAGCATAAAGCAATCTTAGACGAGAAATAATTCCATCGCTCTTTTCACGGGAGCATAACTTTCTCTATGGATAGGAGAGGGGCCAAGTCGCACTAGAATTTCTCGATGCTGCAAAGTTGGATATCCCTTATGTTGAGCAAAACCGTACTCGGGCCATTTTGCATCATACTTAACCATGATCTCATCTCTTGTGACCTTAGCTAGAATAGAGGCGGCTCCGATGCTGTAAGAAAGGCTATCGCCTTGAATGATCCCCTTAGAGGGCATGGGGAAAATAGGACATTTGTTGCCATCGACAAGAACATAATCAGGTGCAATCTTTAGCCGGCTTACAGCTTCTTGCATCCCTTTTAACGTAGCTTGTAAAATGTTAATTTTATCTATTATTTCTTTTTCTATAACAACGATAGAAAAAATAATATCGGGATGAGATGTGATTTCTTTATAAAGACCTTCTCTTTTTGAAGAAGAAAGTTTTTTACTGTCATCAATCCCTAAAAGAGAAAGATTATCGGGTAAAATACAGGCTGCTACGACAAGAGGTCCTGCTATAGGACCTCTTCCCGCTTCATCTACTCCTGCAACTACCCGATAACCTTGCAATCGAGCTTCACGTTCAAAATAGAATTTAGTTTGATTGATCAGCTGTTGGTGTGACACTAGCAGTTACCTTAGCGCGAATTCTCTCTTGGATTTTAGCTTTCTTACCAAAAGCGCCTCTAATGTAATAGATCTTGCTTCTACGAACTTTACCGTTCTTAACTAGTTCAATTTTAGTGATTCTTGGGCTGTGGACCATGAACACTTTTTCCATTGCAGAACCATAAGAGATTCTATAAAGAGAAAAAGTTTCGGAAAGACTTGCGCCTTTACGAGCAATCACTGTTCCCGTAAACACCTGAACTCTTTCTTTTTCCCCTTCTACAATACGAGTGTGAACGGAAACGGTATCTCCGACACGAAACGCAGGAATCGATGTCTTAAGTTGCCCTGCTTCAAGCGACTGAATTAATGGACTTTGTTTCATATAATTTCTCCTTAGAGTCCCTGATACAAGTCAGGGCGAATCTTTTTTGTTTTTTCTAATGCTTTTTTCTTTCGCCACTTAGTAATTTCCTCATGATGACCACTAGCTAATACCTGAGGGACCAAAGATCCTTCAAAATCATAAGGCTTCGTATAATGCGGACCCTCGAAGATCCCCTCTTGAAATGAATCTTGAGCGGCAGCCTCTTCGTGACCAATCACACCGGGAATAAAGCGAGAAAGGGCATCTATCAGTACAATCGAGGAAAGACAACCGTTTGTCAAAACATAGTCACCTATGCTAATTTCCTCATCAACTTCTTTTTCTATTACCCTTTCATCAACACCCTCATAGTGACCACAAAGCAAAATCAAGTGATCAAAGTGGGATAACCTCTCACAAATAGCGGCAGAAAGAACATGTCCTTGAGGAGAAAGATGTATCACCCTCGAAGTCTCCGTTTTAACGGAGCGTATAGCCTTACATACCGGATCCGGCATTAATATCATCCCGGGCCCGCCTCCGTAAGGTCTATCATCGACTTTCTTATGCTTTCCCTCTGCAAAGTCTCGAATATCCACAAACTGTATATCTAAAATCCCTTTATCTCTTGCCCTTTTAATAATACTTACATCAAAAGGTCCCCGGAAATACTCGGGAAAAAGAGATAAAATATGGATTTTCATATTTTCAGCTTACGCGTTCTTTTCTTTTTTTGCTCTTTTAGCTGCTACTTTTTTTGCATAAAGCGCTTGCTTCTTCTCACGAAATTTCACCATAACTTCAGGAGCATTCTTCTCTACAAGAGACTTCACTTGATCAGACATTTGAGCGCCTAGATCGAGCCAATGAGTCACTCTTTCTCCATTGATACTGCAATTATTTTCTTGTAAAAGAGGAAGGTACCAGCCCAACTTCTCTACATATTTTCCATCTCTTCTGGATTTTGCATCTGCTATAACAACACGATAGGTCTGTCCATTCTTACATCCCTGTTGTCTTAAACGAATCTTTAACGCCATAAAAAATTCTCCTTATTTCCGGCCCCTTTTGACATCTGCTTTTTGAGCCCGGGCATATCTATAAAAAACTGTTTCATTCTCTTAAATTTTTTCACGAGTCGATTGACATCATCTATACTAGTCCCGCTTCCCGCTGCAATTCTTCTTCTTCGACTAGGAACTAATTCTACTTTTTCTTCCCGCTCTTTTACTGTCATGGAAAGAATAATAGCCTCTACTCCGGTCATCTCTTTTTCATCAATTTCCATCCCGTCTAAAGAAGGCATTCCGGGAATCATCTTCAAAATGCTTTTAAAGGATCCCATCTTCTTCATTTTAGATAAAGCTTTAAGATAGTCTCCGTATGTAAAAGAGGCTTTTAAAAGCTTCTTTTCCAAATCTGCATGCTCTTCATCATTAAAATGCTCTTGACTCTTCCTTACCAGGTTAATGACATCTCCCATTCCTAAAATGCGATCCGCCATAGACTGAGGATTAAAAGGCTGCAAATCAGCTATTTTTTCTCCGATCCCTTCAAACTTTAACGGCTTTTGCGTAATCTCTCGAATAGAAATAGCAGCTCCCGCTCTAGAGCTCCCATCCAACATGGTCAAAATCGTACCAGTAATACAAATCTTTTGGTCAAACTCTTGCGCCGTTTTAACGGCATCTTGCCCCGTTTGACTACTCGCTACAAAAAGAATCTCACTAGGCTGTAATATTTTTTTTATCTTTTCAAGTTGAGTCATCAGCTCTTCATCTACATGTAGACGACCCGCCGTATCCACAATAAGCACATCAAATAACTCTTTTTTCGCCTTTTCCAAAGCCAAAGTGGCCACTTTGATAGGATCTTTTTCTAAATCAATAGAAAATACAGGAACTCCTACCTGCTCACCTAATCTTTTTAACTGCTCTACCGCAGCAGGCCTTTGCAGGTCGCACGCCGCTAGAAGAATTTTTTTCTGTTTGTCTTTTTTTAACAGATAATGGGCCAATTTGGCACATTGCGTAGTTTTACCCGCTCCCTGAAGCCCACAAAGCATGATAACCGAAGGAGATCCCCTAAGCTGTAAAGGCTCTTCTTGAGATCCCATTAATTCTATAAGTTCGTCATGGACAATTTTCGTAAAATATTGCCCTGGGCTGACAGACTTAAGAACACTGTCTCCTAAAGCCTTTTCCTTCACGCTCTTTATGAACCGACTCACCACGGAGTAGTTTACATCAGCATCCAAAAGAGCAAGACGCACCTGTCTTACCGCATCCGAGACATTTTCTTCCGTTAATGTCTTCTTCCCTGCTAGCGAACTAAAAAGATTTTGAAATTTTTCTGTTAATATACCAAACATATCGATGAATTTTTTATAAGATGTCACACAGGATAATCTAGAAACTCATTCTATTTCAAGGAAAAAAAATCGATCATGCCCAGCATAATCAAAAAGCAATTCTTTTCTTCCCCAAAAAGGAGAAGAAAAAATTTTATTTACTACTTCTCCTTGACCAGAACCTAGCTCTAAAAACACTTTAGCTCTGGGAGCTAAACACTCGGGAAGATCTCTTGCCAATCTCTCATAAAACTCACACCCCGTCTCTCCCCCAACAAGAGCCTGCCTAGGCTCATAAATCTTAACGGAAGGCTGAAGGCCTCCGTATTCTTTTTCTGTCACATAAGGGGGATTGCAAAGAACGTAATGAGCCTTTCTCCCTTTAAAAGGGGAAAGAAGATCTCCTAAAAGACATTCCACATCCAAGTTATTTTTTTTTGCATTTTCTTGACAAACGGATAAAGCTTTAACACTAACATCCGATAAAGAAACTTTTAACAAAGGGAGTTTTTTCTTTATACTAAGCCCCATGCAGCCAGAACCCGCGCAAATATCCCAAAGAACTTTTCCGTCAAGATTCTCTTTTTCGATCTTTTTAACAACCTTATCCACTAAAACTTCCGTTTCGGGACGAGGAATCAAAACATCTTCGGACACAAAAAAAGAGCACCCATAAAATTCTACCTCGGAAGTAATATACTCCACAGGCTCATGCAAAGAGGCTCTTTTTATCAAAAGACGGAATTTTTCCAACTCCGGCTCTTCTAAAGGGCACTCAAATTGCATATATAAATCTAATCGTTTTTTCTTAAGAATATGGGCTAGCAAGAGCTCTGCCGTCAGTCGAGGACTCTCTACTTTCTTATCTTTCAAATATTGAATAGACAAGTTGAGCACTTCCCCTAACAACCTCATCACTACTACCCCGAGAGTTTTTGTTGATGAAAAGACTTAACTAAGCCGTCCGTGATTTCGTCTAAATCTCCGTCCATGACTCTGTCTAACTTATACAAGGTAAGATCGATCCGGTGATCCGTCACCCTATTTTGCGGGAAATTATAAGTCCTGATCCTTTCGGAACGATCCCCACTTCCCACTTGGGTAGATCTAACATCCGCCCTTTCCTTGTCTAGTTTTTGTCTTTTTTCTTCCGCTATTTTAGCTATTAAAAGCCGCATAGCTTTGTCTTTATTTTTATGCTGACTTCTTTCTTCTTGGCAATAAACTACAATCCCTGTCGGAAGATGCGTTAAACGAACCGCAGAGTCCGTCGTGTTGACGTGCTGTCCCCCAGCCCCTGAAGATCTATAGGTATCAACCCTTAGCTCTTTTTCATCTATAACGACTTCTTCTTCTTCATCAGGCTCAACCATAATAGCTACCGTTATAGCAGAAGTATGCACTCGCCCCTGAGATTCCGTCTTAGGAACTCGTTGAACTCGATGTGTTCCAGCTTCATATTGCAATAGACGATATACGTTAGCACCTGAAAGAAGCATGATATATTCTTTAAAACCACCCATCTCCGATGGAGTGGAGGAGAGCAATTCTACACTCCAACCTTTAGAGTCGGCATAGAACTTATACATCCTCACACAGTCTCCCACGAAAATAGCAGCCTCATCTCCACCCGTTCCCGCTCGAACTTCTAAAATAACATTTCGATTGTCATTAGGATCGGGAGGCACAAGAAGAGTTTCCAGCCTGCTTGTCAACAAGGGTTTTTGCTCTTGTAGTTTAGCAATTTCGTCACGAATGATCTGTTGAAATTCAAGATCTTCTTCCGACTTTAAGAGAATATAGTTTTCTTCTAGCTGTTGCTCGGTTTGAGAAAGAGCGCGCCACACTTCCTTTATCTCGGAAAGATAAGCATGCTCTTGAGTAAGTTTGCGATATTCTTTTTGATCAGATAGAATACGCGGCTCTCCTAAAAGATCTTCTACCTTCTCTAATCGAGAAAGCAGCTGGCGTATTCTTTCTTTCATGAATTACTTCTTTTTTTGTTTTTTTTCTGTAGAATCTTCTACTTCTTCTACGGGAGCTACTGGAGTTTTTTTGTATTTCTTCATAAACTTATCTACACGACCTTCAGAATCGACAAACTGATTGCTCTTTGTCCAGAAAGGATGAGAAGCGGATGAAGTAGAAACACGCATAACCGGGTATTCTTTACCTTCAAACGTTTCTTTTTCTTTAGGCTTTAAAGCACTTCCACAAACAAACTTAAAACCAGTAGAAGAATCCACAAAAAGAATTTCTTGATACGGCGGATGTCCTTGTTTTTTCATCTTTTTGACAGCGCGGGAACCCTGTCCTTTAGGACGGAGAGGAAGCGCTGCTCCTCTATTAAATTGTTAAAAAAATGGGGAATTGCTTCCCCTGCAGTTACCTGCAATCTCCGGTTTCCCGGGTAACACTGCCCTCGTTAAAAGTTGTAGAGCGGTTTTTTAAGATAGGGCATCTTAAAGTACCTATATATTCGCTCCTACTAAGGCTCATCAACTCCGGGCTCGGCTGTTTCCATCCAAGACTTTTCCTTCAGGGGGAGGTAGCTGACTACTACAACTCTTACAAAAAACCTATTAATTCCAAAGAGATAGTAAACAATATTCCCTCTTTAATCACAAGGTTTTTGATGGCATTTTACGCATGCGCCCTCAAAAACCCCTTTGCAAAGAAAAAAACTTATCAAAGGCTTAAAGAAACTTCTTTAACGAATCAGGAAGATTAAGATGACACACTGTTTTTAAAACAAGCCGTCGCCTTCTCTTCCTTATCCGTATATTCCGCAAACTTGCTCATTTTCTTGCTGATTTCCTCATTCAACTCTTTACCGCTAAAAGAGCTTTTTCTTAAAAAAATCTCAAGAGAGCTTGAATGAACTACAGGCGGTCTTGATCCGGGTTCTACACAAGATAACGACTTACTACCTTCACAAGTCGCACTAACCGAATTAATCATGATTTACCTATTGGTTGGAATTTATATAAATAAATTAAACCATAACATAAATAAAACACAACAACTTCAATACGTAAATTTACGTTCGTTAATTAAAAATTAATTATTTAATTTGCATTTTTTTAGAGAAAATAGAAGATATCTCCTCTTCTTTTTTGTTAGAGTTATTTAAATTTAGAGCTAAAGAATGCTCATCTCGAATTCTTTTCCTAAAAGACACCCCTTCCTCCCCTACTAAAAAACCAAAAGGAACATCGAGAGATCTTTTTTTCTGATTACTCTGCTCACTTACCAGAGGCAAAACAACCCGAGTAGAATTTCTTATCTCATCCATGACGCCTCGCCAAGTACGCCATGCGAGCCGTTAAAAGACCTTCAAGCACGCCTTCTTCGTAACGAAAATAAGGGTTGTTTTCTAAAAGAGGAAAATCATTAGGTTGTAACAAGTCATCTTCGATGATGTGGGGAATCACCTCTTTTGCACAACGCAAAAGCCGCTCTCTTTGCCCGACAACAAGCTCATCAAACATTTTCTCCATTCTTCTTATCCCTTTTTTTTAAAAAAAATTCTTTCATTAACTGCGTTGATAATTCGGGTAATACACCTTTTGTCACCTCCAATTTATGCATGGGGTGAGAGATGGACAAAAGAGAAACCCAACTTCCGTCAGCCCCCTGTCTAATATCAGGAGCTCCCCACACAAGCCTCTTGACCCGAAAAGACAAAAGAGCCCCAGCACAAAGAGTGCAGGGCTCTAAAGTAGTATATAAGGTTACTTCCAACAGTCTCCAATTTCCTAAGATGAGAGCTGCTCCTCTTAAGCAAAGCAGCTCGGCATGAGCAGAGGCGTCTTGCAATGACTCCACCCGATTATAAGCCCTTGCAATAATCTTTCCTTGAAATACGGCAACAGCCCCTACAGGAACCTCATCTTCAGCAAATGCTTTTTTTGCCTCTAGAAGAGCTTCCTGCATAAACATCTCATCTAGACTCCGCAAGAATGACTCTCCAGCTTTTGCTGCAACCGGCTGATTTGCTTGCGGTACCCAGCAATCTCCATCCCATGTCTTTCCGTAATTCCTAAAATTCTCTTTTCCTGTTTTTCGAGGACTTTTTGCATTTGCTCATCAAATTTCTTTCGCAACTCTTCCACTGAAACTACAGGAACCGTTTCTTTTTCTTCTTTTTTACTTTCAACTTCTTTTTGAGCAAGATTTTTGAGTTCTTCCGCTCTTTTCGCAGAAATAACAACGGAATTTAAAATGCAAAAAATATAAACATTTAAAGCGCCGAAGTTTGATATAGACTCTTGAATCAAGACTGCTTCAGCCGCAGAAGGGATCTCCGTCAGCTCATCATACTTAGCAGAAACCTTTGTCAAATGCTCATGAAAACATTGAAAAATCTCCCCATGACGGTTGATCCAAGCGGATGCTACCCACTCACCGAGCTCACCATCTCCACCTGCAATAATATTCTTTAAAAACAGCTCAGCCACCTCTTTAGTCTCTTTAACGGACTGAATCCCCAACTTCTTCTGCAAAGAGGAGCCTTTTGTCGCTATTTCTCGTTTAATTTCTTTTTTAATCCCATTAAAAATTTCTTCGGAAAAGCACTCTAAAAGAGCAAACTTCCTGCTATATGTAGATTCTGCAATCATAGTTATTCACCTTTAAATTCAATTATGTTACAATTTGAGTCAGAGAAACTGTAGCAGTCTGCGCAACGAATAGCAAGTGGGATATTTTGTTTGCTCATTTATGCATGCCTAAGCTATACTATTTTCAAATGTTTTACGTTTTTATTTTTAAATTTGTCTACCTTCTAAACTCTCAATACGGGGAGAATATATAAGATGTCTTTAGATAAGGGTACTAAGGAAGAAATTACAAAAAAATTTCAATTACACGAAAAAGATACCGGATCCGCAGATGTTCAAATTGCAATCCTGACAGAAAGAATCACCGAGTTGACGGAGCACCTAAAAGCTGCACCTAAGGACCATGGGTCCCGATTGTCTTTGATTAAGTTAGTAGGGCAAAGAAGAAAGCTTCTTGACTATCTTAACTCTACAGACACGAAAAGATACCAGAACCTGATCGTTAGACTCAATCTCCGAAAATAATTTTATAGAAAACCCACTTTCTTTGCACTCTGCCAAGAAAGTGGGTTTTTCTTTTGCATTTCTTATAATTTCTGATATACTCCCCCTCGTTTAAGGGATGAAAGGTCCATTTAGACACAGCTCACCCTGTTTCTAAATGGTCAATTCATCTCTCTACACACAACATTATTACTTATGGAATAACATGAAAGAAACTCATCAATTACACATCCCGGTTGGCGGAAAGACCCTTATTTTCGAAACGGGAAAAATAGCTAAACAAGCTAACGCAGCCGTCACACTTCGATGCGAAGACACTATCTTACTTACAACAGTCTGCTCTTCTCCTAAAGCAACGGAAAATATCGATTTTCTTCCTTTAAGAGTTGACTACCAAGAAAAATTTTCCTCTTCAGGAAAAACACTTGGCGGATTTATCAAAAGAGAAGGAAGACCGACAGAAAGAGAGACTCTCATCTCTAGACTAATCGACCGTCCGTTACGTCCTCTTTTTGAAGAAGGATATTTCAACGAAGTACAACTTCTTTCTTTTGTTTTCTCTTATGACGGCGTTAACTCTCCCGACTCTTTGGCTATCTGCGCAGCTTCTGCAGCTCTTGTCTTATCCGATATCCCTTTTATCAAGCCCGTTGCAGCAGTACGCGTCGGATTGATCCAAGATCGATTCATCATCAACCCTACAGTAGAAGAACAAAAGCAATCTAAACTGGATCTTATGATCGCAGGTTCCGAAGATGCTATCTTGATGATTGAAGGATACGCGGACTTTTTAACGGAAGAGCAAATCTTGGAAGCTATCTCCGAAGGTCATGAAGCTATTAAAATCATCTGCCAAAAATTAAATGACTGGCAAAAGCTGATCGGAAAAGAAAAAAATAGAAGCTCCATTCGCACACTGCCTAAAGCTTTAGAAGACGAAATCAAAGCAAGTTTTGGCAAAAAATTCTCCGAAGCTTTTTCTTTAAAAGAAAAGCATCCAAGAGAAGATGCAGCTACACTTATAAAACAAGAAATCGAAGCTCTTTACTTCCCTAAAGATAAAGAACCTGTTTACACAACTTCCGAACTTGCAGCAACCATCAAGAAAGTGCAAGCTGACATCATGAGAACGATGATCCTAAAAGACAAAAAACGTCTAGACGGTCGCAGCTGCGATCAAATTCGTCACATCTCAATTGAACAATCTCTTCTTCCAAGAACGCACGGTAGCTCCCTTTTCACAAGAGGAGAAACACAATCTCTAGCCGTCACAACTCTTGGCGGAGAAACTATGGCCGTACGTTACGAAGACTTAGATGGAGATGGACATCGTAAGTTCTATCTACAATACTCCTTCCCTCCGTATTCCGTAGGTGAAGTTGGACGCATGGGAGCTCCTGGTCGTCGTGAAGTCGGACATGGAAAGCTAGCTGAAAGAGCTCTTGCTAAAACCATGCCGAGTCAAGAGCAGTTTCCTTATGTTGTTAGAGTAGAATCCAACATAACAGAATGCAACGGATCTTCTTCCATGGCTTCTGTTTGCGGTGGATGTCTCTCCATGATGGATGCAGGTATTCCTATTAAGCATCCTATTGCAGGTATTGCTATGGGTCTTATCTTAGAAGGATCCGAATATGCTATCTTATCCGATATCTTGGGAGCAGAAGATGCTCTAGGAGATATGGACTTTAAAGTAGCAGGAAGCGATCATGGAATCACGGCTTTTCAATTAGATATTAAAATTGAAGGGATCACCTACGAAATCATGAAAGTTGCCCTAGCTCAAGCTAGACTTGGAAGAATCCACATTTTAAACAAGATGCTAGAAGCTTGCCCTCAAGCAAAAACACAACTTTCTTGCTATGCACCTAGAATAGAAACTATGCAGATCAAGCCTAGCAAGATCGGTATCGTAATCGGACCTGCAGGAAAGCAAATTAGAGCCATTATCGAAACAACAGGCGCTCAGATTGACATTAATGATAGCGGCCTTATCAGCATCTCCTCCACAAATCCGGAGTCGATGAGAAAGGCTAAAGAGATCATTACCAATCTTACCTCTGAAGTAGAAATCGGTAAAGTCTATGCCGGTAGAGTTGTTTCTACTACGCCGTTTGGCGCTTTTGTAGAAATTATGGGGAAAGAAGGCCTATGCCATATTTCCGAACTTGCTCATCATAGAGTCCAGAACGTGACGGATGTGGTCAAAGAAGGGGATAAAATCAATGTGAAAGTTTTAGATGTCAACGATAGAGGACAGATTAAACTTAGCCTTAGAGCAACGCTTCCGATGCCAACCTAAAATAAGAAAGCCCTCTTAGAATTCTAAGAGGGCTTTTTTTTGTCTATAAAATATCCGCTGCAAGAGCTGCAAGCTCTGATCTTTCCGTTTTCTCAAGAAAAATATGACCGAAGATAGGATAATTCTTAAATTTACTTACCGTGAATGTAAGAGCATTTGAATCTTTATCCAAATAAGGGTTATCAATCTGTGTAGGATCTCCCGTTAATACTACCTTAGTCCCCTTTCCTGCCCTAGAAATTATCGTCTTCACTTCGTGAGGCGTAAGATTTTGCGCTTCATCAATAATGATAAACATTTTAGGAAGGGTTCTTCCTCTGATATAGGTTACGGCCTCCATCTCGATTTTCTTACTCTCCATAATCCATTTTTGCGTCTCAGCTCCGCTAGCAGGACCTCCCGTAGACTGACACAAAAACTCCAAGTTATCATAGATAGGTTGCATCCAATGAAATAACTTCTCCTCCTTAGTGCCAGGAAGATACCCTATATCTTTCCCAAGAGGCATGATAGGACGACTAACCAAAATACGGTTATAGACAGGCTCATCAAACGTTTTTTTAAGTCCTGCAGCCAACGCTAAAAGAGTTTTTCCCGTTCCCGCCTGTCCTATTAAAGATACAAGTTTTATGTCATCTCTTAATAAAAGATCCAAAGCGCATTTTTGCTCCACATTCAGAGGGTGAATTCCCCAAATATCTCGCGTAATCTTGATAAGAGGCTCAAATCTTTTTAAGACGTGATTGTATTTTACAACGGCAGAAGACTGCTCAACGGATACCAAATGGCAGTATTCATTAGGAGCTAACCCTTCCACATCCGTTGCAACAAATCCATCTTTATAAAAAAGATCAATCTCCCTTTTAGGAACCTCAAGCTTCCTATACCCGCGATACATCCCCGCATAAGACTCTTTGAGATTTTCATAGTCTTGCGCTTCGATATCGATAGCTTCCGACTTAACCCTCATAACAAAATCTTTAGAGACCAGCACAACTTTCTGCCCCATCTCCTTGATCTGATAAGCCGCTAAAAGGATTCTATTAGTATTGCGATCCATAGGCAGAGGAAACGGTTTTTTTTCTATAGATCGATTATCTACATGGATACGAACGGTGCTACCGTTTTCGATAGGCACACCTGAATGCAAAGTTCCTTGCTTACTCTCTTTTAATGAATCTATGTAACGAATTACATATCTGGCATTCTTTCCAAGGTCATCGGAAAGCCTTTTCATCCCATCAAGTTCCTCTAAGACTCCAAGAGGAATCACAACATCATTATCCTTAAATTTACGAATGGCATCCGGGTCATGCAACAATACGTTAGTATCGATCACAATAGTTTTTCGCGTCATGAAAGCCTCCTTATTATAATAAAATATTTCTATCTAAAAAAAGACACACTACGATTCATCGGAACAATTCGGGAGCATACCGGAAACAAGATAACATACAATCTTTTTTTAGAAGAATCACAACACATTTATAATTAATTAGATGAGACTTTAGCTGATGACCCGATCTTTTTGATATGATTACCTTGTATTTTATTACATTTTAATGTATAATTATATTTTTAATAATAACAATAATAGGATTTTTATGAACATTAATTCAAGCTCAAGCAGGCCTGTTGCTCAAAGGTTGAACCTTACCACAGCAGATAAGTCTAGTATGGCGACGCGTGTTCAATCGGCAATGGCTGGAGTTCAGCAAGAAGCCTTTAAAAGTGTAGTGAACGAGCTGAAGCTTGAGTGTGCTATATCAAGAAACCCTATAGAAGACCCTGTTATCACGGATTGCAACCATATATTCGAAAAAAGTTGTTTAGAGCTGTGGCTCGCACAAAACGCAGTGAAAGCTTGTCCCACTTGCCTCACAGCAGGACGTAAGATCTGCACACCTATTCCTAATTCTTTAGAACCTGACAGGCTAGCGGGATCGAATTATAAAAAGGTTTCCCTGGCATACAACCTTATTTGGTCAGAAAAATCACCAGAAAATCCTCATGCAGATCTTTATTTTAGATTGGAAGCTCTTAATAAAAAACTCAACTCCAAACAAAAAAATCCTTTAGTTGAAAGCGATATAGAAAAAATCATCAAAAAACTAAACTGGTATCAAGAATATTTTCCCGATTCTAAATGCGGAGCCCTACTTAATGAGTTTGAGTTCGTATTAAAATCAAATCCATTACAAAAAGAAGAATTAAGAGCAATTAATGAACTTAAAGATCCTGAAGAGAAAATTACTCGCTACAACCAAATTTTAGCCAACGATCCTTATCAATTTCAAGTCTATACCGAGTTAGCTTTGCTTTTAAGGGATCCTATAGAAAGAAGCAATCTTCTGCTTGACGCAGCCTATCTAGCAACAAACGTGAGTAAATACGATCTAGCTGCCCATTTTCAAAAAGAAGCCGACACCATTCTTCCATCATTTTGTACAATTTCTCCAGAAGATTTAAAGAATCCGAAGGCACTCGAGAAAAAACTACCTCCCGTCCCTCGAAAGATTCAAGATTTCTTAAACAAACCCTGCCCTATCTGGGGAAAGCGTAAACGTTCTTGGTCTGAATTTGTAGACGGAGGAGAGCTAAAACTTGCGAAAGACACCCACCGCCTTATCTTTATATTTTCAAAGATTACAGCGCAAGATGGCTCTAAGAAGCCTCTTACTATAAGGATGCTTAATGCTCTTAAACCTGGTTGGCGAGTAGGTGGATCTGGAGAACTGAGCAATTTTTCAAGTGTGGATGGTGAATGGGCAGTGCTCACGAAAGAGTTTCTTCCGGGAAGCAAAAGTCGGGACGCTTGCTTGTCCAGCAGGGATTATCAAAAGGGCGTTATAAAGCCTACGTACACGGATTATGAATTACCAAGTGCTTTTGACCTGACCTATTGCTCTGCCTTAGGGGAGCGATTATTCTATTCGAAGAAGCCTACTTATGCATTTAGTAAAGACATGATAGGAGACACCCACATCTGCATCGGAGAGGAGCCTTCACGCGATGGCTACGGTTTGAATATCCAAGTTTACATGGAGAGAGGGAATGGTGAATCTAATTGTGGTATCATAGGGCGTCGGAAATTTTAAAATCACCGAATCCTATCCAACATATTATCAACTGGTTCGGAGGGGAAAATCTTCCCCTCCAGATCTCCCTTATAAAAATCGGCAAAATATCCAGTCTTTTAAAATAACAACTTCTATATACTCCCCCTCATCAGCATCCACAACTCGGGAAAAAAGTTTCATGATTAGTCCTCTAGATATCACTTTTGCATCTGCTTCTAGACGTAATTCAAGCAGTGTTTCTTTTCAAGGACCTATTTCAAACGGTAAATCCATTGCAGGCGTTCTAACCGATCTTACTAAAAATGGAGCTGCCACGCAGGTAAAAGACTCTTTCCTAAAAATATTCTCCACAAAATTAAAAGAAAAAAACATTAAAGAGACCCTAGCTACTACGATAAAAATGGTCCAAAAAGACTTAGCTATAAACACCGAAGGCACGATTAAAATAGCCTCTGCGGTATTTTGTGTTTTTGATCCAGCTAAACAAGAAGTAACAACGGCAACCTTAGGCGGTAACGCTACTTGCTACAGAAAATTCGGCAATCAAAGAGTCCCTATCCCTTTTTCACCTTCTCATGATTGGAATTGCCCCTTAAAACAAGAGGCTATTTGTAATAAATTCGGACTGGATGCATCTTTTGAAGTAGATACATTTAATAAAACCTGGCTTATTTATAATCGAGTATTTTACGGACTGAAGACCGACACAAGCCATGCCTTTACTAGCACTAATAAATTTACAAGCATACTCAGCTCCGAGCCTACAATCGAAACCTACGCCTTAAAAAAAGGAGACATTGTCCTTTTGATGGATAAAGGATTCGACGAAATCTCGGAAAAAGAATTACTGGAAAAAGTACAAAAGCACGCCTCCCATGCACTAACCCAACATCTTGTTAAACACATCCCTTCAAGCAGCGCGACTGCCGTAGCAGCCTATTTGGATGATGCGTTATAAGAACTCGAAACGAGTCGATTTTTAGCCTATTAGAGGTTAATACCAAAGAGATCTCTTATTTCACAAAAAAATCATTGGTGTAAAAAAACCATAAACTCTAGAATGAACTTTCTGATAATTAAAACACGAGAAACTTTTAGGCCTCAGGAGGTTCAATCATCATGTTTAAACAAGTAAGTTTACTCTGCACTTCAGTATTTTTAGTTCATTCTACTGCATTACTTGGAGATCATCCGGGGGATCTATCCGATATGAATTCCGAGTCTATTTTTGCTCAACCGTTTCCCGAACAAACTTCTTTTTTTTCTGAAGAGGTAAAGCCTGTTATAGAACAACCTGTAATAGAGCCTCCCGTCGTAGAAAAAATAAAAGTAAAAACATCCGTCAACCCTTTTACGGGCAAAGTAAAGAAAAACAAAGTACGCCTAAGATTGCAACCTAACACGGATAGTCCCGTTGTTAAAGAACTTGAAAAAGGCGCTCTTTTACTTGTTACGGGAGAGATGGATGATTTTTGGGCCGTATCACCGACTAACGATGTTAAAGCCTATGTATTTAGAAGCTTTGTCTTAGATAACCAAGTCGAAGGTAATCGAGTCAACGTACGCTTGGAACCTCACACGGAAGCTCCTATTCTCGCTCACCTAAATTCGGGAGATCATGTAGAAGGGACCATCTGTGCCTCCAGCAACAAATGGCTTGAAATTACCCCTCCTCCTACAGTTCAATTCTACATCGCGAAAAACTATGTAGAGAACCTTGGCGGTCCTGAAGTTAAAGTCGCTTACGAAACAAAATACAAAAAAGCGAACCAAGACCTTATTCTAGCCAAGCAATTTGCAGAAACTGAAATACAAAAGAATTTTCCTAATATCGACTTTGATAAGATGAATCACAACTTTCAAACGATAACACAAGAATACACTCAGTTTCCAGAGCTCGTAGAACAAGCTCAAGAATTGCTGGTTAAGGCACAAGAACAGTTCTTAGACAAAAGAATTTCTTATCTTGAGAGCAAAACATACGAAGAAGAAGCTCTTGCTGCCGAAGTTAAACAAGCACCTGTAGCAGCTCCTACCGATAAAATGAAACTGTGGTCTCCCGTAGAAGAAGCCTTGTATCTAAGCTGGGTCAGCGTTAATGACAGCCGAGATATGAACGAATACTACGAAGATCAAAAACTAGCCGCTGCCAAGATCACGGGCATTTTAGAGCCGTACTTAGCTCCCGTTAAATCTAAACCAGGCGACTACTTTATAAAGCAAGACGGATTACCTGTCGGTTATGTATATAGTACAAAAATAAACTTACAAGAGTTTGTAGGTAAAAAAGTAAACTGTGTCGCATTCCCTCGTCCTAATAACAACTTTGCATTCCCTGCTTACTTTGTTATCGAAGTAGAAAATTAACCCCTAAGTAGAGGAGGCTTTAGCCTCCTCTACTTTCTTTTTTTGATTCTTATGGAAATTCATGATTGGTGCGTGCGCATCTTAAGTGCAGATACGCTAGAAGAAAAGTTACTTAGCCCTCCCCTTCTTACGGATAAGACACCAGGTTCTGCCATCCTCTGGGATACCCCTTCGCGTCCTATCGGAATGGAATTTAAAAAGCACTCCAGAAAAGAGAAGCTTCCCGTTCTTCACGAACTCAATAACGTGGATAAAAGAGCTGTCTGCCTACATAGATTTGCAGGACATGAGCTCTTAGCCGTTGAAATCATGGCTTACGCACTCTTAGCTTTCCCAAATGCACCCAAGCACTTTCGTAAAGGACTTGCCAACACACTCAAAGAAGAGCAAGAGCACGTAAAACTCTACACACAAAGGCTCCTGGAGATGGGTGTAAAGTTTGGAGATATGCCCCTCTATAAGCATTTTTGGGCCTATACGAAGTTTTTACACACACCTCTTGAATACCTAAGCGTTATGAGTCTTACCTTTGAAATGGCTAATTTGGACTTCGCGCCCGTTTATGAAAAAATCTTCACCCAGCATGATGATATAGCCTCAGCGCTTCTCATGCGTCGTATCTATGAAGATGAAATCAGCCATGTTTCTTTTGGATTCAACTGGCTTAACAAAATGAAAGCCCCCGAAGAGTCTTCTTGGGATTGCTGGAGGAACCACACACCCTCCTTACTTCCTGTTGCAAGAGCTAAAGGTTCTCCTTTCTTAGAAGAGCCTCGAATAAGAGCTGGAGTTCCCGAAGACTGGATACTCAAGTTAAAAAAAGCCAAATACGACACAAAGAATTAAAAAAATACAAGCAAAACTTCTAGAAATATGAGTTTCATGGATGGATAATGCTATTTTAAAGAGAGTGCTTGTTTGAGGTCTAGGTGCTCAAAGGCAGAGGCCATTCGTTCTATTTCAGAAGAACTGATTTTATGGTTTTTAGCAACACCTCGCCAGTTAGATACGCTTAAGGCTACTTCTTTAGCAATTTTCTTGGCATCTGCCTGACTTAACCCAAATTCATCAGCAACCGATAGAGCTAGATCTAAAGAAGCTGTGCCATCATCAAGGTTGATGGTGGTTGTTAAGATACGGGGTTTGATGAGGGTAGAGGTTGGATTTACATCGTAGATGGGGGATAGCGTCCATCCTTTGCAAGATTCGTATAAAAAACCATGATTGCGCAAGTGGTCGTCTGTGTTAGAAATTAGAACACTAAAAACTATGCGCCTCCAAAGATTTATCATATCTTGTTTTGGATAGGCTCCATACTGTTTTATGGCATCAACGATTTCAAGATAGCTATGGAGCTCTCCGTCTTTAGCTCCTAACATACTCATAGCAGATAAAAAGGGGATCCGGTGATTGCCTTCGCGATCAAAGCGTTGGATGATAAGAACCGATTTATTTAAGACAATTTCTAATCGTGATTTAGGAGTTGGGATACCGGCATTAGAGGCTAAGTTAAGAGCTACAGATTCCCAAAGAACTGTCAAAAATTCATCATCATCCCTAGGAAATTTTGCTATAGATAGATTCCCTTCTTTGCCTAATATAGAGGCTTTAGGCCTAGCTCCTCCAAGGGAAGATCCAGGAGCTAGAAGAAGTTTTAGATCCTCTTCATTTTCTTTGTTTTGAAGGAATTTTTTTGTTGCTGATAACAGTTTTGGTAGCTTGATGAGAGGAGGAATAGAGCAGATGTTAGGAGGCGTAAGAAAAGGCCCTTCTAAAGTTTCTTTAAAACGTAGAGCTCCTTGTCTTATGCTATCATTGACTTTAAGTAGGTAGTCTACTTCATTTAAGCTTCTTAAAGGTTCTTTTGTTTTTTTTGCCAAATGACTTTCAGCTCTCCTCATCAGCATACGTCCCCATCGATCTGGAGCCGAGTCATTCATTGCCCCAAACAAAGAATGATCAGCTTCTGTATGATAAGTTCCTTCCGTTAACATCAGCGCAGGCTCTAAAGCAAATCGTTCTGGATGTTTTAGCCAATCGAGTTCATATTGAAAAGAAGCACTTGTTTGTCTTTTATGAACATGGGCCCAAAGTCTTCCAACGTAGTGTGTTTTGTCTTTAAGATCTAAAAAGACGTGGATGACTTTATCTTTCATAAAGAACCTTCCTCTTTTTTCGACTTAGGTAGACGAATTCGTTTAGGTAGGTTTTCTTCTTCCAAAGAGCGTCCTACTGTATCATAATTTGCATCAGCTAAATCCATTAAACGAGAGGTTAACCCGAGAACAAATAAAATGGAGGCGTAGATTCCAAGGGCAACGGAAGGATCCCCTTTTTCTGCTTTTGTAAGAGTCATCCTACTGATGCAGGCGCGCTCCGCCATTAATGCCATAGGGATGCGACGGCGGCGCCTAGCCTCGGAGATGTCTTGCCCAAGCTTTCTGAGGGCTTTTTTCACTGGTATTGGCAAAGGGGAAATACGACGCATAGAGACCTCTGTAATGTATATTAACTTAATCCTTACAATCTTTAGTGTAAGCTTTAATGTGTATTAAGTCAAACTCGACTGTGTTTTGACGCGCAAGTTGAGTCCAAGCCTCACAGAAACTTTAGTCATTGTCTTATTTGAAAAAATTTCTGATAACTGGGCAAATTACATCAAAACATTACATCAAAACACCTTTATAATTAATTAATTTTAGTGTATAATTAATATTTTAACATTATAAACTGTGGTATTACTTTGATTAATAACAACATTACAAACCTACCTATACCCATAGATACGAAGCCTATTCAACTATACTCCGTAGATGCAAAAGACATTACCCTCTTATCTAGAGCTATTTCCGAAAAAAAACCAACCGAAGGATGGGTTCTTGAGCACCCCATTTCCACTTGGGGCCCCATAGGAGGCAGAAACATCGCTAAATTGCCTTCCATAGACTTTTTAGACAACGCCACACTTGCTCTTGCTAAAAAAGTACATTGGGCTTCTTCCGCCATTCGATATATAAGTCAGTTCACAAGTTCGGAAAGGATGGTTTTTATAGATGGAAGATCGGGAGTCTTTGGTCAACCGCAGGTAGAGGCGTTCTCTCATAGCTTCCCAGAACAAACAAGATTAAAAAACTTGGCAGATGAGATGCCCAATCATCTCCCCCCTGACGTTCTAGCCACAATCGAACAAGAAAAGAACACCGATATGGCCGGATATCACATCCAAGTAGAGGGTGAGGATCTTATTTTTGGAAGCAATCCTAAAAGAATGGATAACACAACAGAAGTCATCCGCTATATTTTAAACGAATTCGATACGAATGCAGGCTTTTTCAGTCAAAGCGATGGGGATATCGTGGCTATTTTACAAAAAAGTCACGAACTTTTATTCAATCAAATTTCTACGGAGGCTCCGATAGGCAGCCTTCGAGCGGGTAATACCGTCGTCTTTTCAAGAGATGACTATGACTTAGGTCAAGATCACTCTGACTGGCCCGAATTATTAAAAAAACACGCGGGAACAAAGGAAGATCTAAAAATTTTAAAGACCATCCTTAAGCGGATTTCCCCCCAAATGGCAATTGGCAATGTACTGGAAGAGATCACCCCAAAAGAGAAAGCCGTATGTCAAAAAATAGCCTTTCTACCTCCGACGCGATATGAGATCGCTGGTTGCCTAAAAAAATTCGAGCAGGAATTTAAAAACTTATATAAAGAGACGCAAAGGTTAGGAAAACCCGATTATATCAAGCTCGCAGCATTTGCCCACCAAAACATTGTAGACATCCACCCCTTTCACGATGGTAACGGCAGGCTCGCTCGAGTTGTCATGAATAGTCTTTTAATACAAGGCGAGTACTGTCCCGTATTCTTTCCTAGCGATCAAGAGTATACCGAAGCAACAAAACTTTCTAAAAAACAAGACTCTCGTGAGCATTTTGAAAACTATCTTAAAAGTCGTATAGAACGCAGCAAAGAAGCCTTAGTTAACACTCTAGCCAGCGCAAATATGCCTCTTACCTCACCGCAATCTACAACAGTCTCCCCATCCACTCACAATACCCACCATCTCAAGAGAGGTGCGTAATTCAGCAGCAGCAGAGTCCAGATCGGTAAAGTCTTTTTTCAATCGATGCTGACTATCTTCCCCTCTTGCCAAGGTTTCTAAGAGTTCTTTATCAAGGAACAAGATACGCTTGCACCTTATGTTGCCACTGTACGGGGATTTCTACGGTTAGTAGCACATCATTTTCTTCGTAGTCAGAATCCAACACTTTCCCTTCTTGCATTAAATCGCTCACAAGCTTGTACTCGCTTTGAGGGACTCGAAGCTTAACGACCTTACGTAGGTTAGCAACTTCTTCTGCAACCTTCTCGATAAGTACATCCAACCCTTCATGGTTAAGAGCGGAGATGGTTACTGACTTTGGATATTTTATACGGAACTTATTAACAACCCCAGGATCTAGGCAAGCATCTACTTTGTTAAGAACCGTGATGACTGGTCTGTTTTCCGATCCAAGCTCTTTTAAAACCTCTAAAGTAGCTCTTGCTTGCTCTTCAGCTAAAGGATGACTGACGTCAATGAGATGAAGTAAGATATCCGTGTTAACGGCTTCTTCTAACGTACTTTTAAAAGCGGCTACTAGGGTATGAGGAATCTTACGGATAAAACCGACCGTATCCACAAATAAGATCTCTTGCTTACTTGGAAGAAGAAATTTTCTTGTCGTCGTATCCAAAGTAGCAAAAAGCTTGTTTTCAATATAAACATCAGCTCCCGTCAACGCTTTCATCAAAGTGGATTTTCCTGCATTCGTATACCCTACGATGGCAAAGGTTGGAATGCCAGATCTTTTCCTCGCACTTCTTTGCGTGTTTCTTTGTGACACGATCACTTCAATCTCTTTTTTAAGCTGATCTATTCGCTTACGTAAAAGACGTCTATCGATCTCGATTTGCTTTTCCCCTTCTCCCTTAACAAAACCTCCTCCGCTGGAACTTTGTCTAGAAAGGTGAGTCCACATCCTCTTCAATCTTGGGAATTGGTATTTAACCCTTGCCAGCTCAATTTGTAATTGAGCTTCTCTTGACTGCGCTCTTTGCGCAAAGACCTCTATGATAAGCTCCGTTCTATCGATAACGGGATGCTTGAAAAAAGCTTCTAAATTTCTTTGTTGATTGGGGGCGATCTCATCATCAAAGATAATAACATCCGCCTTAAGCCTCTCTACTTCTGCAAAAAGCTCATCTAACTTACCTTTTCCTAAATAGGTTCCTGCATCAAACTTCTTTATAGGACAGATAGCTCTTCCCACCACCTCTATTCCAAACGTATCGCAAAGTTTAGCAAGCTCATCTAGATACTCTTCTACTCTAACTTTATCCCCACCTGAAGGATAGGCACTCACTAAAAAGGCTGCTTTTGCGTCTTTAAGAGGTAACTGCTCTTGTTGTACAACATGTTTTGCTTCCATAAACCTTTACCCCTACGTTGTTTGAAATGAAATTGTTAAACCATCATAAGCGAGAAAGACCGATTGAGGCAATATCTTTTGTAAATCCTCTTGACCTATCTCGTGACCTATATGAGTTATGTACGTTGTTTTTGCCCCTACAAGAGCTGCGAAAGCAAAGGCCTCTTCAAAAGAAAAATGCATATTGGTAGGTCGCCCCTTCGCTGCACTTATAATAAGGGTTTTGATTCCCTTTAAGCGAGCAATTAATTCCTCACTATATGTCTTGATGTCGGAAATATAGGCAAGATCCCCTATTTTAATCCCTGTCACCTGCATCTTGGCCTGTAAGAAGCTTACACATTCCATAGGGACTCCTTCAAACTCCACCTTTTCAAATAGATCTTTTAGTATTTGGCAAGAAAAAAAGAAACTATCCTCTCCATCGGAAGAAGAAAATAGATAAGGAAATTTTCCCTTTACCCCTTCATAGGTAGGTAAAGACAAAAGACAAGGCAGCTTATCTTTGTTATAAGAATAAACCTTTAAATCATCCAATCCACCTATATGATCATAATGTTCATGGGTGAGTATCACTCCATCCAAATGATCGATCCCATAAGATAGCGCTTGCTGCCTATGATCTGGTCCCGCGTCAATTAAGAAAGTTTTTCCCGAGATTTGTAAAAGAGCGGAGGCTCGCATTCTTATATTTTTTTTATCCGCACTTGTACAAACAAGACACTTGCAGCCAATGACGGGAACTCCTAAAGAACTTCCCGTCCCTAAAAAACATAAAGATCCTTGCATCTTCAATCCCCCTTACCTATAGCAGATTCTACCAACATCTTAGATGCATATCCATGATAAAGAAGCCCCCTGGATCCCATCGCAGCCAACATCCACCCTTTTTCTCCAACCTTTTCCGTCAAAGGAAAGTAATGTCCCGTGTGAGATACCCTAACACCTGCCATACACCCCTCAACTTCGATGTTCTCCCATCCGGGTACTAACACTTTCACCTTAGGACCTAAATCAACCAAGGCCTTTTCCATGTCAACCTCTTCATCAAAAAGTCCCCTTTCATACGTTGCCCCCACATGCACTCTGCCATTTTCTAGAGGAACTACATAGCCCTTTCCAATCAAACCGTGTTCTAAAGATGGAATGTTTAGCGGCCACTTACAAGTGAGCACCTGTCCTTTCACAGGCTTTAAAGAAAAGCGCTCCAACTCGGGGAAGGCAAAAACACCCGCTCCTAAAGCTAGAAAATAGTTGTCGTACTCTTTTAATTCTTCTAAAAAGAGTATTTTTTGTATTTTCCACTGCAGCCCCTTAGCTTGAAGAGCCAAAAATAGCCCCTCCAAATACCGCTTTGAATGCACTGCTATACCTGATGTAATCAAAAACGTACTCTCATCCAGGACTTCCACATCCTTGTACATCTCTTTATGCGATAAGAGCATCTTAGCCTGCGCTGCCGTCGCTTTCCGTATCACCCCAGAAAAGTCGGCTACTGGCTTTTTAGAAAAAGATTGAGCAAGGGCTATAAGGGTTTTAGCCTCTACTAGAGCTTCATCCGCTAGGTAGCTTCTTCTAGCCTGCTCTCCCGCATAGGGATGCAAAAGGCCTGAAGCCACACCCGAGGCTCCCGCGCCCACCCCTTTTTGATCAAAAAGATCTACCTCAATTCCTCTAGAAAGAAGATGATAAGCGATTGCAAGACCTGCAAAACCAGCTCCGATCACTGCGGCTTTTTTCATGGACATCCCCTTTTCCATACGTTTAAATAGTCACACTGACAATCCCTAACCTAAAAAAAAGAATTATTTCTTATTTAAAAAAAGAGAAGCTTTGCATAGAATAGTAACATTAACTACCACTTAAAAAGAAGAACGAATTCCAATAAATTCATTTAACTCAAACTATAAACTAGGCCCTAATGTAGCTATCGGCTACTCTTTTTTATGCGGATTCACAGGAGGAACAATATTAACCTCCCTAGTCGCCTTAGGACTTATTAATAAAAAAATAACAAATTACACAAAAAATGATTTTGTTTTTTCTTTAGGAATCGGCAGCGTTGGCGGAATGGCAACTGGCTTAGCAGTTTCATATCTAGTTTCGAAAATCTTTTTTAAAGCTTGAGCCTTTTGTAAAGACTCACGTTCTAAAATACAAACCTACATACTTTCTACTTAACGAGAACCCCGACAAATCAAATCCCGTAACATCAGCATATCCTAAACAAATCATTTTTAGATTTTCTTTGAGTAAGCTATTAAACCGCCAAGAAGCAAAACCTCTAGAGTCGCTTAGATCTATCTCTCTCAAGGAAGTAAGCCTTGAAAAATCAAACCCTTCAACATCGACTCCTCTCAAATTTATTTTTTTTAGATTCTCTTTAGGTAACCTATCAAATTGATCTGCAGTAAGACCTATAGCACCGTCTAGATCTATCTCTTCTAAAGAAAGAAACCCTGAAAAATCAAACTCCGCAACATTAACACTTCTCAAATAAATCTTTTTCAACTTCTCTTTAGGTAACCTATTAAACTGCTCCGCAGTAAGGTCTTTCACATTCCCCAAGTCTATCTCTTCTAAAGAAGTAAGCTTTGAAAAATCAAATCCCGTAACATTGTCTTGTGCTAAATTAACCTTTTTTAGATTTTCTTTTGGCAAACTATTAAATTGTGATGCCGTGAAATCTTTAATACCGATTAAGAGCAACTCTTTTAAAGAAAAAAAACTTGAAAATTCATACTCTGGAACATTACCAGTAATGTTCCATAAATCGATTTTCTCTATACCTTCCTTAGGAATACTATTGAATTCTCTTGCATTTAGACCTTTAACCGAATTTAGAGTTAAATTCTTTAAAGAAGAAAACTCTACAAAATCAAATCTGGCAACATTAATATCAATCCAATTCAACTTCTCTATGTTTTTTTTAGGCAAACTATTAAATTCTTTTACATCAAAACCGACAACATACCCGACCTTAAAATCTCTTAAAGAAGAAAGCTCTCTAAAATTAAATCCTGCAACATTAATATCGCAACCTGACAATTCTAATTTCTCTATGTTTTTTTTAGATAAACCGTTAAACTGCTCTGCAGTAAGATTTTTAACGCTGCCTAAACGCAACTCTCTCAAAGAATGGAGCCTTGAGAATTTAAAGCCCGTAACATCTGTATACTCCCCCCACAAACATAACTTTTCTATGTTTTCTAAAGGCAAACTATGAAATAGATCTGCAGTAAGACGTCTAGCCATGCTTAGATTTATCTCCTTTAAAGAAATAAGCCTCGAAAAATCAAATCCCGTAACATCAATTCCTTGCAAACTCAATTTTTTTATATTTTCTAAAGGCAACCTGTTAAATACATCTGCCGTAAGGTCCCTAGCTCCGCTTAGATCTATTTCCTCTAAAGAAGTAAGCCTCGAAAAATCAAATTCCGTAACATCAATTCCTTGTAAACTCAATTTTTTTATATTTTCTAAAGGCAACTCATTAAATAGATCTGCCGTAAATTCTGAGAAACCAGACGCATCCACCTCTTCTAGTTGGTAAAATATGGAAAGATCTAAATGGGAAACATCCTCTTTTTTTAAAGAAATACCATACACGCTATGAGGAGTATCCCGTAGCGATATTTCTGGAAATTTCTTATAAAAAGGCTCTAA
>JAZKAC010000088.1:0-5856 GCA_040389325.1 Chlamydiota bacterium | reverse complement strand
AGCGGCTGTGGTAACACAGCTTGCTTACCCGATTTCTTGCTTACGTTTTTATAAAACTTCTGCCGAATTAACACGCCTTGAAGCGGCCTCCATAATAGAAGAAGCTGAACGCGGCCCTACATTGACAGCACTAGGTCGCACCCAAAAAGTATTTTCTGATTTAAAAAAACAACCCAACACAACCGATTTATGACTTCATTCAAAGACGGGGCAGCAGAAGACCTAATAATTGAAGCACAAGACTTCTCTAACCTGTCACTTTCCGAGCACTTATTTACAAATTGCGTGTTTAAAAACTGCAACTTCACGGGGTGTTCGCTGCGAAATGCTAGATTTACATCTTGTTCTTTTAAAGCTTGTAATCTAAGCCTTCTGAAATTAGAGGGATGTAGATTACAAGATGCCTGTTTTGAAGATTGCAAGATTGTCGGAGCAGAATTTTTTAAATGCGATAAAAATTTCTTCTCGATAAAAACCAAAAACAGCTTTTTACACTATTGTAACTTCTCGAATTTAAATATAAAGCAAACTTCATTTTATAACTGCAATCTCAAAGAATGCTGTTTTACCGATACCTGCTTAATAGAAGCGGACTTTAGAAATGCGGACCTCTTTTTGACCACTTTTCATAACAACGACCTTTCAAAAGCTAATTTCTCCTGCGCAAAAAACTATGAAATTGATATAAGCGTTAACAAAGTTAAGAAAGCAAAATTTTCCCTTCCCGAAGCAATGGGGCTTTTGCTAGGATTAGAAATTGAAATTTCTTAAAAGTGTGAGTTAAACACAAAAGGATATTATCATGTCAACAAATCCAATAAGAAGACCTTCCCGTCCTAATCTAACAATTGCCATCCCTCCCCCGGGAGAAAACTCCCACCTCCCTACCGAAAGTCGAATTGGGCATTTTTTTTTTCGTAATCTTGGAAACATAGATTATTTACGTATTTCCACGGAACTCAGAGCTGTTACTACAGTGAACGTTCCTTTTTCAGATTTTCTTCAAAATAGAATAAATACAATCCTTACCACAAGCCCTAGGCACACTCTATTTTCCCCCCCTACACTCGACGACTTCCTACCCCCTTACCAAAGATCTTCAAGAGAATCTTTAAGGCCTCCACCGAAATCAAACAGTCCGATTTCACGACGAACCGAGAGCCACCCACAGGAGTGAAAAATAGCAGCCAGATTGCGATCAAGCTGCTGTTTAATTAGTCCGCAGGATAGAAAAGAGTATACCCCTTGCGAATATTGGGATATTTTTCTCCCCACTGATATTCGTCATCATCAACAGCCCAAAACATACACCCTAAAATAGCCTTATCTAAGGCAAGACCCACTTTAAGAGCTATGGTATCGGGAGTGTCAAAGCTTACCCATTCTTGAGTAGCCGTATTATATCCGTAGGCAGTTTGAGTCGCGACATCCGAGGCAAATACTAACGTATTTGTTGCCGTCATATCGGCTACCTCAAAATAAGCTAAGGTCCCGAGAGCTCCTGTAGAGGGGCCCGCGGCGCCAGGTGACGTAAAAGGCTTCCCTGGGCCGCTATCTGCAGAAGTTAAGCTAGCAACGCCTCCATATGAGTGACCATATGTCGGCATCCCGAGAACGATCTTATTTGCAGGCACTCCATTTTGTAAGTAATTTTGCAAAGTAGCCGCTAGGAACATTTGACTTTTTGGATCCGTGTCCTGGTTTAAAGGAGCGTTGACTCCCGTTAACTGCGGATTATCAAAAGATCCATGATAGTCATAAGCCATCACATTCAGCCTATCCAGATATTTTGAAGCCTCGGCTAACCAAGCGAAGTAAGAAGCGGGATCATCTTGATAACTTTCGGGTACCCCCGAAGGAACAATCGCAGGAGAAGCATATGTTAAAAGTAGAGGAGGATTTGCTGCATGACAAGCTGTGTAGGCTTCTTGCAAAAATGTGATGAAGTTTGCAAAGTCATCAGGCGTCCCGCCCCTACTTTGATCTCCTGGGTATTCCCAGTCGATGTCGATCCCTTGAAATCCATACCTTTGCGCATAACTGATGGCAGAATCGATAAACTGAGCTCTATTAGATTCCTCTCCCACCATTTGACTAAACAACTTGTAGGTGTACTCCCCCATCTTGTCCGTAGGATCGTTAAAACTCCATCCACCTATAGAAAGGATATTTCTAAGATTGGGATTGATCTGCTTTAAATCCATAACTTGAGGATATAAGACACTTTCATCATTCCACTCTACGGGCTGCACGGTATAGTCTCCCGTTAAATGGGGATTTTCCTGGTCTATAGAAGCCGTTACAAAACCAAAAACGGCAAAGGCATAGTAAAGATCGGTTAAAATGGTAGGATCTATTAGATTAGGGAAAAATACGGCTCTTCCTCCTGATGGAGGCCTGTATTGTGACCAGTTCTCATAGTACGCCGCAACAACGGGAGTCTCGCTTGAAAAGCCAGCTCCCGGTAAATTCACACACAAAGTCAAAACAAAAGGAAAAATCTTCATACCCACCTCAGGTTAAAAAAAACTTTTCCTAATATGCAAATTATCTTTATTTATTCGCCAGCGTTAAAAAGAAAAATAGTCGGTTTTTTCTGAAGATTGGGCTCTTCTCGTTTTTTCCACTGTCTAACTGAAAAGGTCTCGCTAAATTCTGTCTTGGACGTTAGGTCACAAGAAATAGAGAGCTTCGTATTGTCCTCTAAAGTCTGTAGTAATGCAGAAAAAAGATTTAACGACCGATAAGGAGCTTCTATACAGACCTGTGTACATTTTCTTTGCTTGGACTCTTTTTCCAATACACGTATTTCGGCACGAAGCTTCTCAGGATCCCTTTCTAAGTATCCTTGAAAGAAAAACCGTTGAGCCGAAAGACCAGAGAGCATTAGGGCCAAGAACACGGAAGATGGACCCGAGACAGCCTCTACCGATATCCCCTTTTGCTTCGCTAAAGCTACCAGTTGGGCGCCTGGATCTGCGATACAGGGCAACCCTGCATCCGAAATGATCCCCCAGGTCGCTTCCCCTGTAACAAGAGCTAGTAGCTCTTGAAGATCTTCTTTAGATGTATGTTCATTTAATAGACGGATGGGAATGTCTCTAAATGTTTTTCCTTCTTTAAAAGAAAAGTGCTTTAAATACCGTCTTGCTTCTTTTTCACTTTCGGCAATGATCCCATCTAAGCAAGATACCTTTTGGCCTAATATGGCAGGTAGTGTCTCTAGAGAAGCTTCCTCGGAAAGAAAATTAGGAAGTAACAATAAATGCGGTTTTCTATCTGACATAATCTTGCCTAAGTTGAGCTAGTTGCATACGTAAATAATGAAATAAAAAGTTCGAGTCTAAAGAGCTATTTTTAGCAAGAACCTCTAAATCGCAAAGCACGGCTAAGGCTGAGTTGAAATACTCTCCCTTACAGCTTTTGATCCTCTGCAGAGTTTTTTGCAAAGCTGCCGATCTTATGTTAACGGCTTTCATGATAGATTCAGGGCTTTTCTTTTCTTGGACATAGGTACTGATCCTTCTTGCTTGATGCAATAAGAACCTGATCTGCCCTACAAGGGCTAGAAGAGCTGAGAGGTCCTCTATCTCATAGTCCTTGCCATTTTCCCAAATAAGCTCTTCAGCCATCTGCCATCTTGTTACAAGGGGGGCCGCCGTCACGGCCTCTACATCTTTTTCTACAATAGAGGAGCGATCTCCGATATAAGAAAGTACTTTCATCAGCTCTGACTCCAAAGTCAACGAGTCCTCACTTATTAAAAGCAGCCTAGCAAGAGCTCCTGGTGTAATATTTTTACCCTCTTGCTTTACCTTCTGTAAAATCTCTTGCTGTTGTCTTTTTTCCTTATCCCAAGGCTTTTCCTCTGATAAGTCGAGGATAACAATATCTTTAGAAGCCTCTTTATAGAGTTTAGAAAAAGATTTAAAAGAATCAACGCCTATCAGCAAAAAAGCCCATGGTGACGGGTTAGCCACATACCTAAGGAACTTCTCTTCTGCCTCTTCAGGTAGACCTTTAGAGCTATCCCAGACGATAACTTCTTGGGTTCCAAACAAAGAAGGCGTTCCCAGGACATTATAAATAAAATCCCAATCCCGCCCCTCATGAAAAGAGACCTCTGCTTTTGCAAGACCCGAGATTTTTTCGCTAACCTTTTCTAATAGCTTACGTCTTTCTTCCCTTTGAGAATGCACCACCAAATACAATCTAGAAAAGTTCTTTGCGGTAAAGCTTGACTCTACATGCTGCTCTAAAGCAACGAGTTGTTGAAATTTCAAGGAGTCCCCCAATGAACTAAGAATTCTTGCACAAGATCGGGATGAAGCGAGTAATGAATAGGACACGATTTTGCAGCTTCTTCCAGTTGCCCTTCTATTTCTTTTGCAAAATTTTTAGGACAGTAAAAATGCACCTGCATCTTACTCACCCTTCTTGGACTGCTATTACTCATCTCCGTAACCACCTCTACTCTACTTCCCGTGATATCGGCAAAGAGCCTCTTCGCTGCAAGAGATAAAATAGTGATAAAACAAGAACCTAAAGATGCCGCAAAAAGATCTATAGGAGAAAATTCCGTTTGTAAATTTGTTTTAACTTGGGCTTTAGTATCCGTACGGATACAAAGAGTAGATGCCCCCCCCTCAAATAACACTTCTATCTTAGACATAAAAACCTCATTACATACAGTGTAAATGTATAGACCTCTAAATCACAAGATTTTTAAAACGAAAACCTCCAATGCCACTAAATGTAAGGTTGCTTTATTAGACAGTTTTTTTCCTTTTAAGAGAGTTCTCTAAAGATTCTTTCGCTATCTTTTCGGCTATTTGAGCCGAAGAGGGACCACTCCCTTCCACAGGTTCAAGTATATGTTCAAGAAAAGCTAGCTTAGCCTCGGACTTAATGTCCTTATCTTCAAGAATTTTATGTAATATATTTGATTGAAGATGATATTCTGGTTGAATATCGTATTTAGAGCCTTGTATACTTTTAGTTCTTCTGACATAAAGCGTATTAAAAGCAATCTCGGTTTTTTCCGCTATCTTTATTCTTGTATCTATCGCCGCAGGCAGATCTTTATCCTTAACCTTTAAAAGCTCATCTAAAAATGTCGATTTTTCTGGATCTGTTGGTAACATTCCAAGCGCAATATCTAAGTTTTCTTATCTTCAAGAATTTCACATAATGACTTTCTTTGACTGACGTATTTACCATATTCCCTATAATTCATTCCAGCCCCAAGATCTTCTAAAACACTCGTAGCTTTTTCTGATATCTTTATTCTTGTATCTATCGCCGTAGGTAATTTCCTCTCTCTAACTCCTGAGAGTTCATCTAAAAATGCCGATTTTTCCGAATCTGTCGGTAACATTCCAAGCGCTTTATTTAAACTTTTTTTGTTTTCTTCCGAGTCCCCTCCTATCAAATCTATTCTACCCTTGATCTCTTTCTCCTTTGCTTCCAGCGATTTCACAGCTGGTTTTTCGGTACTGGGAGATGAGACGATCTGTTTAAATACTAATTCTGCCTTGCTGGGGACTGTGCTTTTTCCTCCAACTGAAGGTTCCTTTTTACTGAGAGATTGAAGCTCGTCCCCCCTCTTTTCTTGGTAGAGCGTTAGCAGCAGCCGCTCCTGTCTTCGTTTGCAAGGCATTCCTAAATGCACTAAATCCTGAACCAATCGCTTTAGCAACATCAATAGCCTTACCAATCATAAACACCTCTACGATTTAATAATTAAGAAACATCTTTAACTTAAGGATAGCACTTTTAAATTATTCATATAAGACGAAATATGGGCTGTCACATCAAACAAAATACTAGCATATTTTTAACAGATTTCAGTCTTCA
>JAZKAC010000087.1:4161-19321 GCA_040389325.1 Chlamydiota bacterium | reverse complement strand
CGCCGATTCAAGTTTGAAGTGCACGGGATGATTTAAAAAAAGAATAGGCAGGTAGTGAAAAAATCTCTATAGTGGTTTTTAACCAAAAGAACCATAAGGAGACCCAATGCCCGAAGGCTATCACCACCTTACCTATGCCCAAAGATGCCAAATTTCCATTTTAAAAGATAGAGGAGATTCACCCAGCACAATCGCTAAAGAGCTAGGTGTGCACCCTACGACCATCAGTAGGGAGCTTAAGCGAAATTCAGGACAACGAGGATATCGTCACAAGCAAGCTCAGGAAAAATCTCAAAAACGAAGGCTTGATGCTCCCCATCCAAATCAAAAAATGACATTTCAATTAAGTTTTGCCATTGAAAAAGATCTGAGATTACAGTGGAGTCCTGTGCAAATATCCGGACGGTTAAAAAGACAAGGTCTCTATATTAGTCATGAAACAATCTACAAACACATTTGGAAGGACAAGCGTCAAGGTGGCACTCTATACACGGAGCTTCGTCATCATGGAAAAAAATATAATAAACGGAGCAAGGGAACTGCAGGACGGGGTTGTATTCCCGGTCGTATAGACATTGATGCAAGACCCCTTATCGTAGAAGAAAAGACCAGGCTAGGAGATTGGGAGTTGGATACGATTATAGGAGCGGGTCAAAGTGGGGCCATCGTTTCTATGGTAGAAAGAACCTCAAAGCTAACTAAACTCGTTAAAATTTCTCATAAGACCGCAGAAAATGTCGAGCAGGCGCTACTTGACCGGTTAAGACCAGTCAAGGCATTCGTTCACACCTTAACAGCAGATAATGGCAAAGAATTTGCTAATCATCAAAGGGTTGGGCTTGAACTGGAAGCCGGATTTTACTTTGCGAAGCCATATCATTCGTGGGAGAGAGGCCTTAACGAACACACAAATGGACTTGTCAGGCAATATCTTCCCAAAGCAAAACGCTTTGATACCATTTCAAAAGCGGATCTTGAAAAAATCGAAGTATTGCTTAACAACAGACCTCGAAAAGTGTTATACTTTGAAACGCCACTAGAGGTTTTTAGTCGACTAACTACCGAATCCTCATTTGTTGCACTTCAAGCTTGAAACGGCCCTTGAAAAAAACGGTGTCTATAATGCTTTCTTGCTCTCCGTTTACATGGATTTTGTCGTCCCCTCTAAATGTGTAATTGCAACTTTGGAGCTCTCT
Organism: Chlamydiota bacterium; assembly: GCA_040389325.1. GTDB lineage: Bacteria > Chlamydiota > Chlamydiia > Chlamydiales > Rhabdochlamydiaceae > CAIJXB01. Next base: position 18,125 of record JAZKAC010000087.1, on the reverse strand, counting down.
TGTGGGAATAGTCCTTCAGAAGATATATTGAAATTTGCATAATACCAGTATAATTACATCAAAAAATTGATAGTCTGAGAAAACTTATCAAAGTTATAGTCGGAACTAAGTGGCCTTGACGGGTCGAAGGAAAGTAAAGGGCATGGATTCAATATTAAATGAGCTTTATTCTTTAATTAAACAACGAGAAAACGCACATCTTGAAATCAAGGAAGCAAAGAATAATTATGATAGTGACAAGTTAACGCAGTATTGTTGTGCTCTTGCTAACGAAGGTGGTGGAAAACTTATATTTGGTGTCACAGATAAGATCCCAAGAAGTATTGTAGGAAGCCAAGCTTGTCGTAATTTGGAAAAGACTAAATCTGATTATTCGATTACATTTGCGTATTGAAGCAGATGAGTTACTTGTTGATGATAAGAGAGTTGTTATTTTTACGATACCCTCTCGGCCCATCGGAGTGCCTATGCAGTACCAGGGGATTTACTGGATGCGTAGAGGAGAAGAGCTTGTTTCAATGACTCCTGACATGTTGAAGCGTATTTTTAATGAGGCTGAGCCTGACTTTTCTGCTCAGATCTGTCCAGATGCAAAATTGGATGATCTAGATAGTGAGACTATTAAAGTTTTTCGAGATATGTGGTATCATAAATCGGGTAATTCTAAAATACAATCGCTTTCTGATAATCAATTACTCCAGGATATAGAGGCCATAGAGGATAAAAAAATAACTTATGCAGCTCTTATTCTTTTTGGCAAGCGTCGAGCGCTTAGGAAATTCTTAGCACAATCCGAGATTGTTTTTGAGTATCGATCTAGCGAAGCTACTGGGCCTGCGGCACAAAGAATAGAGTATACGCAAGGTTTTTTCTCATTTTACAATGAGGTGTGGAATACGATTAACTTACGTAATGATCTACAGCATTTTCAAGATGGTTTGGTTGTATTGGACATTCCTACGTTCAATGAAAAAGCTGTTAGAGAGGTGATTTTAAATGCCGTTTCACATAGGGACTACAGACATGGTGGTTCAATTTGGATTAAGCAATATCCACGTAAAATTATTATTTCTAGCCCAGGAGGTTTTCTTACAGGAATTAATGCTTCGAATATGCTTTGGAAACAATTCCCGCGTAATCGTAGGATTGCTGATATTTTTAATAAATGCGGTCTTGTGGAACGAGCGGGCCAGGGAGCTGATAGGATTTTTGAAGAAAGTATCAGACAAGGAAAATCATTGCCGAATTTTTCTTATACAGATGAACATGAGGTTGTATTAACTTTGGATGGGCAAATTCAGGATGAATCTTTTTTGCAATTTCTAGAAAAAATTGGAAAAGATCGTTTAGAATCCTTTAATGTTAAGGATTTTTTAGTTTTGGATTTAGTTCATAGAGAATGTCCAATTCCTTCTTCTCCAGAAGAATTAAAAGTCCATTTGAATCGTTTGATTGATTTAGGTATTGTTGAGCGAGTGGGAAGGGGGCATACTGCACGTTACATGCTTTGTCAGAAATATTATGTTATTTCTGGTAAAAGTGGTGAATATACGAGAAAGCGTGGTTTGGATAAAGAAACTAATAAAGAATTGTTGCTGAAACACTTTCGTATTAATATTAAAAATGGTGCAAAATTAAGTGAATTGCAGCAAGTTCTCCCTTCGATTTCTAGAGGTCAATTGCAGGACTTACTTAAAGACTTAAGGTTAGCTAATAGAATTCGTGTTGAAGGCAAAACAAGTTCTGCTGTTTGGTTTCTTGTGTCGTAAAATTGACTTTTTGGGAAAATTGAAGTAAGTTTGATGTTTGCGGTGTTTTAAAGAAGGCTTGGATGCTGCTGCATTAGAGTGCGCCTATATTTAAATGGGTAACCCGTGTTGTATAGGTTAATTTGGAAGCAAGTTCCATGCAAGTTTCATGCAAGTTTTACGAAGGGCACTCTGCGATAAATAGACGTAACATCCTTATGTATAGGTTGATATAGCTTTATTGCTGCGTTTAATTTGGAAGCAAGTTTCATGCAAGTTTTATGCAAGTTTATACAATACGAACAGAAAATGCCTGTGATTTTGATTACAGTCTTATTAAGATGGGTATTCGTGTATTTTCAGTCTAATAAATTCCCCCTAAATGTGTAATTGCTCTTTTTGTTGACAAATGCTACGTCGTTGAGCAATATGGTTTTACAAAATTTTTTTAGATAGGAGAAGTTTATATGCTCAAAAGACCTAGAAGGAATAGAAAAAATGATTCCATTCGTTCGTTATGTCAGGAGACGCTTCTTTCTCCTAAAGACTTTATTATGCCTTTTTTTGTCGTGCCAGGGAAAGAGAGGAAAGAGCCCATTGCCTCGCTTCCCGGTGTATTCAAGTGGTCAAAAGATGAGCTTGTAAAAGAGGCTGCTCTTTTACATGCAAAAGGAGTGCCTGCCATATTGCTTTTTCCTGCAGAGGCAAAGAAAGATTTAAATGGCAGCCATGCCTTATCTTACGAGGAAGCTATTCCCGAGGCAATCGCTTTTATCAAAAAAGAAATCCCCTCTCTTCAAATTTTATGTGATGTGGCCTTAGATCCTTATACATCACATGGGCATGATGGAATCGTTGACTCTTCTGGATACGTGCTTAACGATGCCACGGTTGCCATCTTACAAAAGATGGCTCTTTTGTATGCAGAGGTAGGGGCTGATTGCATAGCCCCTTCAGATATGATGGATGGAAGGATTGGAGCTATTCGTAGAGCCTTGGATGAAAAGAAATACACGGAAGTGGGGATTTTATCTTATACGGCTAAGTATGCCTCGTCTTTATATGGCCCTTTTCGAGAAGCTTTAGGATCTCAGTTGCAATTTGGAGATAAAAAAAGCTATCAGATGGATCCAAGAAATGTGAGAGAGGCCCTTAAAGAAATGGCTCTTGATGAAGAAGAGGGGGCAGATATTCTTATGGTGAAGCCAGCTCTTTTTTACTTAGATGTCATTGCTAAGATGCGGCAAGCGACGCATCTTCCTATCTGTGCCTACCATGTAAGCGGAGAGTATTCTATGGTGATGGCAGCAGCAGAAAAAGGATATCTAGATGCAGACAAAACTTTTTTAGAGGCTTTAATCAGTATTAAGCGAGCGGGAGCCGATTGTATGGTAAGTTATGCCATCCCCCGTATCTTATCGATGATCTAAATTTTATATAATATTTTAAAAAGGATAACATATGCAAGTTTCAAGAAGGCCTGGAGAACAAGTCAACCCGAACATCAGCGCTTTTATTCGAGATCTTCCCTTAGGCGGTTTTTCTGATTTGGAGGGATTTCTTGAGATGCAGCCTGGGATAAGGCATTGGAATGAGAACATGGGCTTTAGTTCGGATAAGCTCAGCATGAGTCATGCGATGGCTGTTACGGCTCGCTTAGTTGCTACGTTAACACTTGGTCGTGCCTTCTGTTTTTTTGGAGCTTGTTATCATGCAACTGCAGGGATTACCAAGCTGGTAGTGGTAGGCTTTGAATATAACAATGAGACAAAAGAAAAGGTGTCTATCGCTTTTAAAGGAGCGATGAATCACTTGATGCTAGCCGTGTATAACGGGGTAGCTGCAGTTCCTCTAGTCAATTGCATTTTTGCGGGAACCTACGCTTTATTTCCTCAATGGGTAGAAGAACAACATATGTTTTTTGCAGGAACGCAAATGCCTATTGATCTTGAAAAACGTCAAGTTGTCGATGCAAAACGAAAAGAGCTTGAAGCCCTTGGATGTCCACAGCTTTTAAAAGTAACGGGGGCTTGTATTGATGCGGCAGGACCTTACGATGATAATGGAGCTCCTATCGGGATTCCTTCGGATAAAAGGCAAGAAAGTATCATTGCCGGAAAAGCTCAAGAGATAACAAGTCAAGTTTTTGAGCGGTTGGGAGTAGTCGACAACATGTCTGCTTAGTTTTAAGGAAATACTCGCTCTTCACTAAGAATGGAATAGAGTTTTTTGCCCGTGTCAGCTTGCGCCGCTTGGTCTCTTAGCCAAGCTGACATGGCATATCCTACGTAGTTTCTGCTGCTTTGCTTCATGAAGACATCTAGAGGAATGATAAAGGAAAATCCTTTATCATGGTATTTATGACCATTTAATTCTTCGTTAGCATTGGTAAGGGAATACCAAAGAGAAAAGCGCATGCCGCTTGCAAAATAACGCCCCGCTTCAAAGCGGGCTCCGAGATCTTTAGCAAGGAATCTTCCTGCCGTGATTTTGAAATCCATGCAAAGGGGTTTATAGTCATAGTAAAGATCTAGAAAGCATTGAAATCCCGTAAAGGGAAGATGCTCCACTTTTGTTCCGTCAAACTTTCTTACTCTGTGAAAAAAACCGATCCCGTCATACCGTCTTTTCCAAACGGTTGCGCATTCTATTCCGATTGCAAGGGGAGAGTTTACGGGATAGTAGAGAAACTCCGTAGCAGCTCCTGCGTAAGCAGCTTCAAAAAAGCCAGTGGCGACCCGATAGAAAAAACCTTTTTTTAGATTCCAAGAACGTTGGATGAAGGCTTGCTCAGGGTGGATGGTGTTGGTCTGATGATACTTCATCGAATCGGATCTAACCACAAACATATGAGAGGGGTTCAGTCGATCAACACCTGTCATTCCTTTCGTGTTAGAAACGACGGAATAGCTAAAAAGGGTCTTATAGTAGTAGTCGGTAAATAGATATCCTTCGGGAGAAGCTATTACGCTGAGGTTGCATTTGAATTTTCCTTGAGTGTTACCAAAAAAACTGATGAATCTAGGTCTTAAGGTAAATGTCCAAATGGGCTGAGATCTTTTAAATAGTACAATCGATTCATATGCGTTAGGAAGAGGAGATGCTTCTTTCATCGGAGAAAGAGTCTGTAGTTCAAAAGGGCTTAGGGTTCCTTTCCTATACCTGTATAGATCTTGTGCTTCGAATCTATACGATTGACAAGGGAGCGCCGTTGCTTCTAAGACAACGGTGACGGCTTCAATATCGGAGGGGGTTAGAGCTGCTAAGATGTTTTGGATTCTTTCTTTCACTAAAGAATGGTCCCTATATCTGTTGTTAACAACGGTTAGATACAGTTCTTTTTTCCCTGAATGAAATTGTAGACGAGCTTGATAAAGTTCAAGACCTTGATCGCTAAAGGCGTAGGCGAGCTCATGTGCAAAATCTTCTTCGAGGCGAATAGGTCCCAAAGGCTCCGTATCGACGGGGGATTTATAGATTTTCGGATCATTGGTTTTAGGGAAAAATCCTTTTGTTGTTCCGAGGGGGTAGCGAAAAGAGCCTGCCACGGCTGCTTTTTCGCCCCTGAGGGAACTTACGGAAAGTTGAAAGTATTCAAAGGCTAAAAGAGAAATGCCTACGTTAACGGGACTTGTTACCTTCCTTCCACTTGGATGTTCGTGAGGGTAGTTTTTATAATCGTTAGCATCGTATTCCGCTTGGACCGTAAGGTCTTTGAAAAAAGTTTGTGTGTGATGAAAAGGAGACCAGGCTAGGCCTCCAAAAAAACCTTTTATCCTCCCGTGGCCCCAGCCCAAGGTGCATTCGAAGCTGTATTCGGCAAATGTTTTTGTGGCTACGACGTATTGAGCGTTAAACCTCTTTGTTCCTATGAAGTCTTGAGCTCCTATGGAAATAAGAGGAAGAAAGGGAAGATCTTCGCTAGGGGTTAAAATTCCAAGTTTTATATTGCCCATCCTCTCGGCATCATCTCCGAACCCTTCATGTCCAAAGCCTGGTTCCGTGACCCCTCTATAAACAAGGTAGTTAGCCGAGAGTTCAATTCGGTCAAAGGGCTGGATGTTAAGGCCGTAGATGTTATAAGGAGGGGCAAACGCCCCTCCTAAAGCAACCATTCCAGTTGTGTTCATCCTGGCAGAAGGCATGGTGTAGTAGCCGCCCATCATAGAAAAATTATAAAAAAATGGAGGGGTATCTTTAATTTTTTGATTGATCTCTTCTACGAGGGTTAGATCTTTTAAAAGAGAGGAAGCGCTATCATTTTCTTCTGGCAAAGAGAAGCCTTTTGTCATGTATCCGAGGGTGAAGAAAAGGAGATAAATATGCTTCATAGTAAAAAAATCTTTTTCCAGGGTAACCAATCAAGGTAAAGATCGCGCTTGTTTTTTTCAAGAAAGATCAAGATATGCTTAATTAATTTTTAAATGTTTTAATTGAAGATAATTAAATCAGTGCATATACTCTCAGAGGAAAGGGATGGAAGTGACCGGAACAAATGATCCGTCCCGTCTTGAATTTCAGCAGGGGAATACAATTTACATGAGTTATCTTAAAGACTTTCAAAAACATATTGCAAATCATAATTATCCATATTTTCTAAAGCTCTGGGAAGAGTATTGCTCTGGAGATGAGTTAGATGGAGTGGAGCTGATCGAAGTGCTTAAAGCCGTAAAGAGTGCTTCTTTTGTAGACCTTTTCGGTAAACAAATCGAGCGAGTTCTTCCGCTATGGGAAAAGATGCCGGATAAACAGTTAGCCCACGAAGTATTTAGGCATGTTGTCGATATAGAAAACACTCAAAATTCCAAAATGGGAGAGAGAGTTTTTGACTATCTAAAGGATCTTTATGGAGGTCAGTCTAATTTTAATGAAAAAATTCGTTTGATCAACTTTAGAAATAAAGATAAGTTTCAAGGTGCTATCAGCAACTATGAGCTTTTATCACACATCGATAAGGGGAACTTTGTTTTCCATACTGCAGGATGGGGTGTTGGGGTCATTACGGACTATTCTACTCTAAGAGAGCAGCTCACATTGGAATTTGATTACGTAGCAGGCAAGAAAGATCTTTCTTTCGCTACAGCCTTCAAAACGTTGTTACCTATTTCTAAAGAACATTTCCTTGCAAAACGATTTGGGAATCCCGATGCGTTAGAAGCTTATGCAAAAGAGAATTCCGTGGAATTCATCCGGACGCTACTTCGTGACTTAGGGCCTAAGACAGCTTCTGACATCAAAGATGAAGTATGTGAACTTGTGATCCCTACGGAAGAATGGGCTAAGTGGTGGCAAAATGCGCGTAGTAAAGTCAGAAAAGATACGATGATTGAAACGCCAAAAGATCTTCGAGGTATGTTTCGCTTAAGAGAGTCTGAAGAGACTCATGAAGAAAGACTCCAAAGAGTTTTTGAAAGCAAGCCCGATGTAGATACTTTGATTCAAATGATCCATTCTTTTGTGAAAGATTTTCCCGAGACTTTAAAAAGCGTGCCGTTTAAAAAGAATTTAGTGACGAAGCTAGAAGAGATTTTAGAGTACCCTGAAGTTACTCCAGAGCAGAAACTGCAATTAGACTTCTTCTTACAAGATCTAAAAACGGAAAAGCAAGAAAATGAAGTCGATAAGTTAATACAAGAAGTTCAAACGGCAAAAGGGATCCTGGAGCTGCTTGCTAAAATACAAGTGCTTGCCTTTAAAAAGAGAGTGTTGACTGTAATACGTCAAAAAAGAGCCGAGTGGCAAGACCTCTTCTTAAATATTCTACTTTCTTTAGATCAAAGTTCTTTAAGGGATTATGTTCTTGCAGAGCTTTTGGAAGCAGGAAAAGAAGAAGAAGTTAAGGCTGAAGTAGAAGAGCTTTGTCGTCTTCCTTCTCGTCATCCCGATGCATTCATTTGGTGTTTCCAAAAAGTTATGGCGAGTAAGAAGTTCCTTTTCCCTGATAAAGAAGGTCGAATTCGTTTCTTTGAGGTCTTTTTGATCTTATTAAGTCAGATCGAACAAAAGCCGGAAGAAAGAGATTTAGTTAGAAAGATGCACGGTATCTTATCTGCAGGTAGATTTGCTATCGTAAGAGAGATGATGCAGCTAGCTTCTAAAGAAGAAGTACAAGAGTTCTTACTCTTAGCTACAAAATGCCATTCCATTGATGATCATGATGTTAAAATTCTACATTCTTTAGCGGAAGTAGCGCACCCTTCACTTGCAAAATCTAAGAAGAGATCTAAAGACTCTTCAGCAGAAGATGCGAATGTTATCTGGACAACGGAACAAGGGTATGTGAAGTTACAACAAAGGATTCAGCATATTGCAACCGTTGAAACGGTTGAGAATGCTAAAGAGATTGAAGTAGCAAGATCTCATGGAGATTTAAGAGAGAATGCAGAATTTAAAGCTTCTTTAGAAAAGAGAGATCGGTTACAAGGAGAGCTCAAAAACCTATCCGATCAGTTGGGTCAGGCTCGTATCATTACAGCTCAAGATATTGCTGCGGATAAAGTTGGGATCGGTTCTGTTGTTTCCTGCAAGAGTGCAAAAAACCAAGAGGTTCAATATACTCTTTTAGGTCCGTGGGATGCAGATCCAGAGAAAAACATTTTAGCTTTCCAATCAAAGCTAGCGCAGACGATGAAGGGATGTTCCGTAGGAGATGCTTTCCAGTTTCAAGGGGAAATGTTTACTATCACGGGGATCGCAAGTTATCTGTAAAGGTAAAAACAAAGACAAGTTGAGGACGAAATGGACTTAGTTATTGCTAGTACGAATATGAATAAAGTAAGAGAGTTTCGTTCTTTACTGAAGTCTTTTGGATGGGATGTCTTGTCTTTGCGAGATTTTCCTGAATATGTTCCCCCTGAAGAAACAGGGGTGACATTTCAAGAAAATGCACAACTTAAAGCAAAATCCGCTGCCGCTTCTTTAGGCAGATGGGTTTTAGCTGATGATTCAGGTCTTGTCGTTCCTTCTTTGAAAGGAGCTCCTGGGGTGCATTCTTCTTCTTATGCAGGCAATGGAGTCACTGATTTAGAAAATCGAGTAAAACTTCTTTCTGCCATGAAAGGATTTCAAGACACCGATCGATTTGCTTATTTTGAGTGCTGTATTTGTATAGTATCTCCCGAAGGTGAAATGAAGTCGTTTCGAGGTCTTTGCGAAGGATCTATCATAGAAGAAGCAAAGGGTGGTAATGGCTTTGGCTATGACGCTATCTTTAGAAAACATGAATATAATAAGACATTTGCAGAGCTTGATGAAGAGGTGAAAAATAAGATCTCTCATCGTAGAAAAGCTTTTGATAAAGCCCTAATATTTTTAGAATCCCTCCAAGAACATGCAATACTGGATTGATGGCTATAACCTTCTTTTCAGGATTCCTCATCTGCAAGGATCTTTAGAAGAGAAGAGAAAGCAACTCATTTTAGATCTTAACGACTTAGCTAAAAAATCGAAGCTTTCTTTCGTCTTAGTATTTGATGCTAACGACAAGGATCGGTCCTTAGACAGTAGATCCAACTATGACGCTCTAGAAATTATCTACACAACTTCCAAAAAAACGGCCGATGAAGCCATCTTAGAAAGAGTTGAAGCAGTTCGCCATCCCGCTACTGTTTGTGTAGTCTCTTCCGATAAAGGATTAACCTCTCAAGTAAGAGCGCTTGGCGCTCAAGTGCTGTCACTTTCGGAATTTTGTCTATTTCTCGATAAAAAACGAATGAAAAAACAAAATTTAAGGATAGGATCCGAGTGTCAAGACTCTCCCAAGGAAATGGATCGGTTGTTGAAGATTTTTGAAGATAGATTTCGATCTATGGGAGATGAGTGACAGTTGAAATTTTACCACAGGAATGTGTTAATGGGTTTTTTATTTTCGGCTAAGTGAAGTATCCAAGTCATAGGAAAATTCAGATTAAGTAATTTGAATTCAGAAATTTTTCATAGACAGGTGGGATAACTTTATGAGACAATTCAGCTGAAAGTCCTATTGATTTTTTATGAATGAGTCAATCTTTTTTCTAATAATAGAGGAGTATTTATGAAGTTGAACCTTTCTGTTTTAGCATTTTTACTAGTTGTTTCTAGTGCCTTTTCTTATGAGATACGTGTACAGGATGAAAAAAACCGAAGTGTAGGATATGGTAATTGGGTAGTCAAAATTGATGGGGAGTACTTGCTCCAGCAACAATTTTTGAGGTCAGGACATGTAGTGCTCGATGTGGGAGCAAATATAGGGGAGTGGAGTGAGCATGCCCTTATGGCAGAGCCAGCTATTCAACTTTATTCCTTTGAGCCTCTCACTATAGAATGTAATAAATTACGGAGAAATTTAGCTCCTTATTCAAATTATCGTATTTGGAATCTTGCTCTTTCTGATGAAAAAGGGAGGTCTAATTACTATTATTACAATGATATTCCTGAGCATGCGGGATTAAGTGGGTTTTTTTATAGAGAGGTTTTGAGAAATGATGAGAACTTTAGCGATCCTGAAGTGATACAGGTCCCGTGTGATACTCTTGAGTTCTTTTGTAAAGAACAAGGATTGGAAAAGATTGATTTTCTGAAAATAGACACCGAGGGAGCAGAGTGGAAAGTAATTCAGGGGGCAAAAAAATTGATAGAAGATCATTTAATTACAGCGATTCAATTCGAGTATGGGGGTTGTTATGAAGATGCCAATACAACGTTGGAGCAAGTGTTTAATTTTTTTCAATCTAATAACTATTTAGTGTTTAGGATATTTGAAGAAGGTCTTATTTCCGTAAATGAATGGGATTCAAAATTAGAGAATTATGAGATATCCAATTGGGTTGCGATAACAAGAGAAGCGTTTTCGATCTATTTTCCTTCTTGATCTTTTGGAGTGGCGAAAAGATATTATGGTTCATCCTAGTATTTTTATTAATACTAGGTGGCTAATTCAAAGGGGTGAAGCAGTCTATCTAAGAATCAAAAAACCTTGCATATCTTCTGAGGAGGGGTCGAAAGTTATTTTGATGTCTGTTAGAGGAAAAGAAATGGTTAAGGCTTGAATAAGAGCAAAAAGCGCACTTATTTCTCCTTCGATCACGGCTTTTACAGAGCCATCCAGGCAATTTTGAATAGAGCCAGTTATCCTAAGCTCTAAAGCTTTTTTTTGTGCTTCTCTACGAAATCCGACTCCCTGTACTTGACCTGAAAAAATAATGGTTAGTCTGTGCATGAATCACATCCTTCTTCTTCTATTCCCGTAAGGGGCCTAAATTCGACTTCTTCCCAAGCGAAATTATGTATATGGGATAAAGCTTCTTCTATTGAAGAAGAGCGGTTAACGGATTCTCGTAGATATTTTGTTCCACGTCCAAGCTTTAGATACCAGCTGCCGATTCTGCGAACATCGAGTAAAGCCCTTCTATCATTTTGATAAGATAGAACGTGAGATATATGCTCTAAAAAGGCTTTTTTATAATCTAAGCTCGTTCTTTTAGTGATAATACCTGTTTGTAAGAAAGTGGCAATATCCTCGATGATCCAAGGTTGTCCCATCGTGCCTCTTGCTACTAAAATAGCATCACAGCCTGTGAACTCGAAGATTTTTTTTGCAGAAAGGGGATCAAAGACATCGCCGTTGGCGATGATTTTGATATCTTTAGCTACTTTTTTACAGTCTTTAATATAGTCCCAGTTGGCAGGTCCTTTATAACCTTGAACTCTTGTCCTGCCGTGGATACAAATAGCAGAGGCTCCCGCTTTTTCAGCTATCTTTGTGATTTGAGGAGCAAAGATAGATAAAGAATCCCATCCAGCTCGTATTTTGACCGTGACGGGGATTTTTACGGCAGCTTTTATATTGGCGATGATTTCTCCGATTTTCTCGGGAGTTTTTAGTAGTCCAGAGCCGCTGCCATCTTTGGTGACTTTATCTACGGGGCATCCGCAGTTTAGATCGATCACATCAAATCCCAGATCTTCTAGAATTTTAGCGCAGGGTCCTGCAAGATCTAACTTACTACCACAAAGCTGCGCCCCTATAGGATGCATAGAAGTTTCATAATCCAATATTTTAAAAGTATGTGGGTCATTACGAATGAGGGCATCCATCTTAACCATCTCACAGTAGATGAGTCCTGGTCTATAGGCAGAGGTCATACGACGAAAGGGTAGATCCGAGCAGCCAGCAAGCGGCGCACAGAATATATTGGAGGGAAGCTCTAAAGAGCCCAGCTTAAAAGGAGTTTGAAGAAAGGTCATCGGGATAAAAAGCTTAAAGTAAGGGTTTCTAGAATCTGTAGGGCAAAAAAAGCCAACATGGGACTTAAATCCATTACTCCACCTATAGGGGGAATTAAACGTCTAAATAGGTTGAGGTAGGGGTCTGTATAATAACTGACAAAACGCATAAAGGAGTGACGAGAGAATTTAGGGAACCAAGACCCTATAATGCGAATTAAAATTAAAATGGTATATACGGAAAAAGCTAAACGGACGGCATAAGCTATAAGTGGCATAAAATATCCTTAAAACAATGCCATAAGTTTACTCGATAGCGGGATTTTTTTCTATCTATTGCCTGTAGAAGCTTGAAGTTAAATTTTTCATGAAACTTCGGTTGTAAAGAAAAGAAAAGAGTAATAGACTGCAAGCCATTTACTTTTAAAGAAGAAGGAGTTGATAGTGTTATATAATTTTATTTTTATTTGTGTGTTTTCATTTTTCTCGACGACGATATTTGGAGCTAATATTGGATTGCTAGTCATGGCAACTGGAAAATATATCCAATTTGTAGATCCCCTTATAGCCTCTGCAGAAGAGCATTTTTGTAAAGATCACACTATCACCTACTTTATATTTACCGATAGCGACCTGCCGTCTACGGATCGTATTATATATATTCCACAAAAAAGACTCGGATGGCCTTTTGATACGATGAATCGGTATCATGCTTATTTAGCAAGTCAAGATATCCTACGAACGCAAGACTACTTGTTTGCATGTGATGCAGATATGGTATTTGTAGATGAAGTAGGGGACGAGATCCTTGGGGAGCTTGTCGCTACGCAACATCCTGGTTTTGTAGGTAAAAGAGGATCTTATGAAACAAATCCCGCTTCAAAAGCTTGTATTTTCGACCACGAGGGAGAGCAGTACTTTGCAGGTGGTTTTTATGGGGGGGAGGTGGAGGAAGTTTTGAATGCTATTGAAGTTAATGTCAATAATATTAATGATGATTTAAGTCGCGGTATTATAGCGGTGTGGCATGATGAAAGTCACTGGAATCGTTATTGTGTTGATCATAAGCCGACGGTTATTTTAAACCCTTCTTATTGTTACCCAGAAAGTTGGAATCTTGTCTATCCTAAAAAACTTCTGGCTCTTGATAAAAACCATCAAGAAATGAGAAGTAACTAAACCTGGGGGTTGAGATGTCTAAGAAAATATTTACGATTTATTGCTATTTACTTATAATATGTGGAGTGCAAGCCGAATCTCTAGAACGACCTATAGTTATTGTTATTCCTTCTTATAATAATATAGATTGGTATAGAAATAACTTGGATTTAGTTCTTCGTCAAGATTATACAAATTATCGAGTAATCTATATTAATGACTGCTCTTCTGATAAAACAGGAGAGCATGTAGAAGAAACGGTGAAGCAGTTTACAGATGACTACCAAGTTATATCATTTGATGCTGTTTATGATGAGCATATTTCTGTTTCTACAAAAGCTTTTGGAGATCTAATAAATAAAGAGAAACATTTTTTTACTTTAGTGAATAATAAATATCGACGTGGATGCCTTTTGGCCAACTTATACCCAGCTGTGTGTAGTTCTCAAGATGAAGAAATTATTGTTACGGTAGATGGTGATGATTGGTTGCCTCATACGAATGTTTTAAAAGAAGTGAATGTTTTTTATGCATCAGGTGATGTTTGGCTTACTCATGGAAGATTTATTGAATATCCAGGCAATGGATCAAATTGGAGTCTTAAGATCCCGGAAGAGGTAATTAAACAAAATGGATTTAGACAATATAGACTTCCTTCGCATCTTAGAACATTTTACAGTTGGTTATTTAAAAAAATTCAACTTAAAGACTTATTGTATAATGGGAAATTCTTTCCTATGACGGGAGATATGGCTATGATGTTTCCCATGATTGAAATGGCAGGGGAAAGGCATGCTTATAGCGAAAGTATTAATTATGTTTACAATATGGCTAATCCAATTAATGATAACAAGA
>JAZKAC010000087.1:0-4061 GCA_040389325.1 Chlamydiota bacterium | reverse complement strand
GTAACGGTTTTTGGAAAACCGCCTCATAACTCCTTGCATTCTCAAAAGCAAGCCAATCCTCGTTATCTAAATGTAAGCACATTTGATCCTAAGAAAGAGTCTTATGACATAGCTATCTCCTGGCGCATGCCTGTATTAGCCGAAGAGTTGAAAAAGTGTGCTAAGAAAGTCTATTTTTGGCCTCATGATCGAAGCTTTCCTCTTATGATCGCTAAAGAGCAAATCCATAGTTTTGATGATGTTCTTTGGGTGTCTGAATGGCAAAGGAAAGATTGGATTGCCAAAAACCCTGAATTTGCCAAGTTCACTAAAATTTCGGGTAATGGTGTTAACCCAGCTCAGTTTAAACGCGTGACAAAGAGAAAAACCCCCTACGCTTGTATTTATGGTTCCAATTATGGACAGGGGCTATCTGTCTTATTGGATGTCTGGCCGACAGTTAAAGAGCAATTTCCTAAGGCCACATTAGATGTTTATTACGGATGGCGCCACTTCGGGTTTTTAACTGCAGAGCAAGAAGCTAAGATGCGAAAGCAGATTATAGACTTGCAGTCTTTAGGAGTCGTAGATCATGGAATGGTTGGTCACGCAGAGCTTAATGAAGCCTATAGTAAAGCTTCATTTTGGACCTATCCTTGCATAGGGACAGAAACCTTTTCCATTACAGCTCTTCGAGCGCAAATCTCGGGAGCTATTCCTGTCATTATTGAAGGATCAGCTCTTTTAGAAACCGTGGGCACAGGATATAAGTGTCAAAGAGCGGATCAGTATTGTAATACACTTCTTACAGCAATGAAGAATGCAGAAACAATTGATCTTAAAGCTCGAGAAGCAGCAAGAGACTTTGTCTTGCAAGAGCACACTTGGAAGCATGTGGCGCTTAGATGGAAGAAACTTTTTGAAGTCGGAGATGAAAAGTGAAAAAATATGCTTTTGCAACAGTTTTTCTATTAAGTATGTCAGTTTTCGCAGATAGCAGCTTCATTTCTCCCGTAGTTTCTTTTCTAAAGCCTATTGAGATCCTAGAAGAAGACTCCAGATTGGAAGGAGTCGATTGCATCTACGTCATCAACTTAAAGGAAAGGCTTGAAAGATGGCAATCGTTGCAAGAACAGTTTTTAAAGCAGAATTTAAGAGCTAATAGAGTCGATGCCATCAATGGATGGAAGATTCCGATAGAGCAAAGAAATACACTTGTAGATCCTCGCCTTGATCCTTCTCGTGAGATAACATTAACAGGAGGGGAGATCGGATGCTCACTTTCTCATCTTTCCATCTACCAAGATGCTCTAGAAAGAGGATTCGAGGTTATTTGGGTTTGTGAAGATGATGTTAGATTTAATGGAAGGGTAGATAGAATTTCTCCTTTGGTTGAAGAGCTGTTTTTTTTAGATCCCGATTGGGATCTTTTATATACGGAACATACGATGTTTGGATCCGTATTGCAAAGACATAGACCTGAACAAATACCTTATAAAGCTATTAATCAAGATGTTTCAGCTAGGTTGGCTAGAACCCATGGTCGATTTGGAACGCACTCTCTAATCCTTTCTAAAAAAGGATTAGAGAAAATACTCTCTTATTTTTATAGCAGGTACTTTTGGGCGGCTATTGATGTGGATCTTCATTACGTGGGCTTAAGAGAGTATTCAATTAAAGAGAATTTAACGAATGTTCAGCATGGGTTTTCTTCCGATACGCAACCGACAAGTTCGTTGCGTAGCGGAAAATAATTTAGTTATCAACGTTTTGTAATAGTGCAATATTCTTTTTCATCTCTTCTCGAGTAGGTTGAGGCGCGCATTCGGCATTAGCTACTTTTTCACAAGCTATAATAGTTTCCTTAACCTTTTTTAACTGCCAGCAAGCTTCTGCTAAAGACGCTTGTAATTTCCATGCAGAAATATCGGTTTCTACAAATAGATTATCAGTTAAAGAAAGAGGGGTTGAAGAGCCCTTATTTAGTAAGCTATAAGCACTTTCATAGTCTCCAGCTCGCATATGGTGAAGTCCTAGGTAGTATAGAGGCTCTAATCGAGAGGGAGTGTGGTTATGAGCTTTCATATAACTATCGATTACAATATTAGAGGGCATGCTAAGAAGTTCTTGTATTCTAGCTGTAATGTATAAAGAGACGAAGACTTCTTCAGCATAGCCATCTGTCATCTCGGTTCTTTTTTGGTATTCGTTAAGAGCTAAGCAAAGCTCGCCTGCATTGGCATAAGATTGAGCCATGTAAAATTGGTAGCGGCTGTTAGTTGGGTCTTCTTGTAAAGCTCTTGCTAACGTTTCCGCATCGTGGAGGTATTTTTTTGGATCTTTAGAGCGGGCTCCTAAAGATGTGTCAGAGTAATTGACAACACCCGATATTATACCGTGAGTTTTAACCTGAGAGCTTTCTAAAAGTTCATGGAGAACTCCTTTCCATTTCCAGTCTAAGGTGTTATTGATCAAAAACCATCTTAGGTACTCACTAGAGTCCTTTTGTTTTACATTTATGTAATATAAATCTCGGTCTAGATCTGGTTTTTTAAAGTTATCTGAAAAAAGGAGGATTTCATCGGCATCAATAAAAAGAGAGTAGTCGGCTTTGTTTTTAGCAAGGGCAAGCACTTCGTTACGATTATGGGAAAAATCTTTCCAAGGACGTTCGTAAAGAGTCCCTGGAATATCTTTCATAAACTCTGTAATAATCTTTTGTGTGCCATCCATAGAGCCCGTGTCTATAATCACCCAATGGTCTATTAACCCTTTAACGGAAGCTAGGCACTTTGTGATCACCGCACTTTCGTTTTTTACAATCATATTTAGGCAGATTGTCTTTTTTGCTGAGGGGTCTTTTGTGTTATAATGAGTAGAAAGCTCTTTTGCAGGCCTTGAGGAAATAATACCGATGCCAGTTAAAACCGCAGCAAAGGCAACAATTACAAGAAGAAGTCGTTTTAGCATAAGCCTCCAAAGATATGTAAAGATCAAACGGTAACAAAGTCTTTACTTTTTTATCAATGGAAGCTTTTTTGAAAAATCAATGGTTTAAAATGATACACCCTTCAGGAAAAATATCTTTTTTCATCATGTCATTATCGTAGGGAGGGGAGAACCATTGATCAGGAGCAATAACTACTTTATTTTCAGCTGTAGATAACCAAGAAGCCCACCATCCAAAAGAGGAATTTCCAATGATAAAAGACTTGCATAAGACAAGAGTATAGAACTCTTCAATATAATCAGCCTTTAAGTAGATAATATTAGAGCTAAGGCCTTCCGTACATTCTTTTGCTAACCCAGGATTATTCGATGAAACAAGAAAGATGGTGTCTTTAGGAAAATAAGACATGGCTTCTTCGTAATAAGGTCGGGTTTTTGTTGGGTGATAAGTGCCTGTTGGTTGCTCTTTTCTATAGTCTCTGATTTGGATACCGACAACTAAAGCATCTGAATTTAAAAAGGGATATTTGGCTAGAATCGTTTCTTGTAGTTCGGATGGTGGAGCTAAAAGTTCGAGAATTTCGTTTCTTTTATGTTTGAAATATTTTTCGGATTGAAAGTATCCATACAGTGAAATCTTTGAGCAAGAGGGAATTTTTGTATAATTAAAGGAGGGCTCATTCCAATGTTTTTCAGGCGCTGAGGCAGGGCTGTAAGTAGCAATCTTGTGAAGGAACAGCCTTTTTGCGTTATAGGAAATATTGTTGCTATGATTGTTTTGTAGGTCGGGGATGGTTAGAAGAAGATTGTGATCTAATGCATAAGTGTAGGCTGCTGCAATTTGAAAGAACTGGTTACCTAATTGTCCCATCAAACTTACCGTTACGTATCCCGAAGGAGGGTTTGTAGAACTGCTTGCCTCTAATATTGTATTGCTTAAGAAAAGGCTTATAAAGAATATAATGTAATGCATAGGAGCCTAGATTTTTATGGTTTTTGGTTTTTTATGTGTATAAATATTATTTAATTTAGAATTCTAAACTATTAATGAATTTAATTGAAATAGGTAACCTGGTTTACAGCAATTCGTACTCTAGGGGAAACCCTCTAAAATTCTTCTTTTTCCTCTATGG
>JAZKAC010000086.1:0-3645 GCA_040389325.1 Chlamydiota bacterium | reverse complement strand
ATAGGAAAGAACTTATGACCCCTTTAAATGTATCAAAACCCTTTCTCCCCCTCACAAGCTACGAAAAAGCAGGACAATGGTTACATAGGTCAGCTTCACCTTGGATTAGACCGATAGATTACGCAGTGGAATGCTCCATGCATACTTTTTCTACTGCCATTAACCCAGGTAAATTTAGCAACCAACCTTCTTTTTTAGCAGAAGCGACCCTACGAGTGATGAGTGTTTTTATAAGCACGCTTTCCCTTCCTCTTACTTTACCTTTGTATGTTATCGGAGAGATGATTGATTTAACGGGAGATCTCTTACAAAAAAGACCCTACAACTATCTCGAAGGAACTTGCAAGGAAAAACAAGATACGAAAAACACTTATACCGTTTTTTCTGCTAACCTCTGCATGCTTCCCTATGGCATAGCTACCTTAGGAGGGGTTAGAAGTGCAGGCTCAAGAATAGATGCAGCTGCTGAAGCAATCCTTACAGCCGATGCAGATTTCATCTGCCTACAAGAGATGTCTATATCTCCCTCTTTAAAACTCCAAGAAAAAATTAAAGACACATATGCTCATAGCTTCACAAGGATCGGGCCTATGCCGACAAGCAGGATGGGAGGAGGACTTTTCTTTGCCTCTAAATATCCTATAGAAGAAGTGCAGTACCATCCATTATCTAATACGGGAGCTATCGCTCGAGGTGTTTTTTGTGCAAAAACAAAAGCTGGATGGATTCTTAATGCCCATCTTAGCGCAGGCTCTTCTGATGAGATTGTCGCACTAAGGAAAAAGCAGATGGAAGAGATCATCTTACTTTCTAAAAAACTTTCTCAAGAAGGAGCCATCCCTTGTTTTCTATTCATGGATTCTAACATCCAACGGACAGGAAAAGAAAATGATGAATATAGCCTGTCCCAAATAGCTGAACATTTTACAAATGGACTAAACGGAGAAAAACCTTTTACCCTCACCCCAGAAAATGCTACCTGCACCAACTGCCTAACCTCTGCCATTCAAGGGAAAGAAGACCCAAAAAATATAGAGGAAGGATTTGAACACATCGACTGCGCTCTTTCTTATAAGCCTTCTCAGGTTACAGTAAAATCTACCGTTATTCCAGCTTATAACCTAGAAAGGAGAGAAGAAGCTCTTTCTGACCATCATATCCTTCTATCTGAAATTAAACTAAATAACTAACAATAAACACTATATGAAAACTGCAAAGTGCACATTGCAAATAGGAGTGATGTTATGTCAGGAAATTTAATAATCTATTCCAGCACCTTCTCTCTAAGAAGGCATAAAGGCTCCCCGAAAGGCTTTTCTTGCATAACTCCATGAGCCGACCAATTTTTAAAAAGCCTTTGATCTTCGGAAAAACTAAGCTTTTCTTTCCCTCCTAAAACACCTGTGATCACCCAACGATCTAAAGGAGCGTTTACATCAAAATACACGGTGTTACCCCTCATCAAACTATTACAGCTTGAAGGAAAGGTAAAAGATCCTACTGGACTTGGGTTTTGGGTAGCAACTTCGCGAAGTAAGCCTTCTGAAGGTTCTTGCAAGGGAAGTATAGCAAACATCCCAAGATTATCCGTGCTATATACGGCAACGGTAAGATCAGGCCTTACTTTATAGAGCGCCCAAGGAGAATCCTCTATTTTGATACCAGTTTCTTTTATAAAATCGGGTATATGAACGGGACAAGCCGCACACGAAAAGTCATGATATGTTCCCGAGTTATTCCTTCCTTTAGAATCTATACCGGGACCCCAATTCTCGGGACTCCCCCTCAAAGCCTTATCCGTTCCTAAGAAAATGGATCGATCCAACTTAGTTTCAAGGTTTCCGTCATTTCCTATTTGAGTTACAAGGAGCGCAGGATTACGAGACACTATCTCATGTGCATAGTGCTCTGATGTCTCAACACCCATCCACGGTTTTGTTTCATGAATACCACCGCCGCTTATTAAATACTCTACACTGCACCGCCCTTTATAAGACACTTCGGCATTATTAAATCGATGACCTGTCATAGACAAGTATCCAGAATGCTTAACCGATAAAATATCGGCGATATACGTAAGAGGTCTATATGACGTCGTAAGAGCCGTTAGAGCAAATACACCATTCCTATACGTGCCTTTTTGGCGGTAATAATCAAGACTTCCCCCTAGCCACGCTTGCATAAAAGGTCTAACCGAATCATCCGCTATAAACTCTTTGTTGATAACTTTTTTTAATTGTCTTCCCATTGGACGAAAACTCATACCATCAGAAGTACTATGCAGAGCATATTGATAACAAATCATATCCAGAACTTTCGCCGCTTTAACCTTAATCTCTCCATCTGCAAAATCATACAAATTCAAAAGGGCATCCACCGTATATCCCGCATAGGGGATCGAATTAAACTCGACTAATCCCTTTTCATATAACTCATCCAAATACTCGGAAAGTTTGATTTCTAACTCCGATCCTGTATTTTTATATTTAGCAATCTCTGCTTTTAAAACAATGACACCGAAGATCTTAGTCTCCTCTCTAACCCTCTTCTCGGTAACGCTCATGAATCTTTCCATGAACCTATTCTTTAGATAGGCAGATCCATTTATCATTAATATATGATTTTCCGTATTCTTAACCCCTTTCTCCGAGGTCTCATACCCAAAAAAGCTTACCACCTGCTTTGCTAACGGGATTGAGCTCGTATAAGGAATCGTGTCATCAAACCCTACCCCTTCCAACGTGAGAAGCTGGTTTAAGAGATGATCTAAAGTTTCTGGATAGATTTTTGTTTCATCCAATCCGAATTGGTATAAAATTCTTGTGAATATAGTAATAGTGAAATCATTGTTTCCATGAAAAAAGCTCTTAAGATCAAACATATCTCGAGCCTTTGTAAAAAACGGGTCTATCTCTTGAAGAAACTCGTTTACAATTTGCACCTTATCTGGATCTCCCTCATGCAAGATCGCCAAAATAGCGCGAGGGATGATGTCTCTAGAGTCACCGTCATTTTCCCATGTAGTTTTAGAAAACTTCATCCTCAGCCAGTCTCCTAAGGAGACCTCTCCCTCTACAACGCAAACGGGCGCAAGCTTCGGGTATTTTTCCAAGTCTTTACCAGCATCGGGGTTTTTCAATATCGTACTACAAGACACGGGAATATTTTTCTCTAAACCTCTTCCGACATGCTCCTTATGATCACAGGTATTACTCGGTAAAAATCCTTGTTCAGATCTATTAAACTTCGGCACGATCGCAAAGTGATTAATCATATCCCAAGCTCCCAGCATTTTATCCGTCGCTTGAGCTTTTAGCCTCTCTCCTTCTTCTAAACAAGAAACTGCTGTATAACAATG
Organism: Chlamydiota bacterium; assembly: GCA_040389325.1. Classification (GTDB taxonomy): domain Bacteria; phylum Chlamydiota; class Chlamydiia; order Chlamydiales; family Rhabdochlamydiaceae; genus CAIJXB01. The sequence goes on along the minus strand of JAZKAC010000086.1, from coordinate 287 downwards.
CAGCCTGGCGTCTGCAGCCTTGAAGAAAGTTGGCATTTTAATCTCTAAGTCATTTATTTTTAGAGCTTTTTCAGTGAAATTTGACGAAATGTCGTAGTTTTGACTATACAACTTCACTAAATCATTGTTATATAAAGAGTTAGAATTCAAGCCGTTCATACATGCCATTGTTTCCACTAATAAACAAATTAATTATTACATAAAATTAATTTAAAGTAAAAAATTAAAATAATTGCAACTGCTCATAAACCTGAGGTAAAGATTCTTTAGAGCTAAAATCCCGTTCA
>JAZKAC010000085.1:0-1543 GCA_040389325.1 Chlamydiota bacterium | reverse complement strand
GACCCTAATGGGACAGTTCCCTGTCATTTTTATGACCCTAAAAAGCATTAACCAAGACAATTGGGAAGATGCTTATAAAAAGATGGGAGCTTGCCTGGCTGTTGAATTCGAAAAATATCGTTTTCTTTTGGAAGCTACTACCCCTGAAGAGGGAAGGCCTCTTTTATCCGATACGGAAAAGGTCAAATTTCTTTCTATTTTAGAAGAAACTTCCTCTTCCAGACACTATGAATTAAGTCTTCAATACCTTATTCTTTGGCTTCATCGATATTACGGTAAGCGAGTTATCGTGTTGATAGATGAATATGATGCCCCTATTCATACTGCCTATCTACATGGGTATTATGATAAGATGGTAATATTCATGAGAAGCTTTTTAGGGGATGGCCTTAAAGACAATCCCCTACTAGAAAAAGCTGTAATCACGGGCGTTTTGCGAGTAGCCAGAGAAAGTATCTTTTCCGGGTTTAACAATGCTACTACCTATACCATTTTACAAAAGACATTTGGAGATAAATTTGGATTTTTAGAAGAAGAGGTAGAGGAACTTTTGGAAGAAGGTGGCCTTTCTTCGCAAATGTCCCAAGTTCGTTCCTGGTATAATGGATACCATATAGGGGGATTTTCTTTATATAACCCCTGGTCTATCCTTCAGTATCTAGGCGATGAAGAACACATGTTAAAGCCCTATTGGGTCAATGTTAGTTCTAATGAGATCATCAAAAGGCTGGTATGGGCTGGGACCGATTCCTTGAAACAAGATATAGAAAAACTTTTGCTCGGTCAGTCCATTGAAAAAGAGATCACGGAGGGTATTATATTTTCCGATCTACAGTCTCATGAAGATGTTGTATGGAGCTTGTTTTTTTTTAGTGGGTATCTCACTTTAGTCGGAAGAGCGAAACCTAATGAACCCAATGAGCTAAAAATTCCTAATAAAGAAGTTTTGGAGTTGTATAAACAAATAGCAAAAAACTGGCTCATTCAACACCTTCCTGGAGACAACTTAAACAAGCTGCTGCGGGGTTTGGTTACGGGAGATGTTGAAGTTTTTAGCGAATTATTTCAAAAACTGATTATTAATGCCATGAGTTTCTATGATCTTCCCCAAGAGGAAGCAGAAAATGTGTATCATGCTTTTACTTTGGGACTTCTGGTTGCTTTAGAAAACACCCATGAAGTTAGGTCAAATCGGGAAAGTGGTTTTGGGCGTTATGATGTGTGCTTGATCCCTCATAACCGTCAAGATTTAGGGATTGTTATAGAGTTTAAAAAAGTAAGAGGCAAAGAAAATCTAGAGGAGGCCGCGGACCTTGCTTTGAAGCAAATTGAGGAAAAAAAATACATAGAGGAACTCAATAGCCGAGGGATCGCGCATACGGTCACCTTAGGTATCGCCTTTCAGGGAAAGAAAGTGCTGGTAAAAAAAGGAAAAGAATAGGAACGAAAGAATAGTCATTAGGTGTGAGTCCTTGGCTGAAAATTTTAGGCCTCTTTCACCTGTAGAGGGAAAAGTTTCGGTCACGTGTGATCACTGAAAAAT
>JAZKAC010000084.1:0-6294 GCA_040389325.1 Chlamydiota bacterium | reverse complement strand
CTTGCTTTGTGTGAAAAATCCGCTAATTTAAATTTTTTCAACATTTAAAACAAGACGGTAGAAAATATTTTAGTACGAGTTCAAATGAAAAGCACTATAGATCTTTCATACAATACCATAGGCGCTACTGGAGCCAAAGCCCTCTCTCAAATGCCAAACATCGAAACATTAATTATTTCGCGCTATTTTATAGGCTATGACAATGCTACAATCATCTTTGCAGAAATGACAGCACGCGGAGTTACCGTTTACTTAGTTTAAGGCCTCACTACTAGAAAAAGTGACTGCTATGTTAACTTTTGCTCCTTTCGTTCTTCTAAGCGTTCTCCATCCTATTTTCCAATCGTGGGCAGAATATCCCTCCGTTCTTCTCTGAAAAGAACGATTAGCTTTTGAGATATGTCCTATCCAATTCCCATTTTCGGAAAAAAATCGAATTCCTACTTTTCCTAAAAAAGAGGTTACGGAAAGTTTATCTCCTTCATGAAAAGCCGTTGCTTGAAGATCGTTGATAGCAAGATGCACATCTTTATGAGCACTTACATATAAAGCGCACTCAACACTTTCTTCTTCCGTAGAAAAAGCTTCCTCGGGCGTGTATTCCAGATTAAAAGTATGAGCTCCTTTTTGATCAACCTTCCAAGAACCCTTTTTAGCTTCTACAACAAGGCTGTGAGTATGAGATTTATCTCCCCAATATAGAGTTAAGCACTGTCTCTTATCTTCTTCTATAATAGCTACGAAAGGAGTATTCTTTGTTTTTACACCTTTTGTAAGAAAAGGGTGCACTAGACTCGCTCTTAGATGAATGGGATGTAAGAGTGAAGATCTTGCAGAAAAGTCTTGAAAGTATTCTCCCATAAATAGATCAAGTAGCGTTACTGCAGGCTCAAGACCTTCTTGGAGACGATCTTTTGTTTTTCCCGTAAAGACAAAATGTTTTGCATCAAAGCAGGACAAGGCTTCTTCTATGGGGTAATCTATCATTTGCGCGCAAATACACCACTCACCCCATGCTGTCGGGTTTTCTGGATGCCAAAGGCTAAGATCGCATTTACCTAAAAAAGCTGACAGGCGATTAAAAGACGCTTTAGAAAGTTCAGGCTTTGCTTCTAGACACTTTACGATACGGGCTATTAAAGCCTCTATTTGCCCCATTAAAACACCTCCTAAGGCAACCTCAAACTCCTTAGTGAGATAAAAAAAATAGGGAAGTAAAAGAGAGGATAGCTGCGTGTCTTCGCACGTTGGAAACTGGTGCAGGTATACGGGATAATTACCCTCCACCTCAAACTTAAGTAATTTATCTAAAAGATTTTTTCCCTCTTGGATATTTTCTACCAGCTTAGATCGAAATAGAGCGTAGACATAACTGAAATTTTCTACGGAAGGGACGGTGTCTTGTCTTACATTGTAAGGATCTTCTGCATAAAGATGGATATAACCCGTTTGGGGACTTAACCTTTTTCTAGCAGATTGCAAAGCAAGCTCTATTATTTTTCTTTTTTGATCTTCTTCTAAAGAAACGCCCATACCTACCTCTTTTCTTGTGTTGCTTGCAAAAGAGCCTCAATGATGCCAAGGTCTTTAGCAGATTTGGCTCTAATATCCGCTAAAGGGAAAAGAGCCTCGGGAGCGCTACCCATCACAATAGCTATATCGGCTTCTTTCAACATCGAAACATCATTATAATCATCTCCCGCCGCGATAAAAAGTGTTCCTCCAGGAAAAAAAGAACGTATCTTATGAATACAATTTCCTTTTAAAGCCTCGGGAGCCGTGATAAGATTCAAATACACCCCTTCCGAAACGGGATCCTTGATACAAGAGACCTGCACCCCGGGTATGTGTTTAATAAGCTCATAGAGCTCTACCATCTGCTTTTGCGATCCTAAGTATTTAATCAAAGGAAACGCTTGCTCCCAAGGAAAGGAGAACTCTTCTACTTTATGCCAAGGCTCCTCAGCAAAACACTCGATAATCCCTATATGTTCTAAAATTCGAACTGAAAAGTTTTTAGGTCTATAATAACAAAAATCACCAAGCTCGAATCCCGAGTAGACTAAAAAATCTTCTTCCTTATCTTTTGTTAATTCTTCTAGCTTAGGAATGATATCTGCAGGAAGATACGCTCTTGATAAGAGCTTGCCTTCTGGCATATGTAGAAGATCGGATCCATTTTGTACCACAAAAAAGAAAGGAAAGTCTATATCTCGCAACGTCTTTAAAGCAAAAGCATAGGTCCTTCCCGTTGCAAAAACAAATTTCCAGCCTCTTTTATGCAAAAAACGGAGACACTCTATAACAGCTTCTGGGATAAAGTGTGGATCTGCAGTGATTGTGCCGTCTATATCTAAACAAATACACCCTTTCATAACGCCCCTTAAAAACATATAATTCTACCATTCTTTCCACTTTAGAACAACTATTGGAATAACCCTTGAAAAAAATCCTTCCTTCCGAACAAACTCTAAAAAAATGGAGTGTGTATGAAAAAAATCTTAGGGGCGCTTTTCTTGTGTGGTATCAAAGGCGTATCTTATGCTGAGGATGCCCTTCCTTCTTCTCCCGTAGAAAACTTTGTTTTTAAAACGGATCATATACCTTCTTATGAAGCGACCTTCATCAAAATGCTCATCACCTTGGGAGGCCTTTTAGCTTTAGTTTTTCTTACGATCTGGATTTTGAGAAAAGCTTCCAACGGAAGATTCGGGAGCATGGGAACGCACAAAAAAATTATTGTCTTAGAAAAAAAGCCTTTAAGTCCTAAAACTCTCCTCTATCTCATAGAACTTGACGGGAAAAAGATTCTTATTTCCGAATCCCAACTCGAAGTTAGAACTATCTCTCACCCTATAGAAGAAGATATGTTTTAACGGGAGAATTTAAATTTAGAAATTCCTCTGCCCCCTAACGCCAATGCCGATAGACTCGTTGGCTCCGTAGTAATGGGGGATATGGTCTTGGATTTTGAGGAATTTCAAGGACTCGCACTTAACCTCCACAGGATACCCTCTAATCATTTCTTTACAGCGTATTCGACGATTATAAAGAGGTATTTCCTCCCCGAAATTCAAACATTTCAAAATAAAACCAGCTGCTGTAGGCAGTATTTCAGACAGTTCGTAAGGAGCGTTAATCGTAGTTTTTTGTTCTGCAAACCATTTTCTCTCGCTCAAAGGAGGAGCATTATTTTCTATCAATACCCACCGAGATATTTCAACCGATTTATTTCCGTACATATTGGTAACGGCAGAACTCATAAATTCATGATAATCTGAAAGATCGGGATAATGCTCTTTCATAAGCTCTTTCAATCTATTTAAAGTAAAAGGCTTCCCATCTGCAAATTCTGGCATAAGTAGCAACATACCCGTCTGCCACGCTTTTTTGTTAGGATCACTAGGACTGGGCTCATTTAGAGCCTCTAATATCTTATTGGAAATGAGGGGCACTTTGCCAACGACTCCCAAAGGTTCCCACTCTTCACTTCCAAGTAGACAACCGGGATACTCTTTTCTTACCTTCTCCTCCAATTCAAGGGAATCCTTAGACTCTAAAAATAACGCCTCTATTTGATCTAATGAAATCTCTTCACTTACTGCCTTTCCTATTATCGCAATGGCTCTTTTTTTTGAAAAAGGCGACAAAGATGTAGATTCTATACGATGCAAAAAATTAATAAGACAAGTTACCTTGCCTTCAAGAGATTGCTTAACTTCTTCTAATGGAGCAGTCTCTCCCTTTAAGGCCCCCCTCATAATAAACTCTTTTATAAAAAGATAACAAGAAGGGGGCACTTGCTTGACACCCGCGCTTACCGCTTCTGCCAAAAAAGCAACCCGACTCATTACTTTTTCCGCATAGGCTTCAACTTCCTGCATGGTCTTCTTAGTGTAATGCAATTCTTCTAAGGTTGCTTCATACTTTTCTTCGATTTGCGGATAGGCCGCAATTACAGCTAACAAAAGGCTTTTATTAGCGAGTATTTGTACCCTATCCACAGGAAAAGGAATATCTTTTGTTTTAAGGTCAACCCAAGGAAGAATGTGATTTCTTATAACTTGCTCGGCGTCAGGATCAGGTACTATATCACTTATGGTTCTTGGATCTCTTGTATTAGGATCAGTATTATGAGTCCTAAGCCACTCTTCTATCGCGGCTCGACGATAACGTTGTGGAGAATTAGCTGTACCTGCTCTAGTCAAGAATACTGCATCGGAACCTACTAAATCACAACTAATGCCGCATACATAATCCCTAAGCTTATTATCAGTCTCAAGAGCCGTTTTCAGCTCATTATTTTTATCGATATCCGATTCTCTTATAACGGACCTTAACGTCCCTTTAGCCAAGGCTGAAGCTAAAGCTTTTTCATGAGGAAGATTTTCCGATAACCCTTTAAGGTAAAAACCTTCTACTGCTGCTATAAGGGATTGAGCGCCCTCCGCTGATAGCCTGGGCAGCATCTCCTGACAAAGCTCTCTACAAGCTTTTAGACTTTTAAGTTGCTCGACTTTTTCTGCAACCATCCCTTGCATCTGACCTCTTAACGTCTTTATAGCAAAGAGATTTACAGAACCTACATTAGGCTGATCCATCATACTCTTAAGTGTCACGACTCTATCTGTTAGAGCCCTTTCTTCTTCGGGAATCTGCATAGACTCAATGGAGTCTCCCTCTAAAAGTTTCTCCATGATCCTAATCGCTTTTTCTACATCCCGAGGTGTTCTTATTAGAGTATCTAGTTCCAGTGCAAAGGTATTTAACGTACTTATTTCACTAGAATGACCGAACAGTGGAAACATAAAAGAACACCATTAAATAAATATAACACTAAAATGTTAAAGTAACATAAATAGAATTAATCACAACAGATGATTTTCTTCAATTAGAAGTAATTTCTTATCTTCGATACGGATCAACACCTGGGATCCGTAAAACTTGCTGCTATACCGATCTGCAGGATTCTAAACGGTCTGCTCCGAGAGTTTTAGCCTTACCTAAACTCTCCGTCATCTTCAAGGACTTAAAAGTTAAAGATAGATCGACAGGCCGATCTTCTATTTCTTCTAATCCTGCTTTGATAAATCGGTTGTTTCCTGCTAATCTTTTTGCAATGGAATCTCTGAAATCAAGAGTAAATCTTACGTTCACATAATCGATAAGCATTAAGTTATCCGTTTTATCTTTTCCTAAATTATCCCACTTAAGATCCATTTTAGATAGTCCGGCTCTTTCTAAAGCTTTATCGGCTTCCATCAACTTCACAATTGTATCATAATATTTTTTATGCTTGGGGGATAACTCGGAAATCACCGTTTTGGTATCCCAGGGAGCCTTCGTAAAAGGCACAACTTTTTGCGCAATCATGTACCTGGAAGTTATAACTTCATTTGCATTATAAATCTTTACAATAGGAGGATTTTTTTCTTCCAAAGAATTAAAACGTTCTTCCAAAAAATCATATTGCTCTAAAGACATATCAATCATTTTTTCTCCCGAAACACAACGATCCTGTCTTAAAATCTTAATAACGATTTCGTCATTTAAAACATTTGGATGCAGTTGAGGTTGTTCTTTTACCGGTTCAAAAACCTCAGAAAAATTCCCTCGGGCAATCTTTCCCTCTTCGGATCGAATGTGTTTGATCAGACATACTCGGCTCTCAGCATTTGCAATGCCATAAAATTTTCCGTCTGGTTCATCAGGTAAATTCTCTTTCATCTTTCTGGCGGCCTCTTTCACTGCCTCATTAAATGCTGAAGCCCCAACTCCCCCTTCTTTACAAGCACTCGAGAAGGTGCATGAAGAGTTTCGAATCATTTGAGCATTTATTGCATATGGATCTTCTTCTTCCTCAAAATCCATAGACGAACTACAAAAGCCTGAAGATTTAAAATTCGAAGTAAGGCTGGCTTCCGAATTCCGAGATGCTCCTAAGCTCCTTCCCCACGAAACAGCCGAATCCGTTTTATTTATACCCGAATCACCTCTTTCTAAAGAAAAAGATGTTCCAGGCCTCGTGTCTTGACCAGAGTCCAAAGGCGATCTAATCGGACAAAAACCTTTAAAAGCCACATCTTTTACATTATCCGCACTATTCTTATTCGAGCCTGATGTTGATGTCCAAGGGCTGCCGTTAAAGTCCACATACTCCTGACTCAAGCTAAAAAGAGTTCTTTTTCCGATTGGAGACGTCATAATTCAAACCTCTATAATTAGAATAATAAACACTACGCAACTGCTCATAAACCTGAGGTAAAGAACCTAGAGAGGGCTTTGGGTGATGAT
>JAZKAC010000083.1:7424-19619 GCA_040389325.1 Chlamydiota bacterium | reverse complement strand
GATTACATCTCTTCTTTAACGCAAAGTCGCCTAGAAGGCGAAGCTAAAGGCATTGCCATAGGCGAAGCTAAAGGCATTGTCATAGGCGAGGCTAAAGGCATTGTCATAGGCGAGGCTAAAGGCATTGCCTTAGGCAAAGCTGAGGAAAGAGCAAAAGCCGAGCTAGAAATCAAAGAGATGGCTCGTAATTTGCTCAGACAAGGCGTTTCTATTTCCATTATTCAGTTTGCAACACAGCTGTCTAAAGAAGAAATTGAATCTCTATAGAGTTATTTCAATATGTTTTTGACCGAAACTTTTCCTAGGCAAGCTGAAAAAAGCCTACAAGGGCGTTCCTTCGAATGCGTCGGCTGGATCTAATCAAATTAATGCAAAAGAAAATTATAGCACCTCAATGCTTCCTACGGATCTTGATAGGAGGATCATTTCTTATTTAAAATTCCCTGATCTTAGAGCTGTTTGTCTCCAGGACAAGAGAAGAAATCAAGCCGTTAAGGATTCGAGTTTCAAAAGAGACTTTGTTTATAGAGACTTTGCTTTTAACAGCAGAGACTGGAAGGAATACTGTAATGGGGATGTGAATACGGAAGGAGAGATGATCTCTTTCCCTAAAAACATCTGGGTATTTTAAATCGGGTAAGCGCCTATTTAATGATAAGCCGTTGACGTTGACTTATACGCGCTGTCAAGAGCAAGTTCAAAATTATCAAGTTGTTGTTGGCGCCATGAGGAGTTTAGTCCCTGATGCTTGACTACTTGGGAGCTTGAGGGAGTTAAAACCTTGGAAAAAAAAGTTTTATTCTGCTTTGTTTAGGAACTGGGCAAAAATAACTGCTACATTTCAAATAAAGTATAAGGCTTTATCGTATAGTTCCATTCTGGGTGAAATTCATCTCCGTGAATGCTTAAAGCAGTGAATTCATCATCACAAATTTCCCTTCCAATTTCGTATTCATTTTCGTCTAATACAGCCTTTACCTGAAGTCCTGTTTTTGTTCGAGTGTTAGAAATTAAGTTAACAACAGTCTCTCTTGTTAATAAAGGCTTGCCGCGCCAATTTTGCGATATGTAACTAAAAAGACGGTGCTCTACCTTATTCCACTTGCTTGTCCCGGGAGGGAAGTGTCTCACATGTATTGAGATATCTAGTTCATCGGATAATCGCTGAAGCTCATACTTCCACAATCTTACACGATAACCATTACTACCCCCACAATCTGCTGTTATTAATAATTCTTTTGCATTAGGGCAAGAGTGCACCCCCATTGTATACCACCATGTACGAATCGAGTTGACGGCAAACTCTGCGGTATCTGAACTAATACCAACAGATACCCATCCTTCATTTTTTCCTATATCATAAATCCCATATGGAGCTACCTTTCCTAGTCGTTTATCAATAGAATCGTGACCCTTAACTTTTGTTGGCTGTCCTTTTTTGCATAATTCTTTGCCATTATTTTTGTAGTTGCCGATGTTTTCTTTCTTTTTTGTATCCACAGAAATGGTTGGCAGCCCTTCTTTACGCAGCTTCATTATGCTTGTATTGATATACTAAAACTGAGCATTCCTATCTATGTGGGAAGCCCCTTCTAGAGTTTTTCTATTGGACTGCAAGCTATATTCAAGTTCATGTAGTAAATGAGCTATTGTTCGATAACCTACTTGGTAGCCTTGGTGTTTTAATTCTTCCTCTAGATTGCGGGTGCTTTTGCATGTCCATCTTAGGGCGGACTCGGGATCTCCTCGAGAAGTTGGTTCTACTAATTCATCTAAAGATTTAACTAACTTTTCTTGTTTTTCAGAGATCTTTTTTCTTCCGCCCCCAGTCTTTCTAATTCCTTTTTCTGTGAGTGTAGATCCCTTCTGGATTTCTTTAATACCCCTATGAATAGTGGATCTAGCAATGCTTGTTGCTTTACTAACGAGAAGAATACCACCGCGCCCGTATGATAGAGATTCTGCGGCTGCCCACAACCGCTTACCTTTTTCAGTTAAACAATCAGTTAAAGCCGCGTATTTCCGGGCAATAGATTCGAGCTCTTTTAAAAAATTTTCCATGCCTTCTTGATAGCATATTAATTAATTAAAGTGTAGCAGTTATTTTTGCCCAGCTCCTTAATGGTGTTTTTTGAACCGCGAAAACAAGAAGGTCTACAACTTTTTTAGACAGTTCAAGCTCGAAGTATTAAGCATGATTACAGCATGTACGTTTCCGTTCCACCCAGCCTCAATCCCCTTATCCCCCTAAAAAAACTAACAATTAGCTAAGATGTCTTGTCTTCGGATAACATATTTATTATCCACAACATCTACCAAATAACTTTTTTCGGTAGAGTTAGAAAACATCATCTCTCTTGAGAGGGGTTTTGTAATAAATGTTGCAATGGTGTTTTTAATCTCCCTCGCGCCCTTGCCTGTGCTATTTCGATAAATTTGATCATAAAGAAGGTTTCTGCATTCTTCAGAAATCTCTACTTTCCTCCCTTCAGCCTTAGCTCTATTTTGCAATTTCTCTAACTCTAAATCGATGATTTTATTACTCATCTCTTGTGAAATTGAGTTGAAGGTTACAACGCCGTTTAATCTTCCTAGAAATTCGGGTCGAAACTGTTTTTTCACGGCTTGCTCAATTCTATTTTCCGCAGCACCCACGTTAGAGGTTAAAATAATCACCGTATTTTTAAAATCGGTGGTCTCACCTTGAGCATCTTGTATGCTTCCTTCATCCAAAATCTTTAAAAAAAGATCCATGATGGCAGGAGTTCCTTTTTCTACCTCATCGATCAAGATGACGGATTTAGGATTTCTTTGAACAAAGTTCGTTAAAAGTCCCCCATCCGTATATCCCACCAATCCTGCAGAGCTCCCGATAAGTCTAGCAACACCTGACTCATTTGTATATTCAGGCACGTTAATGGAAAGAATGGAGGCAGGGTTGCCAAAAAATTCAGAGGCAACAGCTTTTGCCATTTCCGTTTTTCCAACTCCCGTAGCTCCAACAAAAAGCAATTTTGCAATCGGTTTGTTAGGATCGTCAAGCTTTGCCATGCGTAAACAGATGGCATCGGAAACGGCATCTACTGCCGCATCTTGTCCGATAACAATTTTAGAAAGAGTTTCTTTTAAAGAAAGAGCTCTTTCTTTAAGAGAAAGGAGTTCATCCTTACAAGGATCCTCTAAGGAAGCTAAGATGGTTACATCTTCTTGATCCTTTAAATGACCTATGAGGTTATGACCTTTGATATCAAGAAAATACTCTTCTACAGGACCTAAAGATAGAGCTTGTCTAGCTAAAGGAGTGGTTATGGAGTGACTGATGATTTGTTTAATTTCCCTAGCTCCCTTACCCGTACTGTTTTGAAAGACCTTAGCATAAATATAGGTTCGAAGCTTCTGAGTGATTCTAACATTCATTCCCTCGGCTTTAGCTCTTTTTTGCAGTTTTTCTAATTCTAAATCCACAATTTTATTGCTCATTTCTTCTGATATAGGATTAAAGGTAATGACTTTATTTAATCTTCCTAAGAATTCGGGTCGAAACTGTTTTTTCACGGCTTGCTCAACCTTATTTTCTGCAGCACCCGCGTTGGAGGTGAAAATAATCATCGTGTTTTTAAAATCCGCTGTTTTGCCTTGAGCATCTTGGATGCTCCCCTCATCTAAAATCTTTAAAAAAAGATCCATGATGTCGGGAGTTCCTTTTTCCACTTCATCTATTAAGATGACGGAATAGGGGTTTTTTTGAACAAAGTTCGTTAAAAGCCCCCCATCCGTATATCCCTCAAATCCAGCAGGGCTTCCAATAAGCCTAGAAACACCTAGCCCGATTGTATACTCGGGAACGTTAATGGAAAGAATGGAGGCAGGGTTGCCAAAAAATTCAGAGGCAACAGCTTTTGCCATTTCCGTTTTTCCAACTCCCGTAGCTCCAACAAAGAGCATTTTTGCAATCGGTTTGTTAGGATCATCAAGCTTTGCCATACGTAAACATATAGCATCGGAAATGGCATCTACTGCCGCATCTTGTCCGACAACAATTTTAGAAAGGTTTTCCTTTAACGATCGAGATCTTGCTTTTAAAGCCTTTTCTAAATCTTCATTCGCGAGCAGGGTTTCACTTTCTAAAAGTTTTTTTTCTGTAAGGAACTCGGAGAAGTCTTTTAGGTCATCTTTTATTCCGTATATTTTTTTTTCGAATTCGTCGAAAATGTCTTTTTCGAATTCGTCGAAATTGACTAATGCTTCCAGATCATCTAAATATTCAACTGCATCTTTTCGATTTTTGAAGCCCCATTCTTCAAATTCATCTTTCGTTATTTCTTGAGCGGGCATTTCTTCTTTAACTTTAGAAAGTAAAGTCTTCATCTCGAGTAATAAGTTCTTAATTTTCGTTGCTCTTTTTTCTTTTTCCGAATTGGGGTGACCTACGAGTTGACTTGAAGAAGGGTCAGAGGTGAAAACGCTTTTAATTTTATCGGAGATGTACTGTACCGCTAAAACGCTCGCATAAATCATGCATCCGCAACCCAAGACCCCCATCATCCCGACAGGCTGATTATTTTCTAATTTAATCATACAAGCACCTGTATTTAATATTTTATTAATATTAACTATCTAGACTTAATATTTTATTACTATTTTCGCAGAATGTCAATATTAAAATATTTACTGTTGAAATATTTACAAAAATTATTATTAATTTTAAATAAATAAATAAAAACATTCAGATCTAACTTCATAAAACACTAAATTAAAGTACATTACAATGAAGATTATCTAAAAAATCTCATAAACCACTTAAAATAAGCGATTTGCTATTTTTATACAGTAAGTCCTATTACGACCCAACCTACTCAATTAATGAGTGAAAAAATAATTTGACAGTCTTTAAAAAAAGCATATCTGATAGATACGCTAAGATCATGCCTCAAAACTCCTATGACTCGAAAACCTCCGCAAAAACACCTGGCACCACGCTGGTATTGGCGGCAGCAGAGTCACGTTGCGACTGAAAAAACCTATGGAGTGATGGACACTGGATATATAGGTATAAAAAAGCTTCAAAAAAACTCAAGACTTCCAAAAAAATCGAGCAAAAAGAAACCTCTAACAAAAGAATATAAGAAGCAAAATAGAGCGATTTCTTCAGAGCGCGTTGTGAATGAAAACGTGATAGGAAGTTTGAAAAGATTTAAAATAGTCAACGATAAGTATAGAAATCGACGAAAACGATTTGGATTGCGATTTAACCTCATCGCTGGAATCTATAATTTTGAGCTGCCTAGTTAATTATGCAAGAGGTCTAATAAAGAAAAATCAAGGACATCTTCATGCCTCATATGACCCCAGAAACGGCGCTGCAAAAACTCTTAGATGGCAATGCCCGCTATATAGAAGATCACCTTTTACACCCCAACCGTTGCACGGAACGACGAGAAGCTGTAAGTTCAAGACAAGAGCCTTTTGCCATTATATTAGGATGTTCTGATTCAAGAGTCCCTCCAGCAATCATCTTCGATCAGGGAGTAGGAGATCTTTTTGTTGTAAGGGTTGCAGGGAATGTTGTTGGACCTGCTGCGTTAAATAGCATAGAATACGCCACAAAATACCTTCACTCTTCTTTAATCTTCGTTTTAGGTCATGAAAGATGCGGGGCTGTAACAGCTGTCTTTGAAGGAGACACAACAGATATCGAAGCTCTTTCTAGCTTAATCAATCCTGTCATTCAAGAATGTAAACGGAACTGCAAACACACATCTCCAGAGAACCTATTAGACCTTTGCATTAGGTCAAATGCAAAAAATGTGGCAAAGAACATAAGAAGCTCCCCTTTAATATCTCGATATATCCAAGAAAAAAAGATCGACGTTGTCGCAGGATATTATGATCTTTACACAGGGAAGGTAGAGATTTTAGAGTAAGATCTATTTCAATAGCCATTGATAGATGGCCGCAACCTCTATTTGGGGGAACTCCAGGTCAGCAGGCTCTTCTTCTTGCGTTAAGATAAGTCCTTTTTCTACCTTGAGTTCCTTCATCGCCTTAATCAAAGCTTTATACTCTCGCTCACGCGTTTTAGGATCTTTTAGACTTTCTGTTACCTGAACTAAAAGCACAACTTTAGTCCCTTCTCGAACAAGAAAATCCACCTCTAAATTATCTTCTGTTTTATAATAAAAGATTTCCTTAAATCTTCTTCTTAGCTCGAGATAGACAATATTTTCCAGATACCTTCCTTGCTTTTCAGAAAAATGAAAAGCAATTTGTTTTGCTAGGCCCGTATCAATAGCATATACCTTTTTTTGCAAAAGAGTCTGCTGTGAAACTGAAAAAGAAAATCGATCCAAGGTGAAAATTAAATAAGCATTTTCTAAATAGTGGATATAGTTTTTAACGGTATTGACACTTCCTAAATGTAAGTTATTTTTCATTTTTGTATAAGATAAAGGCGCTCCGATATTACTTAGCAAATCAAGAGTCAGCTCGCGAATAGCTTTAACCTCTTTTACTTCATAACGAACAATAACATCTTTATAAAGGATATTTTCATAAACATTTTGAAGGACCAAGGGATTTTTATGTTCTAGGTATTCTGGCATACCGCCATTTTCTAAAAATTCATTAAAAAACTTCTTCAAAATCCCCTTCTCTTGAGTAATTAAGAAACTTTTTTCCGAGTAAGTGACCCTATGGTATTTTAGATATTCTCTAAACGAAAAAGGGAGGAGTTCAACAACAATGTGCCTTCCAGTCAAACGCGTACTTAACTCTGAACTTAACAAAGAAGCATTGGACCCAGTGATAAAGACTTTATTTTTTTCACGGTGTATGCGACGCACAAAAAGCTCCCAATCTTCAATATTTTGAATCTCATCAAAGAAAAACACATGCCTCAATCCATAAAGCTCGATGAGTACTTCATATAAAGAGTTGAAATCTTGGGTTGTAAAATTAACAAAACGTTCATCTTCAAAATCAACAAAATATATTTCGTCTTTATAGTGCTTTTTGAGAATTTGTCGCATAAGGGTCGACTTTCCACATCGACGTACTCCTGAAGTAATAATAACATGAGGAAGAGGAACAAGGGAATCGATAAGAGCTAGTTGCTCTCGTTCGACATCAATAGTTGAAACTCTTCTTTCGACTTCTTGGTCTAAAATAACCTGCTTAATAAGCTCTTTATCCATAGGCACCTCACTACCTAATGATATGTTTTTTCCTATATTCTGTCAATGCCATTGACGGAATATAGGAAAAAACATATCATTTATGCACTTATAATCAACGACTTCCGCGCATTCTGACGAATTCGTAAATTGACCTCCGATTAACACGGAGAGATGATTCAACTCCAGCCTCTTAAATACGAACTTTGATATCTTTAAAAACTTGAGGATAACTAGACAGCAAGTCGCCTAATGATTTTTCTTTTTTCGTGAGTGCTTTTTAAATAATTTTTATGATATCGGGACTTACCTTGAACGACAGGAATGCCTTCTCCGATAGAGACTTCTCTCCATAAAACCTGACCTTCCTGACTGTCAATCACCCTCTTCCATGCTTTAGTTACAAGGCAAAAGTTATTAAGATCCGATGGCGTTATTTTCATGAAGCTTATGCAATGCTGAAGGGAACTGTCACTTATGCGAGAAATTCCCCAATATGATGGCTGAGAGGACGAGCTTACTGTCGACATATTATTGTCATTTATCACAAATACAATACACTAAACTATCGGAAAAATCAATAACCCTCTCCAAATTTCAAGTCTCTATGGTCCCTAACTCCCGCAGAAACACCAGGAACCACGCCGGCTTGAGCGTCTAAAACGTAACCCTCACAACCAGAGACGTTCACGCCGACGCCGCGTATAAAGCCCCCAATGGCCGCCCTATACCGCCCTGACCTTAAACGGACACCTTCATCGCTACGTGCATACGTCCATGCAGAAACCTCAGGAGCCCGAGTATCAGAACACATCCCGGTTTTCAGTATGGTAATGGCATCGTAAAATCCTCTCTGACGCAGCAACACAACTTTCCATCCGTGATTTGTCACCCACGCCTCTTGCCCTTTCTCACCGACAAAGGGTATTCCTTTTTCTACAACTTCTCTTCTCATTATAAGTATTCTATTTTGGTCTGGAGGAGTATCGCATTGATTGAAAACCTCAGGCCAAGACACCGGATTAAATACAGGACCATGTTCCTTTCCCGAGAGAGGATAAGTGGCAAGCATCTTAAGATTTTTAAACGAAAATGAAACAGTAAGCTCTTGAGGGACGATATTTTCTTGTTCTTCAAGAGGAACCTCTACGAGGGTCCCTGTTGTAGAAAGCTTTAGCGGTCTATTCGGACTAACCGTTATCTTGAGCTTAGAGGGATCTATAATAACAACGTGAGTATCTTTTTGAAACTTTTCAGGTTCGAAATCATCTTGTGCATGCTTTAACCGAGTAAAAAGATCTTCTCGCATGAGAGGCACATCTCCCACTACGTCTCCTAAATACTCTCCTATGACTTTGCTGCTAATGGTAATAGGGCGAAGAATTTTTAAATCATTTTTATGATTTCGGTTTTTGCCTTGAACAATAGGAACGCCCTCCTTGATAGAGGCTTCTTTCCATAAAACTTGTCCTTCTGGACTGTCAATCACCCTCTTCCATACTTTATTTACAAGGAGAAAGTTATTAAGATCCGATGGTGTTATTTTCGTGAAGCTTACGCAGTGCTGAAGAGAATTGTCACTTATGTAAGAAATTCCTCGATATGATAACCGAGAGGAAGAACTTACCATCGACATAACATAACCTAATTTTATTGTTATTTATCATAAATACAATACACTAGATTCTGATTTAATTCGATTTAATTATTTCGCGATAATTCATTTTATTGACTTCAAAGAGCTCAAGATAAAATCACGCAATTCGTTCCCATAGAGTCATACCTAACATCCCAAGAGCCATAACCCCCATTGAAATATCTTCGGATAGAGTAACGGTAGAAAGAGGAACATCCAAGATAGTTCCCATACAGGCGCATCGAATGTCCAATCCGGCTTTTAAGGCTCGAGTAACTCCGATCGTTCCAATCCCCATAAGAACTATCGTTACTATATACACGGCTACGGGGAAGATAAACGATAGATAGGCTAGCCCAAGAGCAAGTTCAATGAATGGATATGCATAGGCATACCCGAAAAATCTTTTTGCAAGTAAGTCGTATTTTTGAAATCCGTGAACAAAACCTGTCGGATGAAATAATTTCAGCATAGAAAATTGACATAGAAAAAATCCCATAAAAAAATGCATCCATGAAAAAGCATTCTTCTTCACACCTACGCATAGGGCCGTAGCTCCTAAAGCCGCTATCAGAATAAGTACAAGTAGCGGTCGATATCGTCTAAACTTATTTAAGTCTTGCATATTTCCATCCTATTCGTTCATTTAATTCACAATATATAAAAATACATTTTGAAGTATAATTTATTTTATTGTTAGTATGCGTTTTTAAGCAGTCTTTAAAGGGTCTTTGATTTTTTATGCGATATCTATTTATATTTCTCATTTGTATTTCTTCTCTTTTTGCAGTAGAAAATTCTATTTTAAAGGAATTTCCCGCTTCTGAAGAACAGGTCATCGAATTTACAAGTACGGCTCTAAAAGATTTTGATGAACATTTTTTGACGTATAAAGAGCAATCTTTGGATCATTTGGATTTTACAAAAACCGTTACTGGGTGGAATGATGTTATTGAGCCCCTTTTTCTAAAAGCGGCTACTCTCTCTTTTCTCCCCCTAATAACTAAAAATCTGGAACTACTCCAAAAGGCAAATCTTGAAGTACAGCAAATGCAACAAAGACTCTTTGTAGCCATGAATGATCCTAAAGCTCTTTCCATCTTCCTTCATTTTGCAAAAGATCTAAATAACCAAAAATCCATGACCCCCTATCAAAT
Organism: Chlamydiota bacterium; assembly: GCA_040389325.1. GTDB lineage: Bacteria > Chlamydiota > Chlamydiia > Chlamydiales > Rhabdochlamydiaceae > CAIJXB01. The sequence goes on along the minus strand of JAZKAC010000083.1, from coordinate 9,654 downwards.
CTATATTGTGGATCATATTTTAAAAACCATAGGAGAAGACCCTTTAAAACCCTCTCTTTCAAGCTACAAAACCCAATCTTTTATATATGCTAAAGGTGATCATAAAGAGAAAAATCTTCCAGGAAATAGAGAACTCACGATTCTCAGTTGGAATGTCTGTTTCCTTGAAGGCAACGTTTCAATGCTTTTTGGAGGAGTCCTCCCCTGGCAACAACGGATAGAACGCATTATAAGTAAGATCCAAACGCTTAATCCCGATATCCTTTGCCTGCAAGAAGTCTTCTCTCCTAACGCAGGTGTCATCTTAGTAGAAAAGCTAAAATCTCAATATGCTCATTTTTACTATAACATGGGACCTAATCCCGCAGGCTTTTCCATTGAGTCTTTGGGAATTCCAGGAGGTCTTTTCGTAGCAAGTAAATACCCTCTAAAAAAAGAAAACTTCATCCCTTATACAAAAGAAGAAACCCCTCCTTCTCGAGCCTACGGTTTTTTTACGGCTGAAATCTATAGCGAAGATAAACCTTTAGCTTGCCTTGTCACAACACATCTGCAACCCGGATCCGAAATAAAAGATCGAGAATATCGTGCTTTACAGACGACAGCTATTTTAACGGCTTTAAAGAAGGTCGAGATACCTACATTACTTTGCGGTGATTTGAATATTGAAAAAACCAGCACGGAAGCTCAAGAGCTTTTCAAATCTTATAAATCTGGTCTATATCAAGGCCTTGATTGGACCTGCTGTGAACTGCGAGACTACTGGTGGAAAAGCGATCAAAATAGTATAGCTTTTAAAAAGCTACCTCCCGAAAAAGAATGGTTAGACTATTTTTTCTATCTAAAAAATAGCTCTAAACTAGCTCCTCATCTTTTTACCGAAGTTTTAGTCGTAAACGATCTAACTCACCCAGAAAAGGCTCTTTCCGATCACCAAATCTTATTCACCACTATTACTTTAAAAAAGTTGTAATCGGTATAACATCTTATACTTATCTATAAAATCGGGTAGTAAAGGATGAGCAAAGGCCTCTAAATCTTGTAAGTAGGCTTCATTTGTTGTGACAAGAACACCTAAAGCTTCATAAATTGCATGAGTAAACCATTCAGTCTCGGCAGCGGATCCTCTGACATCCCTCATGTTATGCACTAGAAGGTAAGTCAACAGCCCCATTTGTTCTTGTAAGGAGTTTAGATCATTTCCATCCCAATCCATGATCTTTTGAAATACCTTAGCACTCTCTTCTAAAGTTGTTTGTATAAGTTCTTGAGGTTGATGTTGCATAACAAGAGATCTCACCAAGCACTTTTTGGGTTCACTGCCTTTTTTCATATGGACACTGGCGTTATAAATCGTCAACGGTTGCATAATATAATTCATGCCAATGGACGCAGTCACTCGCAAAAAACAAACATCGTACTCTTGCTTTGATGGCCACTTATTTCCCATTTCTGTTTTTTTTACTATGTCGGTCATCACATTTAAGACTTCTCTCATATCCACACGAGTTCTAATCTCCGAACTTTCTTTGCAACCTTTGATTTTTGCTTCCATAAACATCTTTAATTCTTCTTTCGAACGGGGGATTTTTTTTTCCAATTTCTCTAAAAAAGATCTTGCCATATCCTCGGGGAAATACTTAGATACTATAAATCTACTTATACGCTCAAATTCGGTTATCTTCGATTTATCGCATATTTCAAAAAGAAGCCTCGACTTATAACCTAAGCAATCAATTTCTTGTTGATACGTTTTTGGACTACTTGTGCTTACGGAAAACGGATCGGGAATCATGGAAAAGCCTTCTATCATCCAATCTGCAATCAATTTTCCACATTGATCATATGGAACTTTTTCTAGAGACAAGGTATGAGTGGGACGTACTTCTCTATTGTCCCTCCTTAAACCAAAATGATCTGCATCTTTTGTTTTATGGTCTACTGCGATGGCATGACGTTCGCTACTTAAAAAACTAAGAATTTGAAAAAAACTCTCGTAAGCATTCTCATGCTGCACATCTGCCATCATTTCAACGGCAGAGCTTATAATCCGTCTTGATCTATTAAGATAATCTTGTTGATTCGTGAATCTATCCGAGACTCTTTCCGTGATATAAGTCGGATTATAAACATTTAAGGCATATGCTCCCGAGCAATTTCCCGTCTCTTTCTGGGGAATTACAAAATCGTTTATGGAGTTTATTCCTAATTCTTCAAGATCTCTTATGGC
>JAZKAC010000083.1:0-7414 GCA_040389325.1 Chlamydiota bacterium | reverse complement strand
TTCTCGACTCTCAAAAATTCTATACGATTTTTCAGTTTCATGATTTTTTTTATTATTTCTTCAGAAAAAATCTTAGGCTTGGAAATAACTTCTATACCACTACTTATGAGGGCATGCTCAACTTCATCAAAAGACTTTGGATGCAAACTCGCTAAAATACTTTGTATTTTATTGGAAATTTCAGGACAGATTGTATTATCTTCTCCTGTAGCTAGGACTTCAAAACGACATAAATTACCAAAAAAAGACATCTTTATTTTTAGATCGCACAAAGTACTATCCGATCTTACTTTTAAGTTAATCACATGAACTCACATTTAGCTGGTTGGTTCTCTAAGTTTTAAGCTATATAACATCTTATACCTGTCTATAAAATCGGGTAGTAAAGGATGAGCAAAGGCCTCTAAATCTTGTAAGTAGGCTTCATTTGTTGTGACAAGAACACCTAAAGCTTCATAAATTGCATGAGTAAACCATTCAGTCTCGGCAGCGGATCCTCTGACATCCCTCATGTTATGCACTAGAAGGTAAGTCAACAGCCCCATTTGTTCTTGTAAGGAGTTTAGATCATTTCCATCCCAATCCATGATCTTTTGAAATACCTTAGCACTCTCTTCTAAAGTTGTTTGTATAAGTTCGGGTGGTTGATGTAAGAGAATCGGACATCGCATGCAAATAGGATCGCTACCATCCAACAACCTATTTTTTTTTATATAAGCTAGAGCGTTATAGGTCGTTAATGGCTGTATAGCGTCATTCATACCAATAGAGGCAGTCGCTCGTAAGAAAAATGCATGATACTCTAGCTTTGGTGGCAGAGTGCTTAACATTTCTGGGTTTTTCACTCTTTTTTCTATTATCGTTAAAACCTCTAACATATCTACATGGCTTCTAATTTCCAGATCTTCTTTACAGCATAGAGCCTTTGCCTCTTTATACATCTTTAATTCTTCTTCCGAGAAGGGGATTTCTTTATTCAACTTATCTAAAAGGAAATTCGCAGTTTCTTTAGGAAAACACTTCAATATTATAGCTCTTTTTACATTCCTCCATTTAGACAGCTCGGGAGCGTCGCATATTTCAAAAAGAAGCCTCGACTTATACCCTAAGCAATCGACTTGTTGTTGATAGGCTCCTTTTCTAGTGGGCTTTATATCAGGAAACTGGTCAGAGATCGCAGAAAACCCCCGCGCCATCCAATCTGTAATTGACTTCCCGCATTGATCATACGCTCCCCCTAAAGACAATGTATAAACGAAGCGCTCCTTCTCTAAATCCCTTCTTGACCCAAACTCATCTGCACCTTCTGTTTGATGAGCTACGGCAATAGCATGGCGCTCAGCACTTAAAAAACTAAGAATTTGAAAAAAGGCCTCATGAGAATTTTCATGCCGCACGTCCGTCATCATTTTAACGGTAGAGCTTATAACCTGTCTTGACCTATTAAGATAATCTTGCTGATTTGTAAATCTATCCGAGACTCTTTTCGGGATATAACTCGGATTATAAACATTCACTACCCCTTCTCGTCGATCTTTAACCAAAGTGTTTTTTATGATTTCTTGAAATAGGATCTCCTGCTTAACATTACCCTCTCCTGAAATAACCTCGATACCAGAAGTTGTTAATGCGCTTGTAATTTCTCCAAAAGATCTTGGATCTAACCTGGCTAAAACACTTTGTACATTGTGAGAAATTTCTAAATAGCTTGTGTTCTCTTCTCCTGTAGTAAGAACTTCAAAACGACACTTATCACAGGAAAAAGACACATTTATTTTTAGATCGCAAAAGACACTATCAGATCTTACTTTTAAGTTAATCACATAAACTCACATTTTTTTAACCAGTTGGCTCTTTATGTCTTAAACTATATAACATCTTATATCTATCTATAAACTCAGATAGCAATGGATGAGAAAAGGCCTCTAAATCTTGTAAATAAGCTTCATTTGTTGTGACGAAGACATCTAAGGCTTCATAAATTGCATAGGTAAACCATTCGGTCTCGGCAGCGGAGCCCCTGACATCTCTCATGTTATGCACTAGAAGGTAGGTCAAAAGTCCCATTTGTTCTTGCAGGGCATTCAGGTCATTTCCATCCCAATCCATGATTTTTTGAAATACTTCGACAGCACATTCCAAAGTTGTTTGTATAAGCTCGGGCGGTTGATGTAGGAGAAATAGGCATCGCACTTTACAGATAGGGTTACTATAATCCAACTTGCTATTTTCTTTCATATAAATTAGAGCATTATAGGTCGTCAATGGTTGCATAGTCCCATTCATACTAATAGAGGCTGTTGCTCGTAACATAAAACCGTAATACTCTGGATGAGGCGGCCACGAATCCAATACTTCCAGTTCTTCCTTTTTTGCATTAATACGCTTCAAAACTGCTAACATATCTACATTGTTTCTAATTTCCAGATCTTCTTTACAGCACAGGAGCACTGCTCCCTTAAACATCTTACGTTCTTCTTCCGAGAAGGCCCTCCCTTTATTCAACGCATCTAAAAGGGAATTTTTTATTTCTCCAGAAAAACACTTTGATATTATAACTTTTTTTACATTCCTCCACTTAGAAAAATCTGGAATATCGCATATTTCAAAAAGAAGCCTCGACTTATAACCCAAGCAATCGACTTGTTGTTGATATGTCCCTTTTCTCGTGAGGGGCAAGTCAGGAACCTGGTTAGCAATTTTGGAAAAGCCCTGCTTCAGCCAAACTGCAATCGATTCCCCACATTCCGTATATGGATCTCCCCCTAAAAACAACGTGTGAATAAAGTGACTCTCCCTTAGGTCTCTTCTTAGTCCGAATTCATCGGCATCTTCCGTTTGATGGAGTCGGGCGATGGCATGACGTTTTAGGCTTAAAAAACCAAGAATTTGAAAAAAAACTTCACGAGCATTCTTATGCCGCGCATTCGCTATTGTTTTAGCGGTAGAGCTTATAATGTGTCTTGCCCTATTAAGATAATCCTGTTGATTCGTAAATCTATCTGAGACTCTTGCCCTGATATAAGTCGGATTATAAACACCCGATTTTCCTATCAAATCATTTAAAGGATATCTTCCCGATGAACTTTCTGCTCCTCGAAAAGGGATTACCAAGTCATTTAGAGAGTTTATTCCTAACTTTTCAAGATCTTTTGTGGCATGCTTCATCTCATTATTAAGTTCTTCTTCCTTCTCAGGATATTCTTTTTTTTTAGCATCTAAAAGCCCTAGACGATCTTTCAGTTTTATAATTTTCCTTATCTCATCTCGAGAAAAAAAAATAGGTTCGGAAACAACTTCTATACCATTATTTATAAGTACATGTTCTAGTTCTTCAGAAGATTTGGGGTGTAAATTCATTAAAATATCTCGTGCTCTATTTGAAATTCTCGAATAATCTGCCCCATCTCCCCCTATAGTAAGGACTTTAAAACGACATGAATTAACGGAAAAAGATATTCTTATTTTTAGATCACACGAAACATTATCAGATATGACTTTAAATACAATCACATTACCTCGAAATTAAATTTCACATTAACAAAAAAATAAATTACAGGGCAAGCGATTTTAAAGAAAACCTGAACTCTACTTACATCGAATCCTGATTTTTTCAAAATTTTTCTTCATCAAAATCCCCCTAACGATGTCATCGACTTCTATTTTAGTCGCAACTTTTTCTTGTTGATCTTTTGTTATGCCAAGACCCTGCCTAAAGCCTTCCGAACGAACTATCTTAGAGTTAAATTCAGGATGAGAGCTCGTTAGAAGCATAGAGGCTCCGCTATCTCTTTCGTGGTAGATGCTCTCTGAAATTTCTGATGGGCGAATATACCTTGAAGGAATATATGTATTATTTTCAATCTTACCGAAGGTTAAATTAGGAAGACCCGAGTAGGTTGTCAACACCTCTGTTCGAGACACACTTTCGGCATTTAAAAAAGCGGGACCTAGGACATGGGCTACAGCTATCGGCTTATCAAAAGCCTCTTGGCTTTGATCAATATTAAGCATGTTAAAATCGGTTAAGGAAATTTTGTCGCCAGAAGATTTTGGGAATAATGGAGCTATAACCTTGCCCGGAAAAAGACCCAAGAATGGATTATCTAACGGACAAAACCCGTGATCACTATTTTGCACTCCATACTGTAGAGATGAGGAAGCGAGGATGGCTCCCGCACAGGCTCCATAGTAAGAAATTCTATGTTGATCTAAGGTGTTTTTAAACACTCTCTCACATTTACGCAAATCGCTCTCAAAATAAATCTCATTAGCGTTCCCTCCTGGAATAACGACAGCTTTAATCTCTTTAGCATTCCCTAAGGCTGAAAATTCTTTAAAATGATCAATACGATGGAAGCGGTCATCTGATAGATCTTTTAATTGATCTTCAAGAGCCTGAACGCAAAATGGGTTGGCCCCTGGCCCAGAATATAACATGATTTTAGAAGACATATATTTTCACCATTATTTCATTTAACACGTAAAAATGTTAAACAAAATAGGCAATAATTACAATACTTCATAATATATTAATATTATATATTCTTTTACCAAACAACTTGCTATATGTGAAATATAGAGAAAACTTAAGTAGAGAGAATTAGCCTATGACCCTTTTTAGCATTCTAGCTTATGTGATAGTAGGAACCGTAGCGGGTGTTACAGGGGGACTTTTGGGAATCGGAGGAGGGGTGATCATAGTACCCTCCCTACTCTTTTTATTTTCTTATTTAAACTTCCCTAAAGAACATCTAATGCACGTCGCTATAGGAACTTCCTTAGCCTGCACGACAATAAATGCCTTTGCCAGCACATATTTTCACAATAAACACAAAAAAGTTGATTGGATCGTTATATATAGAATTATTCCAGGTATTGCCATCGGCTCCCTATTAGGAGCTTTAATAGCCGTCCACACCTCCAGTTCTTTACTGCAGGTGATATTTGGAGCTTTTTTGCTCTGCATCGCTATACAATTTATGACGCCTTGCAAAGATGTAAAGGAAAAGAAGCCTACCTATCTAAAGATGATGCTATTGAGTGCGTGGGGAAGTCTAGTCTCCTGCCTTGCTAATCTTTTAGGAATCGGAGGAGGGATTTTTATGATTCCCCTCCTTACCTTTTATCATTTTAGCCCAAGAAAGGTCATCGGAACATCTTCTTGCCTTTCTTTCTCCATAAGCTTTTTCGGAACGCTCTTCTTCTTATATAAATCATACTTTTCAGGTCGAGAAAGCTCCGAGTACATCTATTTGCCAGCTCTTATTGTTATAGGAATCAGCGGCACCTGCACAGCTTTCTACGGAGTTAAACTAGCCCAAACCCTCTCACTTCCCGTCATACGAAAAATCTTTGCCGCTTTTATGCTTGCAGTCGGCATCTATATGATCATTAGGTGATATAGGGTAAAAACTCAGGATCTGGCTCTCTAATAAACACTAAAGGTTTAAGGAAAATAGGATGTTGGATGCCAAGCTTACAAGCCTGTAGAGCTATCCGACCTTCAAAGTCATAACCTGATCGGTATTTTTTATCTCCTAAGATAGAAAAACCCGCTTCCGAGGTATGCACTCGAATCTGGTTTTTTCTTCCCGTCTCTAAAGTCACCTTTAAAGCAGAGTAACCATCTTTTTGTCTGACTACTTCATAATGTGTAGTTGCAATTCTTCCTCTGGCTGGGTCTGTGACGCTTCTAACATAATAGATACCGTCTTCCAGAAGATAACTTTGCCAGGTTCCTTTACGAGGAGTGAGCTCCCCTTGGACGATAGCTAGATACTCTCTTAAGATAGAGTGCTGCTCGAATTGGGATTTAAGATTTTCTTGAGCTTCTTCCGTGAAAGCAAATACAATTACTCCAGAAGCTTCCCTATCCAATCTATGCACGGGATAAACAGTTCTTTTTTTGAAGTGTCTTTTTAAATGCTCATGAAGATTATCTAAAAGATCCGTGTCTGTCGCTACGCTTAGCATACCCGCTGGCTTATAGACGACAATAATATGTTCATCTTGGTATAAGATCTCCACTCCGACGAATAGATATTGCCTTTTCTTAGCTAAATCCATGCTCATGGAAGGCTTTACGATCACCCTAGGATCCTTAACGACAACTCCATCAACTAAAATACGTCCCTCGGAAAGCCAAGAGCGCAATGTTGTTTTTGAGCTATCCGGAGCCACCGTTTTCAAAGCTTCCAGAAGAGTTTCTTCTTTTTCAACAGTCCAAGCCATAATATAATCCCTTATTTTTGAAAGAGAGTATAGCAAAAAGAGGCTTTCCTGTGATAGATAGAAAAATGTTTATTTTTAAAAGACGGGAAATTGATAGCGCGTTAAAGGGAAAATTTATATAGTAGCCTAGATTTAATAAACTTTAATAGAGGAGCGGCGCTCCCCTTTAGTCTTAAAGACTCAAGCCTCAGCGCTGTCGAAAAAATGAAAAAAACGGCTTGGATCATTTTTATTTATGCTACTTTGGTGCTTGCAGGAGGCCTTATTGGCTATATTCGTTCGGGAAGCAACCCTTCTTTGATTTCAGGCGCTGTTTTTGGCTCTCTTCTATTCCTTTCCTCTTACCTTATATTCAAAAAGAAAATATACGGTTATTTCGGAGCTTTTACACTAGCTCTTATTTTAGAGGGCTTTTTCACCTGGCGCTTTGCCAAGACGCTTAAATTCTTCCCTGGGGGCTTATTAAGCCTTGTCAGCCTTGCCGTTATCATCATTGTAGCCTGTAAGATCGGAAGAAGGCTACGAGCAGCCAGATAAGTTGTTTTTAAGGAGTTAAAGCTCAATTGAACAAAACCGTACGCTAGATTTCTCTTCAAAGGTTTTAACTCCCTCAAGCTGCCAAGTGTCAAAAACCAAAAAGCCAAGGATCAAGGACCGAACTTCCTCAGAGCCCCGACGCCGACGTAAGCATGGTCGTATTCGTCGGCGGAGCGGTAGTAGGAGACGAGGAGGCCAGCAGCGGCGAAGCCGCCAACAACCACATGATACCCTTTAATCGTTTCTTTGCAACGTATAAAAGTCCATGGGCTATTACTAAATAAACGCTCTTTATTTGGTGAGTTCAAATACTTCAGAATCATAAGGGCTGTCATAGGCAGTAGTTCAGGCAGTTGGTAAGGAGGCTTAATCATAGCTTCTTGCTCTTGAATTTTTTTATTTCTGCTATCTGGAAAAACACCCTGTTCTATTAATATCCACTCGGATTTACCGGCAGGGGTTTCTCCATACTCAGCAGCAACGGAAGGACTCATATTTTCATAGTCGGCCTCAGTGCTCGGAAAATATTTCTCTTCCATAAGCTCCCACAATCTATTTAAAGTAAGAGGCTCCCCATTTACAATTTCAGGAATAAGCACCAACATGCCTGTCTGCCATGCTTCCTTTGTCGGATCACTAGGAC
>JAZKAC010000082.1:0-10731 GCA_040389325.1 Chlamydiota bacterium | reverse complement strand
ATCTAAAAAAAATAAGAACCGAGAAAAATCAAATCAACCTGCTAGGTGTCACTTTGGAACAAAAAACACACACTGGACTTCAAAATCCTAAAAAAATGCACAAAATGGTCAATTGGTATTATCCAGGTCAATTAATAAGAACCGCTATTGATGTGACTATTTCTACAATTTTTGGACGACACGCTGACCACCGCATGATAGAAGCTCTCGGATGTCCAGATATTAAAATATATGATTATAGTCAAAGAAAGGATAAAGAATTTTGGATTGATTATTTAGGCGATACGGGAGATGGGTGGAATTCGACTTATGCTATAGCATCCACCATAGGAAAACCTATTTTGAATGTAACGGATCCTCAAGGAAATTTTCACAGCACTGAGCGAGGAAATATTCTAGTCTTAGGAGGAGATGAAGTTTATCCAGTAGCCAGTCGAGAAGGATATGAAGAACGCCTTGTAGCTCCTTTTAAAGCAGCCATGAGCACTACAGAGCAACCTCATCCTTCCGTCTTTGCCATCCCAGGCAATCACGACTGGTATGATTCTTTAGTCTCTTTCAATCGCCTCTTTAATTCAAAAAATTGGTTTGCTGGGTGGAAAGCTCCTCAGGAAAGAAGCTATTTTGCTCTTAAACTGCCCCACAATTGGTGGCTTCTTGGCACCGATATGCAACTTGGATCGGATATCGATGCTGCTCAAGTAGACTATTTTAAAAAAGTTGCTGAAAATTTTCTTCCAGAAGATAAAGTTATTCTCTGTTTGGCTGAACCGCACTGGATATACGAAACACTTTATAAAGAGTATGACTCCAGCTATGACGAAAGTAATCTTTGCTTTTTAGAACAAAAGCTAGGAAAAAAAATCAGCGTTTTCTTAGCAGGAGATTTGCATCATTATAGAAGGCATGCCAACGCAGAAGGAGTGCAAAAAATCACTTCAGGCGGGGGTGGCGCTTTTTTACATCCAACTCACGGTCCTGCCGTTGATCAGCTTGAAAATAATTTCCATCTAAAAGCTAGTTTCCCCGATCCAAGCATTTCACGTAAGTTGTGTTGGCGCAACCTCCTTTTCTTATTTAATAATTTTTCTTTTGGACTACTCACTGCCTTCCTTTACCTTCTAACTTGCTGGACTGTTTTAGCTCCCATTGCCAATTTAAACTTTACTCACTTCAAAGATGTAGTTCATAATACTATTCAAGCTGTCCTCCTTTCCCCTTTAGGATTTTTCTGGATATTAATCTGTTTAGGAGGGTTTATCTTTTTTACCGACACACGGAGTCCTCTATACAGATTCTTTGGAGGTCTTCTACACGCCTTCACTCATCTTGCCGCTATCTTCTTTCTAGGGTGGGGCGTCACTTACCTTTGTGTCACCCATCTAGGTTTTGCATTTACCTCCATTCCACAATTAATAACTTCAGCCTTTTTAATTTTTTGCGGTGGCTGGCTTATAGGACCCATCATAATGGGTATTTATCTGCTTATTTCTTTAAATGTATTTGGACGTCATTCAAATGAGGCTTTTTCTGCTCTTCATTGTCCTGACTGGAAAAATTTTTTACGATTGAAGATCGATATCGCAGGAAAATTAACTATCTTTCCTATTGGGATTAGAAGAGTTCCTCGCAAATGGAAAAAAACAATTGACCCTCAATCCCCTTGTTTTTTACATTCGGACGATCCTCGAGCATCTGAACCCGAGCTAATCGAATCCCCTTTACATATACAACCTTAAAATTGGAGTTAAGTAAATGCCATCTCTTGCATCTTCTTTACAAGATCTAAAAGGTCATTATCCCATCGTAGTTATCGGTTCGGGATATGGAGGCTCTATTGCAGCATCAAGACTATCACGAGCAGGTCAAAGCGTCTGTATCTTGGAAAGAGGAAAAGAATTCCAACCAGGAGAATATCCCAATACAGAAATAGAAATGCTCAAAAATTTACAAGTCAACATTCCTGAAGGACATTTTGGCTCACATACAGGTCTATATGACATGCATATAAACAAAGAAATCTGTGCTTTTGTCGGCTGCGGCCTTGGAGGGACTTCTCTTGTCAATGCCAATGTCTCTTTGCGCGCAGAAAACAGGGTCTTCGAAGATTTTATTTGGCCTAAAGCTTTTAGAGATGACTATGCAACAGTTTTAGAGCAAGGCTACATGCATGCTGAAGAAATGCTAAAACCGACTCCCTATCCTGAAGATTTTCCTGTTCTATCTAAAATGCAAGCTCTCAAAAAATCTGCAGAAGCTCTTGGAGAAAAATTCTATCGCCCTCCCATTAATGTTACCTTTCACGAGGGAGTTAATCACGTAGGAGTATCTCAACATCCTTGTAAATTATGTGGTGACTGCGTATCCGGCTGCAATTATGCAGCCAAAAATACCCTTATTATGAATTACTTACCCGATGCCAAAAACCACGGGGCTGAGATATTTACACAAATTGCAGTGCAATCTTTGGAATATAAAGAAGGTAAGTGGATCATTTATTACCAGATTTCTTCTGAAAAAGGATGTATAAGTCCTCCCATTCATTGTATCACGGCTGACATCGTTATTTTAGCGGCAGGGACGTTGGGCTCAACAGAAATTTTGCTTAGGTCCAAAGAAAAAGGACTACAGCTTTCTGATAAGATTGGACATCATTTTACGGGCAATGGAGATGTTCTAGCCTTTGGGTATAACGGCAACGTACCTGTTGATGGAATTGGATACGGGGATCGTTTCCCTGAAGGCAGAAGTCCCGTAGGCCCTTGCATTACAGGAATCATTGATATGCGCACTCGTCCAGATTTAGAAGAAGGAATGGTTATTGAAGAAGGCTCTATTCCAGGAAGCATGGGATCTCTTTTACCTAATATACTTGCACTTTCAGCCAAATTAGTTGGTTCTAAGGAAGATAAAATACATTCCTTTAAACAAAAACTACGCCAAATAGATAGTCTAATTCGAGGTTCTTATCATGGAGCCGTACACAATACACAAACTTACTTAGTTATGTCTCATGATAATGGTCATGGAAAGTTGTTTTTGGATAATGATCAACTCCGCATTAGCTGGCCTGAAGTTGGCATTCAACCTATTTTTGCTAAAATCAATAAGAAACTAGAAGAGGCCACCCAAGCTCTAAAAGGAACCTTTATCCCGAATCCTGCTTGGAGTAAATTAAGTGAACATACTTTAGTAACTGTGCATCCCCTAGGGGGATGCGTCATGGCTGAAGATGCTTCGCAAGGAGTTGTCAACCATAAAGGGCAGGTATTTTCTGGTTCATTCGAAAAAAACGTCTATGAAAACTTGTATGTTAGTGATGGATCAGTAATTCCACGCTCCTTAGGATTAAATCCTTTATTAACAATTTCGGCTTTAGCCGAACGTTGTTCTTTTCTAATCGCCCAAGACCATTCTTGGATTATCGATTACACATTACCTTCATCTTCTAAAAATAGAGTTGAATTATGAATATAGGACTAGAATTTACAGAAACAATGAGAGGTCGTCTTTCTCTAACTATTTTAGATGATTATGAAAAAGCTTTTAAAAGTGAAGAATCTTCTCCCTTCGAGTTCACATTGACTATTATTTCTGATAATTTAGATGAAATGCTTATCTGTCAAGAACACGCAGCCAAAATCATCGGAGAAGTATCTATTCCTGTTTTTTCAAAAAAACCATTAAAAGTAACTAGCGGAAAATTTCAACTCTTTATCGTGGATCAAACTCGACCCGACACGCGTAAGATGGTATATACATTAGCTCTAGAGTCTGTTGAAGGAGACGTTTATACATTTGAGGGGTTTAAACTCATTCATGATGATCCTGGCTTAGATGTTTGGAAGGATACAACAACTCTTTATGTCACAATCTATAAAAATAACAATGAACATTGTCACTTACAGGCTAAGGGTATTTTAAAAATTTTGCCTGCTGACTTTCTGCATCAACTAACGACATTACGCATCTTACATACAGAAAATATACAGGAAATTTTATCTGCCAACATGCGTTTTGGAATGTTTTTCTTCGGTATACTTTATCAAACATATGGAGGAATTTTTGCTAAAACTTCTTTTTTTGATCCAAAAGCACCCTTACGCGAAAAACGAATTTTACATGTTACGGCTCCTGAAGTCTATTTTTTTACAACAAAAGATCAAGAGTATCTGAAGCTAACCCGATATCAAGGAGGCTCAAAGGGGCCTGTAATTTTATCTCACGGATTAGGGGTCTCTAGTCTTATTTTTTCTATCGACACAATAGAAACCAACTTATTAGAATATCTATTTAAAAATGACTACGATGTTTGGTTATTTGATTATCGAGCAAGCATCGATCTATCTGCCTCTAATAAACAGTTTAGCGCTGATGAAATTGCTTTGTACGATTATCCTGCTGCAGTTGCTAAAGTATTAGATGTAACTAAAGCTAAAAGCGTACAAATGGTTGCCCATTGTTTTGGAGCCACAACGCTATGTATGTCTATGCTAGCTGGACTAAAAGGGGTACGCTCTATTCTTTTTTCTCAAATTGCAGCTCATATTGTGGCCCCAATAGAGACAAAAATCAAAGCAGGACTGCACTTTCCTTCATTTTTAAAAAAAATTGGTCTTTCTTCTTTAACAGCCTATGCTAATGCAAATGAAAATTGGAAAGAAAAAATTTTCGACTTAGCTCTTAAGTTCAACCCTATGCCAGCAGAAGAACATTGTCAAAGCGCCGTATGCCACCGCATCTCTTTTTTATATGGCCTTCTTTACGAACATGAACAACTCAACCAAGCAACTCACGATTGTCTACATGAAATGTTTGGTTTAGCTAATATAAAAGCCTTTGAGCATTTAACCCTTATGGTGCGAAAAAGATATGTAGTTCAAGCCGATGGAGAAGATGTATATTTACCACATTTAGATCGTTTATCTTTGCCCATTACTTTTATTCACGGAACGGAGAACCGGTGTTTTCTTCCTGAAAGCACGGCTATCACATATAAGATTCTATGTGAAAAAAATGGATCCTCATTCTATGAAAGACACCTCATTCCACACTATGGGCATATTGATTGCATTTTTGGGAAGAATGCCGTTAACGATGTCTACCCCTACATCCTTAAACATCTCGAGGCTAATTCTTGAGTTTATTAAAACAAGAATAACCACAGGTACGCTAATTAAGCCATTTACAACTCTTTTTGCATTTAATCAAGTTTGTTTTTTTGTTCGGTTAAGTATGGTTGGGTATCTCCCGAGGAGCCGAAAAGCAACTTAATAGTAAAAGGCTCTAAGCTCACAACCTTTGCTTTTTTTGATTCTAATAACCTTCTTGCCACGCAAGGACTGCTCGGCATTAAAGGTTTTCTTTTTTGTTCAAAACGTATGCTAACATGCAACATACCCCATTGAACATGGATCAAAAAAAAACCCTCTAAATGTTTTCGTTTAGAGGGTAAAATAAATCTACAAGGCCGTAGGAATATCAATAAAGACTATTCGTCCATCTCGTCATCGAATTCTTCGTCTTCTTCACAATCATAAGCGCCTTGATCCAAAAAGGAAAAAGCTAAAAACAAGTCAAGAATTAATTGATGAGACTTCTTGTCTTGGATAGCTGTTTCAATTCTTTTGAAAGACCCTAGTAGATCTCTTAACTCTTCGGAATCTTCTTCAGATTCGGCTAATTCTTCTTCAAGATGAACACGTCCATGTTTAAACATCTCTTCTAGTTCTTTGATCTCTTCTGTTAACATATAAACCTCTTGGTTGTTGAAAGTATAAAAAATAATAAAGACCTTCTACTTTTCTTTCAAGAATTTAATTAAATTTTATGCACATTTATCGATCAAATCTACGCTCCATTGCTTTTCTACTCGGCCATGGTAAGGTAATATTTTGAATGAGCCCTGCAGAAAAGATCTAAACCATTAGAATTTAAAACAACGGCAAACAAAGACAATATGATTAACTTAAAATAAAATAATTATTTACCGTTAGTTTAAAAGGAAGGTGACGCCATGTCTACCACTCCCCCCGAGCCCAATGAACTTACATAAGGCTATTACACGGCTAGAAAATCACTATCAAACCGAACCAGAACCTCTTAAATCCCCCCTTGCTTTACAAGCCATCCTAAACATTTTCATCCAACTCGAAGCATCTCCTAATGAATTGAATAATCTTTCTGGAGGGGAGCGAAAAACTTTAGGTAATTTATATAAAGACATCGCTACAATGCCTTGTTCGATAAAACCCAGCTGGGTGCAAGCTCTACAAAAATACAAAAATCTCTTACCTAAAATATCCTTCTTCTCTAAAGGAGCCGCACTTAAGACAAACCTCACTACAGGATTTTCTACGTCAACAAAAGCATTAACGACTGACCCCCTAATAGAGAAATGGAAAAAGGCAGATGAAAACACCAATGAACATAAAGCGTATGCTCTCATCTCAGAGTATTCTACACATATAAAAGATCTCGATCTCCCCTCGTTAGATCTCTCTAACCTAGAACTTCTGGAACTACCTTCTTGTCTATTTACGGATCCCATTTTTGCAGCAGCAAATATTTCTGGTAATAAATGTGAAAAATTCCCTCAGGAATTAACCATCGGCTCCGTGCGTAATATCGACCTCTACGAAAAA
The DNA here is from genome assembly GCA_040389325.1 of Chlamydiota bacterium. Lineage (GTDB taxonomy): Bacteria > Chlamydiota > Chlamydiia > Chlamydiales > Rhabdochlamydiaceae > CAIJXB01. The sequence continues at coordinate 4,087 of JAZKAC010000082.1, read as the reverse complement.
TTAACGGAACAGATCGAACTTTTTCAACCTAAAACCTCCGCTCGGAAAGCTTTCGACATTCTTCCTATTGCAATCCAAACCTCTCAATACGCAGGCTCTATAAGTAGCGAAGCTACTTACGCGGTAAACAAAACTTTTAATGCAGCAAACACCCAGATAATCAAAGAACGACTCCAAGAGTACAAAGAAAAACATTATAATGAATTACCCATTGGGATACAAAATAGCCTCGACAAGTTAGAGACCCTCTCGTTAAAGGAAAAGAAGGCTTTGGATATAGAGATCCAAAAAAGAAATCTTCCCCTCGGAAGTTTTTAACTCCACAAGTAAGAATTTCAACGGCGAAGACTTCGAGATTATGAAACCCATCATTTTAAAAGTTCTTGATTCCATCCCTAACACCGAGAAAGAACAATTCTTTCAAGAAAAATACAAAGAATCTATCGCCACATTAGCAATGCATCCTCTACTCCTCCAAGGATCTAAAAAAGAGATATTCAACATTCTTCAAGCCATTATAAGCATGCCACCCCATGACAAGGCAGAATTGAATAAGTTATTCAAAACCCATTTTCAGATTCTTAATCGACTTCGCCTTCCTTTTCCTCCCTATCATGATATAAGACTAGCCTTGGCTATTCTTCCTCCCAACAAAAAAGAGGAGTTCTGTAAGAAAGTTGACGAATGCACCGCTGAATATTGTTTAACTGCCGACATGAGTTCAGATAACTGGCGGAAAGGTTATCTAGCCCTTATATCGAAGACTCTAAGAGAAACTCTAGAAAATCAATTTTCTTAAAAAAAGTTAACCAGAAAAAAACTTTGGAAGCAATTTACTCCCTCATGCTCTTGTACACAGTACCATCGACAATCAGGAGTATATCTCTCTTTATCCTTCACCAACTTTCTTCAGCAACAGCCACCGCTACAGCATTAGGAATTTCAGTTGCTGTTGCAGGTATTGCTGCATTACCTGTAGCAAAGACTGCCACATTAGACTGATCTGAAATAATTACCTTGCTATGAACAGTAACTTCTCCTGTAGGTTTGCGATTTCTCATGAGGCGAAAAGAACCATTTGCATCATAGACAAGAGAAAGTTCAGAAGTGTTTTCAGGAGCAACTTGCCTCTCCCCTAAATCTAGTACAATTCCTCGAGGTTTTATCAACGAGTCCGAGTTTATAAATTCTGTAGGCTTTGGAAAAATTTGAGATTGTCGCAGCTGTAGAAATTCTTGCCACCCATCGAGCTCCAAGTTTAAGCGGTGGTCTGGATTAGGCAAAATCCTGTATTTAAACCAATCTAAACTGTATCCTCCTGAACCCTTCAAGGCTAACTTTTGTTAAGCATCCTTCAGGTATATACTTACTTGTCTCACTTAAAAAAGAGGCTGTCCGAAATGCATCATTCGCTCTTCCAGCAGGAAGAAATAGATGAACGAATCGATCCCCATACTTATTATGGGTTTCTATATTGGTCTGATCTATTTTAAAAAATTTCACATATTTATTTCCCTCAACACAAAATGTCTTACATGGGGCAAGGGTAACATTGCCGATAGGTGTCATAAGTATAACTTTCTATTAAAAATACAATTAATCAATATTTTTCAAATGCATTGGACATATAATGATTCCACAACTTATTTATTTCAAGGTCAATTATTACAATAGTTTTCGATCATGAAGCCCTATCCACAACAAGAAAAATCATTCACTATTTGGTAAAATAAGTGACTGCGTTAATCCTGCAAATTGTTTTTGCAGGATTATAGTAAATAAGGAAAAAACAATGGAAATAGAAAAACACCTTCTCGAACCTGAATCCAAAACATTAGAATTCAAAAGGGATCTCTCTTCTTTAGATCCTATCCTCAAAACAATTGTTGCTTTTGCAAATACTGCCAGAGGAACTTTAATTATCGGATATTCACAAGCAGAAGGACTCCTAGGGATAGAAGATATCTTTAAAGCCGAAGAAAGAATAGCCAATGCAATCGCCGATAGCATCCATCCTTTTATTTTACCTGAAATTGAAATCTCATCCGTACAAGGCAAACATCTACTTGTGATCCAAGTCGCTCATTGGAGAAGTCCATTTTATCTAAAAAAGTTGGGAGTTCCACCTGGGATCTATGCCAGATTAGGCTCAACAAGCCGCCCCGCTGACGTAACTCTTATCGCTGAAATGCAAAGACAAGTTGTTTATCGCTATTTTGATGAGCAACCTCTTATAGATTTATCTTTAGACAGTCTAGACCTTGAAAAAGCCAAAAGACTTTTTCAGAAAGAAGATAAAGAATTAGATGAAAATAAGCTAGAAGCTCTTGGAATCTGTGTTTCTTCTGCCAATCGTATTGTCCCCTCTATCAGAGGACTCATCTTGTTTGGAAAAGAATCTCCTCTCAAAAAATTTCTCCCTGACGCAAGAGTATGTTGCGCCCGTTTTACAGGCGATGACAAAACTCATATTATCGATCGTTATGAGGTGAAGGGAACTATTCTAGATGCCGTAGATGATGTATTAAAGTTCATAGGACGCAATACTCGTCTTGCTGCAGAAATTCTAACGGTTCGACGCCGAGATATCGAAGAATATCCAACAGTAGCCTTAATTAACGCCTTAGCACATTGTGATTACTCAATTCCTGGATCTCACATCCAAATTGCTATCTTCAACGATCGCTTAGCGATACAGAATCCGGGTATGCTTCCGTTAGGATTCACGCTAGAAAATTTTAAATCAGGCGGTAGCCGTATCCGTAACCGAGTTATTGCTAGAGTTTTTAGCGAGCTAAAATTCATGGAAGAATGGGGAAGTGGATACAAAAGAATCTTATCAGCTTGTCATGCAGACGGATACCCTGAACCTCTTTGACAGGAACTAGGGACATTCTTTCGAGTAACTTTCTATCCTCACTCACACACAGTCTTAGAAGTTCTCTCTTTTAAAAGCCCCCTTACGCCTCGTCAAGATTCTCTTTTAGAGATTCTATCTTTGAATAAACCCATTCCTTTTCGAGAGATTATGGAAAAGACTCCCTTTATTCTATCAGAAAGAGACCTGCGTTACGAGCTGACTCAACTAAAAAAATTAGGCTTTCTTACTACTCAAGGTCGAGGAAGGGGCATTGTTTGGGTACGCATGAGATAAGGACTTTAACGATTTTTTAAAGACTCATTTATTGAATCTTTTTTATAAAAGTTTCAAATCGACTGATGTCATGTTGAGCATGTAAAGAAATAGCGATCTCTTTTCCCTGTAAAGCGACTTCTAGAGCTCTTTCTCTATTCTTTTCTTCTAAACATACTTGAGCTTCTAGATATAGCAGTTGCATCCAAGTGCGTTTTTCTAAACTCTCCGCCTTTAATTCTTCGATCATCTGCCTACTTTGCTTAAAATCTCTCACAAGAAAATAAGCTTTCCCTAGTCGAATCAGCATTCTTTGAGTGTAATCAATCTCATTTAGTTCTTTAAATAATGAAATAGCTTCTTTGTAGCAACTAATCCCCAGATGAACATCTCCCATCGGATCATCACAACATACAGCTCCTCTATTAAACAAAACTCTGGATCTAAGGGCTTTATTCTCTCCACATCTTTCTTCACAAATAGTAAATGCTTTTTCAATGGCAGAGTAACACTCGGAAAAAAGTTGTCTTTTTTTCACTGGATCTTTTTCACTATCAGCTGCTCCTCTAAGGGCTACAGACAATTTATAAAAGCTATCTACGACAGAATGAGGCTGATTGAGTAGCTCTCCAAGGATAACAAGCTCACCTGCTCTTTCTTTAGCTTCGTCAAAAAGACCTAAACGGAAATAACAAGAAATCAGTTGATCTAAAATTGTAAATTTTTCCGAAGAGGAAATGTCTTCTTGAAGGGCTTTCTCTCCTAAGAGTACGATCTCTTCCCACTTTTCTTCTTGTAATAGAGGGGAAAGCTTCACTTCCTTGACCAAAAACGCAAGATAATAACGTCATAAAAAAAACAAAAGAGTACACACCGATCCTTAAAATTTTCGATTTAATATAGACAAAAAAAATCCTCTAGAACTATTCGTCCTAGAGGATTGGATAAAAAAAA
>JAZKAC010000081.1:0-41446 GCA_040389325.1 Chlamydiota bacterium | reverse complement strand
TTCAAGTTCGATATATATATTACAAATTGGATCGTGTAGTTTCTGATAAGAATAGAAGGAACTTTTAATTGTATTAACATCGGGAAGAAGAAAATGCACAGCCTGTGCGATGTGACTTTCTTCGAAAAATTCATGATTGTCTAAAGGGGATATCCCAAGAATAAGACCTAACACTGGTTTAGATCCAAAATAGAAAGTGAGTTCTGTCCGGACGAAACGAATTTCAAGATGTCTTTTTTCCGGGTATAGCGATATCAGTCTTGTAAGGGCAAGTCTCATTAAATAATGAAAAGATATGATTTTTATGATGAGCCGTGAGGACCTTGTCTCAAGGAAGGATTTTTCGGAAAGGGCAAAAAAACGACTCATTTCCAAAAAAATGTCGGGGGTGAAGAAATGAGGGAATCTTTCTACAAATAAAACAAGTCCTTGATGAATTTCAGCTTGTTTATATTCTTGTAAAAAAGGCTTTTGAAGGAAGAATTTTTTTAGAGAATCTGGGTTTTTTAGCGAAGAACGTAGTTGTACTGTAAAAATGGAAAGACTCGACAAAATTCTATCCAGATCATTCTTATTTTCAATAAGACATTTTAATTTCATGATAAAAAAAGAAGTGTTGGGAAAAAGATCCCAGTGAAAATAAAGGGAACTTTGAGAGAGAAGTTGAGTGGTTTTTCCAGGATTTAACCAGTTGCGTAAAATATTTTCCAGTTTGCTTTCAAGCCCCGCTTCTTTAGACGACATGCATAAAACTGTGCAATCCAGGCAGTTGGGGACCTCTGTGGGGGCATCCCAAACGATAATAGGCAGTTTATGTACTACATTTGGGAAAGTAGTCAAATTTTCGTAATCAGGAAATTCTTGAGAAATACAGTTTTGTACCAGCTTTATAACATATTTGACGTGCTGAAGAATTTCGGGAGAATGCATTGCATAGAGACTTGTGGGTTTGATATGAAAAAAATCCTTTGAAATGTCTTCTTTAGGAGATTCTTCTATCATCAACATATAAGAAACCGGGTTATGTGCAAAATGTTTAATTTTCTAGATATTGCTTTCAAAGTTTTTTAGAAGCAAGGCTTCAAAATGCAAGTTGGAACGTACCTTAGCACTTTTAAGACAAATCTTTCAACAATTCTTTAAAATAAAATAATAAATTCTTAACATTTGAAGAGGTCTGACAAAGGGATGTCGGGATTCTAAATTTGATTTTTGATAGGAATTTAAGAAAATGTCCTATGTGTTTCGTTTTTTCACGAAATTTTACCGATAACGAGATTTAAATGCTAGTTGAATAATCTACAACAAGCTCTAAACAATTAAACATAGGACGGGTCTTCAAATGGAGAGAAGGGATAGTGCTCGATAAGCTGAGAAGCTTCTTTAGGAAAGCTCTTTAGCAACTCTTCATAGATCTTGAGACCTTTTGCATTATAGCCCTGTTTGAAATATAAAACTCCTAATCGCAAAAGGACTTCGGGATCATTAGAAGAAAGCGTGCGGAGCTCTTCTTGACTTTGGATTTCTTTTTCAGCATTTCCTTGCAGTTGATAAATCTTAGCAAGCTCCGTGTATAGCCAAGTATTTTTCTCTCCATATTCTTGCAAAATAAGACATTCTTCAATAGCTCGTGTAGAACAGGCAAGGAATTTTTGATGAAATAGGGAAGAAAAATATTCGGGAGGAATCCAAGTAGGAGAAGACATATCGGGGGGAAGGTAAAGGAGGCTGTATTGCAGGTAGGTTTCAACTAATAAAGCATGGGCCCCAAGATCTAGAGGGCTTTCTTTTATTTGGTCCGTTATTTGTTCGATGCTGAGGGAAAAAAGAAATTCTTTCATAGCATGGAAACTTTTCCGGTGCAGACGGATCTTGCATTTTTTTGTTAAGAGGGTAAGGGCAGAAAGAAGAGCTTCCTCTTGATAAAACCGATGCTCTTCTTGAGAAAGAAGGCTGGCAGTCTTGAGTATCACCTGCGCAAGTTGTAAATTCGGAGTATCGGTGGAGTTTTTTTCCGCAAACATAGATCGACAAGATTGAAGAAGGGTATTTCGAATGGATAAAAGTTGCTCAGGTTTTTTAGCTTGGAAAAAAAAGAGCAAGACGAAATAGGAAAATAGTGTAAGGAAAAAAAGAGCAAGCGCAGAGGCGCAAGCAATGGATTTACTGAAATAAGAAAAGAAGAGCAGGAACGAGAGTAGTTGCACGGAAAGAAAAGAGATAAATAGCACATGGAAATAAGCATAGAAACGGAAGCAGTTTTTACATTGAGATATAAAATTAGAAAAAACCGACTCTAAAGTAAGGGATCTGGTTTTTTCCGAGAAATTTTGAATTTGTTCGTACGAGCGCATAATTATCCTAATGAGCTTAAAACAAGTACTGTAAAATGCCTGAGATTTTTATACAATAGGAAGAATTAATTTCGTCCCGTTTGTATCATATATTCAATGATTCTTTGGGATACTCCTGCTTGTTTAAGTTCTATAATCTGTTCCGAGGTTAGATAAAAAACGGATTTTGTATTTTGTATCTGTCCAATGATGATGTCATCTTGGATCCCGTTTTTAGATAAAGCTTCAATATCATAGATGCTTAACTGCTCTCGATTATCGATTCTTTGTAAAGTCTGAGGAGAATTTTGTTGCATGATTTTTCGATCTTGTTCATCTAAGGCAGCTCCTATAAGGCCTCCTGCTACGGCTCCAACGCCCGCTCCTATGAGAGCTCCCGTTGCATTGCCTGCTATAAGTCCACCTGTAAGGGCTCCGAGTCCCGCTCCTGCGATAGCACCAGTTCCTGCTTTGGATTCGCAAGCTGTTAAAAGAATAAAAGTACTTAGAGTAATGAGTTGTGGTTTCATGAGTTTCCTTTTCTTTCATCATTTAAAAAAAAGAAAAATAGAACAAGAAGAAAAATAGCAAAGTATTAAAATTCTTAGATCGGCAATATGGCTTTTTTGGTATAAGTTGCCTATCTTAGGTGAGGAGAGGAAACGTGAAGAAGGCATTGATTACAGGTGTTGCAGGGCAAGACGGATCTTATTTAGCGGAGCTTTTGCTGGAAAAAGGATATTCCGTTCTAGGGCTTATCAGGCATTCTTCTTCTCCTAACTTAAAGAGGATAGAGCCTCTTTTACAAAATAGATCTTTGCAACTTGTGGAAGGGGATCTTTTAGATTCGTGCTCTTTAAGAGACACATTACAAAAGTTTTCTCCTGATGAAGTATATAATCTTGCCGCTATGAGCCATGTGAAATCTTCTTTTGCTTTACCCGAATACACAATGGAGGTAAATGGTTTGGCTGTCTTACGACTCCTGGAGTCTATAAGACAGGTTGTCCCGGAATCTAAGGTGTATCAGGCCTCCACCTCGGAACTTTTTGGCAAGGTCTTGACCTCTCCACAAAACGAGACAACCCCATTTCATCCAAGGTCCCCTTATGGGATCGCTAAGCTTTGCGCTTTTTGGGCCATTAGAAATTATAAAGAGGCTTATGGGTTATATGCTTGTAATGGCATTTTATTTAATCACGAAAGTCCAAGAAGAGGGGAAGAATTTGTGTCTCGTAAGATCTCCTTAGCTGTAAATAAAATAGCCCTTGGAAAGCAGGAAAAACTTTTACTTGGGAACCTGGATGCAAAAAGAGATTGGGGATACGCGAAAGAATTCGTCTATGGGATGTGGCAGATACTACAGCTGGATAAACCAGAAGATTTTGTTTTAGCTACGGGAAAAACTCACACGGTTCGCGAGTTTGTGGAGAAAGCTTTTTTAGAAGTAGGGATCACTATTTGTTGGGAAGGAGAGGGGGTAGAAGAAAAAGGAAGAGACAGCGCTACAGGTAAACTTCTTGTAGAAGTCTCTAAAGAGTTTTTTCGCCCGTCAGAAGTAGATGTTCTTTTAGGAGATGCATCAAAGGCTAAACAAAAACTTGGGTGGGAAGCTAAGATGTCTTTTTCTGAGCTTGTTTCTTTGATGGTGAAAAAAGATCAAGAGGCTGGCATGTGAAAGCAACGGTTTGTATTGATGCCAGGATGATTTTTTCTTCGGGGATAGGGACCTATTTACAAAATCTGATCCCCAAGATGGAAAAATCCTTTAAGATGACATTGCTTATAAGGAAGTCAGATGAAAAATGGGCTAGAGAACATTTTTCTTCCGAGTTGATTACGGTAGATGTTCCTATTTATACAGTAAAAGAGCAGCTAATCTATCCCTTTTGCATTCCTTCTTGTGATCTTTTTTGGTCTCCTCACTATAATATTCCTCTTTTACCTATTTTAGCAAAAAAACGAATCGTGACCATACATGATGTGTGTCATTTAGCTATGCCCCACTTTTTTCCAAAGTGGAAAGGGAAGATGGCTTCTTTTTTATTAAAAGGAGCGGTGAAAAGATCGGATCTTGTGTTAACGGTATCCGAGTTTTCTCGGAAAGAAATAGCCTCGTATCTGCCCGTTGCCGGAGATAAGATTCATGTATTACCTAATGGAGCCCCGGAAAAAAATGAAGAGGGAGATTTTAGTCTAAAAGACTTTGGCTTAAATCAACCATTTATTTTGTATGTAGGAAATAGTAAACCTCATAAGAATGTGGATCGATTACTTAAGGCTTTTTTTCATTTATCACCTTGCTATGATCTTGTTTTAGTGGGTCCCGAAAAATGTTTTTCTACCGTGCAAAATCATACTAGGATTAAAAGACTTTACAAGGTGTCCGATGAGAAGCTCTATTTTTTATATAAAAAAGCGGAACTTCTCGTTCATCCTTCTTTATATGAAGGGTTTGGACTAACGCCCTTGGAGGCAATGAATTTTGGGTGTCCTGTCGTAGCATCTCATGCAGCAAGTATTCCTGAAGTGTGTGGAGAGGCGGCCTACTATGTGGACCCATATGATGAGAAGGCTCTTTATCAAGGAATGAAAGAGGTCTTGGAAAATCGAGAGCTTCGTCAAAAGCTGATAAAGGCAGGATATAAGCAGGAAAAGAAATTTTCTTGGGATAAGACGGCTAAAAGGCTTATAGAACTTTTTACTATAGAGACTTCTTTATGAAGATAGCTTTGGTTCACGACTGGTTGATCACGGAAGGGGGAGCCGAGAAAGTACTAGAAGCCCTTTCAATATTATTTCCAGGGCCTATTCACACTCTTTTTTATGACCCTAAAAAATTACAAAATCCTTTTTTTACAGATAAAAAAATCTACACTTCTTTTTTGCAAAAATGTCCTTTTGCTATAAGGAACTATCGGTGGCTACTCCCTTTATTTCCTTATGCGATTGAAAAGTTAAATCTTTCTCAAGCAGAAGTTATTTTATCAAGTTCTCATGCCGTAGCAAAGGGAATTATAAAGAGGGAAGATCAACTCCATATTTGTTATTGCCACACTCCGATGCGGTACGCTTGGGATCTTAAAGAAGCCTACATCCGCTCTTGCCCTCCTTTGCTAAGAAGCTCTGCGAGTTTTTTGTTGGAAAGGATCAGGAGGTGGGATCAAAAAAGTGCTGCAGGAGTAGATGCATTTATTGCCAATTCTTTACATGTAGCTAAAAGGATCTATACTCATTATAAAAGAGAATCTATAGTGATCTATCCACCTGTTCGTGTAGAGAACTTCTTTCTTGGTTCTCAAAAAGAAGAATACTACGTGACACATTCTAGGTTAGTCCCTTATAAAAGAATCGATCTTTGGGTAGAGGCCTTTGGCTTTATGCCAGATAAGAAGTTGATCGTTATTGGAGAAGGGCCCGAAAAAGAAAAGCTAAAGTGCTTGGCAAAGAAAAATGTAGAATTTTTAGGTTTTGTGGAAAAAGATGATCTATCTTCCTTACTTTCTAAAGCTAGGGCATATTTATTTGCTGCAGAAGAAGATTTCGGCATTGCCGTCGTAGAAGCTCAAGCTGCAGGACTGCCTGTTTTAGCTTTGAAGAAGGGGGGTGTTTTGGAAACAACGGTAGAGGGAAAGTCGGCTCTTTTTTTTGAAGAAGCTACGGTTGCCTCTTGTATAGAGATCATCCGATCTTTTGAAAAAAAAGAGCACTCCTTTGATCCAGCATGGATTCGAAATAGCGTATTGAAATTTGGGGAAGCAAGATTTCAAAGAGAAATATCAGCATTTGTAGAAGAACAAACAAGGGTTTTTTATGAAAATCGTGATTTTGGCCGGGGGGCAAGGATCTAGGCTATGGCCTCTTTCTAGGAAAGCTCATCCTAAACCCCTTCTTCGTTTAGGCGGAGGATACTCGTTACTTCAAAAGACCCTGCTCCGTTTTCTTGGGACTTATGATCCTAGTTCTATTGTGATTGTTACAAGTGAAGAGTCCTCTTTACTTGTGCAAGAGCAATGCTATGAAGTAGATCCAAAAAAAAATATATCGATCCTTTCAGAGAGTGTAAGTCGAAGTACGGCACCCGCTCTTGCATTAGCTCTATGCTTTTTACAAGAAGAGAAAAAGATGGATCCTTTAGAGCCCGTGTTGATAGTCCCATCGGATGGACTTATTTTTCCTTTGGATAACTTTTTAGAAGAGATCTCCTTATCACAAGAACGTGCAAGAGAGGGTTTTATTGTATTATTCGGAGTGGTCCCTACAAAAGTAGAGACAAGCTATGGGTACATAAAACTTGGGGTAGCAGAAGGACATTTTTTTACCCAAAATCAATTTATAGAAAAGCCTACAAAAAGCTTTGCAGAAAAATTGATAGAAGAAGGCAATGTTCTTTGGAATACGGGGCATCTCTTACTCACAGCTAAGACTTTTTGGGAGGAGATGGCTTTATATTCTTCCGAAATAGGAAGGTTAAAATATCTTTCCCGGGAAGAGGCAAATGAAGAATTGCCTTTGCTCCCGAATATTTCCATAGACTATGCCCTATTAGAGAAAAGTCAGAAAGTTATAGCTTGTAATATGCCCGTTACCTGGTCGGATCTTGGAACGTGGGATCGTGTATATGATGCTTTTGAAAAAGATGCAAAAGGGAACGTTCTGATAGGAGATATAGTGGATCTTGGCTCCAAAAACTGTTTTTTTCTATCCGATAAAAAAAAGATAGTAACGATAGGGCTTGAAGACATCGTTGTCGTGGCAACCGAAGACACTCTTTTTCTAGCAAAAAAAGAAGAATCTTATAAGATCGGAGAGCTATTAAAAGAGTTAGAAGAAAAGACGGATGAGGATGCCTTGCTAAAGGTTGAACATACTTTATAGCCTGGGTAAAAAAATTAAAAAAGGGGCCGCTCCAGCAAGAAGATGAACGCTATAAAAATCTGTTTTTTTTCGTGTACACTTGGTTTATTTGCTTTGTTTCTTTCTTTAGGCAACCTTTTTCGGTTGATAGAAAGTTCCTTATTTTCCGATTCTTTGATGATTTCAGAAGCCATATTGTATATGAGTGCCTGTATTAGTGCTTTTTTTCTGCGTTCGTATACAAAGTGGCTTCTTGCCATCAGTCCATGTGTTTTAGCTATTTTGTGTTCTTTTTTATATGGGTGGCACTTACATGGGTGGGATGTTCATGCAATTTTATATGCGCTTAGATTGATAGCGCTTTTAGCTACCATGAGTGTCTTAGCGGAGATCTGTTTTGAAAGATATAAAGGGTCGGTGAGGTCTTTCTTTTCATATCTTTGCAAGGCTTATGGTTTTTCTCTTTTTCTAGGATTTATCCTTTATTTTTTCTTTCCCGATTCGGAAAAACTTTGGTTATGGCTTGGACAATATCATGTCGGTTTTCAAGGCGATCCTCATATAGGAAGGTTTGTATCCGTTTATTTTGATCCAAATTACTATAGCTGCATTGCAGGACTTGCCTTTTTACTATCTTCTTATTTGTATGAGATGACAAAAAAAAGAAGATATCAACTACTCTCTTTTTTATTCCTTCTTTCGGGGCTGCTTACATGGTCTCGTAGCGGTCTTGCTCTTTTGGCCATGGTGCTCGGGTTTAAAGGTCTGGTGTTTTTTAAAAGCGGTAAAGTCACTCAAAAGGGGATCTTCCTTACGGGCTTTTTCTTGTTATTCCTTTGCCTGTATGTAGGGATCTATTTTGAAGAGATAGCGATCTTTTGGGAGAGGACTTTTTATTTTTTTGAAGACGACTCCGCTCTTTGCCGACTGCGTACATTTCAATTCGGACTGGATCTTCTATCTCAATACCCACTTTTTGGAGTGGGGATCAACTTTTTATATCGATATGCTATAGAAGGGATAGGACTTAACTCTATTGACTCATCTTTATTATCATTACTTATTCAGATAGGGGTGATCCCATTTTTACTACTCATCATGTATGGAAGTTATAAAGCCCTTTCCTTACAAAAAGTCTTCCGCCTTTGGAAAAAAAAAGAGGAAAAGAATTCCTACTTTTTTTCTTGGTTTCTTTTTTATGGAGTAAGTGTTGTCCTTTTTTCAAGTCAGTTTAACAACTTACTTTTTTACCCCTTTTGGCTCCTTCCGTTTGGCGTCATCGCTATTTTTTTAGTGAAGCGCGCGCAAATGGAAGATTATGTGTAGGCACTTGTAATTAAGTTTGCTACGTAGCCTCCTATCTGAATAAGGGTTTGAGCTAAAGAGACAAGGTTTGAGATGTTGGTGCTATCTTGAGTTACCTCGGACTGTACTTGCTGCACGGCGGTGGAGGCGTTAGTTTCTCCCGTTTGGGATACGGCGGCATCGTTTTGGTAGTTGGCATTATTAGTGCTAAAAGCGTTAGTCTGAGAGGTGCTCCAATTGGTATCGCTAGAGGGGGAACATGCATTAGTTATAGCCTGGTCAGTATTTAATAGATTTGTTGAATCGGTGTATTCAGCTTGTAAAAGAGCGTTAGCAACAACACCTGCCGTTGCATCCGCACTTTGTTTATTATTTAAGGTGTTTTGGCTCCTAACCGTAGCCGCAACAAGATCAAATTGAAAGTTACTCATAGGAAATCTCCTTTTTTAAGATGCTGTATAAGCTTGTTTTAGCAAACTGGAGGCAAACTGTCCGATCTGTACCAATGTGTTTGAAAGGGATATGGCGTTGGAAATGTTGGTTCCGTCTTGGGAAACTACGGACTGCATTTGTTGAACGGCGGTACTGGCGTTATTTTGCCCTGTTTGACAGATGGCGGAATCTGTTTGATAGATGCTATTTTGTAAGCTAAATTCGTTACTGTCCGAGGTACTCCAGTTTCCAGCGGTTCCCGCTGTAGCTGCAGCCGATATATTATCCGAATCGAGAGTAAGCACACTTGTGGAATAATCGATTTGTTGCGTTAAAAGGTTATTTGCAACATCGCCCCCTAAGGAGTCTTGTGTTTGTTTGTTACTAAGAGTATTCTCAAATGTAACTATGGCATTAACTAAGGCAACTTGATAACTATTTCCCATAATAGCAGCTCCTATTTTAAGTTGTTTGTTGTTTAACCATAGACGCGCACTGTTGCTCTTGGCTCATCTGGATGCTATTGGTAATCCCATAAAATTGGTCAATTTCTTGCACCTGGAAGTTTTCGATGGTTTGTGTGGATGTAGCGACACCTTCTATCGTTTGCGCCGCGGTATTAAGATCGGCTTGGACCGTTGCGGGCTGCGTCCAGACTAAAGGAGCGTTACCCGTTGTGATGGGCTCATCGGGGCCCGTGGGGGGGGTGGCAGTCGTATTCTCCGTTCCCGATCCATAAGGTTGGGTCCAACTACATATGGCAGAGGCGATGTTGGTTAGGTTCATTGTGCTCCAAGCATTAACCTCCACATTCCCGTCAGTTGTCGGATCGGAGACAGTAGGATTAAAAACCGTCGCAATGCCAAGTAAAGCTGTCGAGATTTGGGAAGATTGTGAACTGCTAAGAGGGGCGTTCCCCGATCCCCATATAGTATCATCCGTTAAAAAGCCCAAAACGTTTTGTTCTGTGTGATTCACTACGCCCTGACTTAATAGGGTCACCGTGAATGAAAAGGAAAAGCCTGGGCCCGTATCGGGAGCAATGACGCTGCCGTTAGTTCCTGCTACTAAAGCCATAACGCCCGAATAGAAGTTGTAGTTATTGGTCCCATCGCAAGTTGTTGTACAGCCTGGGCAATCCCCGTCTGTGGTACAGGTTGTCGGGCAACTACAGTCAGGAGTGCTGGATAAGGCGTTAAATCCCGTTTCGGCCTGAATGATGAAGGCTGAAATGTCAGAAGACATATTTTGAATAGCTGCTTGCTCTCCGATTTGATCTCCTAAGAAAGTAGAAACGGCAGGTAGGTATTGTGAAGTGATGATCAACATGATCTGCCCATAGATAAGGGAGCGTTGCTCAGGGCCTGCTAGACCGAAGCCTGCAGCTTTAACAAGAAGCCCGATTTCTTCACTTAAGAAATTCCAAATGGCAGAGTCGGCCTGCATTTGATATCGACTAATTAAGATGGCATTACTATCAGCTACTAGTTGATCAAAGATCTGAAGGAGGGTGTTATCTCCAACGGAGCAACCCCCTCCGCTCGGGGAACTTAAACTTGCTGGGGCGTTAACTATAAGAAGAGGTGGGGTTGCCGCGACAGGTGGTGTTGGTAATGGTATGCCCATAATAGATTCTCCTTTGTAAATAATTTATATCTTTTAATTTATTTTAGTTTTTAATTATTAAGATAATTTAAAGATTTTAACTATTTGTTTTAGTAATCAACTTAAAGCTTTGAATGCTAATTTGATTAGAGATAAAAATAATTTTTATAAGAAAGAAGGAGAAAGCTTTTGGAGCTCTTCTAGGGAAAGAGTGCTCAAAGCCAAACTTAACCCTTCATTTTCTTGTAGTAAAAGGAGGCGAAGTCCTATCTCGTAATAGGTGATATTGGGTCTTTTGGCAAGCTCTTGCAGGACATAGGTACGTTCTTTAAAGGCTAAGAGAGTTGAGGTGAGATGAAAACGCTCTAGGCTTTTTTCTAAGGAGGCTAGAGGAAGGTGAAGGATTTTTTCTTTTATAAAAGAGGAAATGGGATGAAATGCATGGGGGAAATGCATTAAAAAGTGAAAAAAATCGGTGTTTTTTTCAGGAAAGCAAAGGCTGTTATCGATTTTTTTTAAGCCGTAGAGGGTAAAGCCGTTAGGATCCTTTTTCTTTGGATAAGCAAGAATGTTGCCCGCATGGGCATCGTTATCATAGGTCAACCAAATGAAAAGGCTTATCAGGGCAAAGTCTTCTTCTTCAAAGTAAGGTTCAAGGTCTTGATCTGTAAGGTGAAGAGAAAAGAGGTTTTGTAATAAGAGGCGAAGGGAGACGCCATCTTGGACATATTCTTGAACGGAACAGAGCTTTTCTAAAGATCCTCTTTGAGAAAAAAGAAAAAACTCTGGAAGGAAAATCGTTGCTAGATAGGTTTTTGGGGTGATAGTTTCCAGTCCCGATAGGAGCGCTAGTTCATAGCAGAAGGCCTCTTTTTGAGCCGACAGGTATAAAGGTATGTTTTTTCTTGCTCGGAGCTCTAACGAAGAGGAAAAGTGGCTTTTAGGGTTGTTTAGACAGTAGATATCTTCATCGGTTGGCTTAATGACAAAATGCGCTTTTCCTATACTATCTTTTACGAGATAAGCTCCACCGTCTCCATCTTGTATACGGCATACTATTCCTTTTTCGAGAAGAGTTTGTAGTTTGTCAAAGAACCTCGGGTGTTTTTCTTGTTCTAAGAGGGTAAAGGGTTTCCAGTAGTTCATGGAAAGACTAATTTCTTGCTCTCTTTGTATTACGGCCTCTTGATCATAATAAGGAGGCGTTGCCTTCAGCGGCTCTAGAGCAAAAAAAACCGTTATCCCTAAAGGTAGAAGAGAAAATCGTATCATGGGATTTTTAGGGAAAGACGTTCAAAGAAAATACCTCCCGCGGGGGAGAGTTCTATATTTTGTAGATAAGGTTTTTTAAGGTAGTAGAGGTTAAGATGAAGAAGAGGTGCTAATGGCATGTCTTCTAAAAGGAGTGTTTCTGCTTTTTCTAAGGTAGCGATTCTTTGAAGACCTGATTGAAAAGTAGATTGTTTGAGTAGATCTTGATATTCCGAATTTTCCCAAGAAGGATAGTTTTTGACACTTTCTTTATGTTCAAAACGTTCTAAAATGCTTATAGGATCAAAGTATTGGGCTCGGTAAGTTGCTTGAGCAAAAAAATAGTTTTTTTTGCCAAGAGAGTCGAGTAAAACTTTACGCTCCGTGCTTTGGATTTTAATCTTGATTCCTAAAGTCTCTAGCCATTGTTGTTGTAGCACTTGAGCTAGTCTTTGTTCGGGATGGGATGCGGAATAAAGATATACGATCTTATCTTCAAGCTCTTGGATGGTGATGTTAAGTTCTTCTAAGGCTTTATGAAAAAGGAATTTAGCTTCTTTCTTGTTATTGTCTAAAGGGAAGGTTTTTTTACTATCTCCGATAAGGCAGGGAGGGATCGCGGATAGGGCTGCTTTTTCTTTATAGTCTAGAGCATGCTCTACAATATCTTCTCGATGGATGGCTAGACTAAGGGCGCATCTTAGGTGTTTATTAGAAAAAGGGAAGGTTTGGGTGTTAAAGGTAATATAGGTTGTTGCCGCTACGGGAGCTACCAAGAGTTCTTTTTGAGGTAGGTAAGAGAGCGCTTCTAAGCTAGGAGTAAAAAAAGGAGATCCTATTAAATCAATTTCTCCTTTTTCGTACATTTGTACGGCTGTTGTTTCATCACGAACGATGCTTAAGTGAATACAATCTAATCCTATCTTTTCTTTTTCTAGATGATACGGGTTTTTTTCCAGTAATATTTCATTTTCATGTAACCATTTAGTTAGGATAAAGGGACCGTTTGAGATGAACCCGCTTTTTTCTTTTTTCATATCGGTATGGGTAGGGGCAAATACGCAAAAAGAAATTAGCTGTAAAAAATAGGGAGTAGGGGTTTCAAGCTCTACGATCAAAGTATAAGGAGTAGGGGCGTAGATGCCCACCTGGCTTATATCGACAAGACCTCTTTTTGCAGGCTCTGCCTGCTTAATGGAGTATAGAAGGTGGGCATTTGGAGCGGGGAAAGAGGGAGAAAGAATATCTTTCCAAGCCTTTTCAAAGTCATAAGAGGTTACGATAGAGCCATCTGACCACCTAGTATTGCCTAGATGGAACGTGTAGGTTTTTTGATCTAAAGAAAGAGTATAGGAAGAGCACTGTGCGGGGGTTACGGATCCATCGGAGTGTAGTTTTACCAACCCCTCAAATAGCATCAGTTGTAGGTGGGAAGAAAGAACATCTCCTCCTCTTCTTGGATCTAAAGTCATGGGATCTTCTGCGATGGCTAATCGAAGTTGTCTTGACATCGGTTTTTTTTCAGGAGATGAGCAAGAGGTTATCAGAAATAAAATTAGAAAAAAAAAGAGGAAGAAACCATGCATTAAATAGCCCTAACGGATTTTCTGGAAATAAGATGAAAGATAAATAGTAGTAACCAGTTTTACTCAAGGGTTCTATTTTACGCAATGTTTTAGTTAAGGATCTAATATCCTCGGCTTGAAATGTTTGAAATTAACTATATATTAATTATAAGTTTTCTTATTGTTTATAATGACAATAAACAATACATTGAACATTAGGTTATTTCGTAACAATTAACAATAAAGAGGTGTATATGTCGTCTCCATTAATTCCCCCAAAGCAGGATCCTTCACTTGGAATAGGAGTTCCTTCCCCGGATAAAAAGCCTTCATCGTTGACAACCGATAAAGTAAAGGGTCTGATCGCTTTTAAAGGAGGGATAAACGGCAACTCACAACAGGGGGGGATGAATAAAAGCATTAGCTCTTTTGAAATAGATCCTGAAGAAAATCTTACAAAATCGGATTCTAGCGTTTTAAAAAAAAAGTAAAGGGGTTATCGCAGAGTGTGTCACTATTATACAAAATTTCATTAAAGGATTTAGTATTAGTCCTGTAGAAAAAAATAAGGTTTTGGATGCAGTAATCAGCGGGCTCGGAGAACAAGTTTCTAAAAAATTTGATTTGAGCCCTTCTACATATACTCATGAAAAAACTTCTGCAGAACGGAGTTCCAGCTTTTTTGTAGAAGAAAGTAAAAAGATTGTCAATCAGATACTAGAGCATAATAATAAAGAATTAAGCAGTAACCCTGTAGATCTAGAGAACTATGTTAAGGGCTTGCTCGAGTCATTAGGAGAAGGTAGGACTAATCTTTATAAGATTCCCGTAGACGAACATCTTACAAAGATTAGTCCTCCCAAAAGATTCGACAAAGGGAATTCATAACCGAGCTTAGCTCGTAAGAGAAGGTCTGATCACGGGCCCTGTTTTAAGAGAGGCCCTTCTTTTTGTATTTCGACAGCGTGCCTTGTCTTAAGGAAATACAAATTGTCTATGTTAAAATAATCAATTGATATCGATTCGCGCAAAACCGTAACGATTTATTCTTTCGTTACAAATTCTTTGTGGTCATAAAAAGTGAAATAAGACTGAAGTATTTGAAAATACCGCTTGGTGCAATTCGTGATGCGATTGGTGTAATGGTGCAATTAATCCGTCATGATTAAGTGTTTTTTGGTCCCAGGCAGAAGCCTGGAACCAGTTTTTTAAGAAGGTACTTATCGGAAGAGCTCTGAAAGAGATTCTCCGAGTTGGATGCGGCGGATGGATTCTCCTAGAAGAGAGGCGACGGAGATGACTGTAATATTAGCCGGGGCGTCTTCTCTTAAGGGGATGGTATCGGAAATAATCATCTCATCAATTACGGAGTTGCGAATTTTTTCTAGGGCATCACCTGAAAACACGGGATGGGTAATGATAGCAAAGATACGATTAGCTCCTTGGTCTTTTAGTAGCTGAGCTGCTTTGACTAGAGTGCCTCCCGTATCACACATATCATCTACAATGATAACATCCGATCCGCTAACGCATCCTATAAGATTCATAGAGGCAATAACCCCTGCTTGGGCTCGTTGTTTACTAATGAGGGCCATTTCTGCAGGAGTGCCTTGCTTTATTAAGCCATCCATGAATTTTTTTGTTCTTTCAACACCTCCAGCGTCGGGAGAGACGACAACAACATTTTGTAGGTTTTTACTAGCTATGTAAGAGATAAACATAAAAGATGCGTATAAGTTGTCAACGGGGGCATCTCGGAAAAAGCCTTGAATTTGACCGCAGTGTAAGTCTATCGTGATCACTCTATCAACGCCTGCAACTTCCAACATTAAAGCTATGTCTGCTGCTGAAATAGGAACACGCCCAGAAGTTTTACGATCTTGCCTTGCATATCCATAATAGGGGATAACAGCCGTTATGTTTTTTGCAGAAGCGCGTTTTGCTGTACGTACAAGCAAAAAAAGCTCCATTATATTGTCGTTGATACTTTGGTTTTTAGAAGGGCAATTAGATTGTAAGATGAAAACATTTTTGTTGCGGATGTTATCTTGTAAGGAAATTTGGATTTCTCCGTCATTAAATTTATCAACTAAAGCATCTCCTAGAGGGATTTGTAAATAGTTAGCCACCTCTTGAGCTAGAGGGATGTTAGAGTTCCCCGAAAATAAAATGGCATCCTTTAGGGAAGGATCGCAGTGTAAGTCAGGCGCGGAATGAAGCGATTGGGTAAAGCTTCCGATAAATAGCAATCCGATTATTAAAAATGCAGTTATTTTTCTCATGTAGTTCTCGTTTTTTAAATGAATATATAAGGTGTGATTTCTTTATTTTTTAAGTATTTTTTTTTGTTAAAGCGATACAGTTTAGCAGGCCTATGTTTATCGTTTTGGGTGGTTTTTGACGTTTCTTGAATAAAATTCATTGTTGAAATTTTCTTTCGAAAATTTCTTTTATCCAAGGTGATTGTAAAAATTTGTTCGTAGAGATTTTGTAGCATAGTTAGGGTAAATTCCTTTGGTAGCAACTCAAAAGCTAGGGGCTTTATAAGAATGGATTCTTTTAAAGAAAGTAGCGCCTTTGCGTAAATTTCTGGATGATCAAAAGCTAAAGGGGGAAGTTCATCAAGAGGATACCATTTTGCACTTGCTGCATCTTCGGTTGCTGTTAATTGAATCGTATCAGAATCAATAAGGGCAAAGAAAGCTATCGTAATAACACGTCCTCTAGGGTCTCTTTTGGGGTGACTAAAAACGGCAAATTGCTCAAGGTAGATATCGTGAATTCCTGTTTCCTCTTCCAGCTCTCGAAAAGCTGCTTCTTCAACGGTTTCATCATCGATTAAAAATCCTCCCGGGATGGCCCAATCTCCTTTAAACGGGGCTTTTTTTCTTTCGATTAATGCAACGCTTAGCTTTTTATCCGCATATCCGAAAATGACGCAGTCTACTGAAATCGGGTATTTTGATCGTTTGCTTAATCCCTTCATAAAGATCCTCTTGATCCGTTTAGTAAGTGTTCTTTATACACTAATTCAAGTTGACTAAAATGTCAAGCAGCTTTATATTTTGTTAGTGTGTTATAAACACTAAGCTTGCCTAGGAGAATTTATGAAAAAAATATTTAATTTATTGCTTGTTAACGTCTTCTTGTGGACATCTTTTGCGAATGTTGAGGGAGCTATAAACGTCGTTATCGCTTCTAAAAACGGATGTAAAGCTTTAGCTGCCCGTAAAGCATTTCAAGAAGTATTTCCGAATGATGAGATTGAAATAATGATGTGTGAGACAACATCAGGTGTTAAAGAACAGCCTGTTGGACAAAAAATAGCTTTAAAGGGAGCTAAGAATCGGATAAACAGCCTCCCTCAAGAGCTATTGGATAAGGCTGACTATGTAGTTTCTATTGAAAACTACATTGAGCAAGATGTGGCTTCTCAAAAGTGGCAGGATATCGGATTAGTTTTATTAAAAAAACGAGGAGAAGAGGAAGAAGTGATGGCCCTTACTCGAGAAGTTACTATCCCTGATCAATTTGTTCAGTTAGCTAAAGACTTATCTTCTGGAGTTTCAGAAGAAGGATATTCCTATACGGTAGGATGTGCAATTGAAGAGTATTATGCAGATAGGCACATCGATGCCCACGATTGGCATCGTGAAGTGGAGTTCGGTGGTGTGTCTAGGGGGCAATTGCTTCAAGAGGCTATTTTGAAGGCTTCACATTAAAAAGTCCCCTTTACGAGGGGACTTTTGCGGTTATGACGGCATTTCCTTTTTTTTGTGCTTGGCAAAGGGATGTTTTTACCCTTTCTAGACAAAGCTCAAACTGTTCAAAAGACTTTCCTGATTCGGAAGGCTCTTTTTCAAAGGCAATGACTCCGATAGACGCCGTGATGAGGATTTCTGTAGAAGAGGTTTTGATGGTAGTTGAGGAAATATTTTTCCTTATGTCTTCTGCGATAATTTTAGCAGCTCTTTGAGAGGTTTTCGGAAGTAATATGAGGTAGGTAGCTGGGCCTTCCGTAACTAAAAAGTCATGGGGTCTAAGATGAGATCGTAAAATAGCTTCTACTTGAGTTACGAGCTCTACGATGTCTACTTTCCCAAGCTCTTTTTCAAGGCTCATAAAATGATCGATTTGGACCATGAAAAGACTTAAAGGATGAATTGTTTTTTTTGTTTCAATAATGGTTCTTAATCCCTTATCTCCCATGAGGGTTCTATTGAAAAAAAGATCCGTGTTTTGAGGGACGGAAGAGGGAGGCTTTAATTTACTTTTAATTTTATTGATTTTTCTATTGGTAGGGGAAGAGTGTAGTTGAACGGAGATTCTTTCGTGAACTTCTAAAGCATCTAAAGGTTCATGAATGAAATCGGAGACTCCAGCTTTTAAAGCTTCCGTGATAAATGACTTTTGTATGATTTGAGAAATGAGAAAAATAGGGGTTCGTTTGTCTCCTAAGATGGCACGGATGTGAATACAAAAATTAACAAGAGGCGCATCAAGACTGTAAAAATCAAGAAAGATAAGGTCTATGGGGGTGATTTTTATCCACTCTAAAGCAGCTTGGCAATCATCTACTTCCATGAGATAGTAGATTTCTTTAAAATTTTTTTTAAAGAAATTATTTTTTGACGGATCTTTGCATAGCAAAAGAACAGTCGGGAGCGTTGTTTTTGGAGTTTGCATATTCTTGCCTGGTTATTTTCCTTCATGCAAGAAATGCGAATTAAACTGTAGCTTTTTTCTTGCCTCGTAAAGTAATCATAAGAAGAGAGATGTCGGATGGAGATATCCCAGAGATGCGAGATGCTTGTCCGATGGAGACGGGACGAATTTTTTGAAGTTTTTCTTTAGCTTCTCGAGAAAGGCCGTTGACTTCCGTATAGTTGAGCTTTTCAGGAAGAAGGAAGTTTTCTAGTCCTTCAAGTCTTGAGATTTCCGTATTTTGTCTTTGGATATAGCCTGCAAATTTTAGCTGCAAGGAAATCTGCTCGGCGATCTCTTTGCTAAGAGGTAATATATCATCGGGAAATAGAGATTGTAGGGCTTCATAAGAAAATTCGGGACGACAAAGTAGCTGTGCTAAAGAGGCTGTTTTTCCTTCATAAGATTTAAAGATCTTAGAAAAACGTTCTATTTGAGTGGAGATGATTTCTTCTTTTTCTTGTAGCACTTGCCATTGTTTTTCTGAGATGAGTCCAAGATCATAGCCGTATTTTCTTAGTCTAAGATCGCAATTATCTTGTCTTAAAACGAGTCTATGTTCAGCTCTGCTTGTGAACATGCGATAGGGTTCCGTGAGCTCTTTTGTCGTGATCTCATCAATCATAACCCCTATATAGGCTTCGGAGCGCTTGAGAAGGAAAGGTTCTTTTCCTAATACTTGGCAAGCTGCATTGATACCTGCCATAAGCCCTTGTCCTGCGGCTTCTTCATATCCTGTTGTCCCATTAATCTGTCCTGCTAAGAAAAGACCTTGGACAGGATGTGTTTCTAAAGAAGATTTGAGTTGTCCGCTTTTGACATAGTCGTATTCAATAGCATAAGCAGGACGTAGGATTTCTGCATTTTCCAGCCCGTCTATTGTTCGAATCATGGAGTATTGTACATCAAAGGGGAGGGAAGAGGAGATTCCGTTGACGTAGTATTCTTCCGTTTGCAATCCTTCTGGTTCTAAAAAAATTTGATGTCGATCTTTGTCGGCAAATCGAACGATCTTATCTTCTATGGAAGGGCAATACCTAGGTCCTACGGATTTAATGGTGCCGCCGTACATAGGAGATCTAAGCAAGTTGTCTTGAATGATTTGTTTAGTGGCTAAAGAGGTATAGGTAATGTAGCAAGGGACTTGAGGAAGGGGAGCCGTTTCTTCGGGATCATGAGAGAAGCGGACACCTGGATCTCCGTGCTGCGCTTCCAAGCGTGAGAAATCGATGCTTCTTCCGTGAATCCTTGGCGGAGTTCCTGTTTTTAATCTTCCTAAAGAAAATCCTAAGGCAATAAGAGATGCGGATAGTCCGACAGCGGGTTTATCCCCTGCTCTTCCTCCTGAATATTGGGTTTCTCCAATATGGATTAATCCTTGCATGAATGTTCCTGCAGAGAGAATGACAGTTTTAGCGTGGTAAGCAATCCCTTCTAGGGTGCCGACTCCGACTATTTTACCATCTTCTACGAGGAGATTTTCTGTTGTTCCTTGCTTGATGAAGAGATTTTCCGTTTTTTCTAGAAAATGCTTCATAAGACTTTGATAGGCTAGCTTGTCAGCTTGTGCTCTAGGAGACCAGACGGCAGGGCCTTTGGAGGCATTGAGCATGCGCGTCTGGATGGCAGTTCTATCTGTGATTTTCCCCATGATGCCACCTAGGGCATCGATTTCTCTTACAATGTGACCTTTTGCAGTGCCTCCGACGGCCGGATTACAGCTCATCTTGCCAATGGTATCAAGGTTCATAGTAAGGAGAAGGGTTCTCACTCCCATACGGGCGGAAGCATGAGCGGCTTCGCAGCCGGCATGTCCCGCACCTACAACAATTACGTCAAATATTTCCGGGAATGTCCACATGATAGTAAAGTGTTGCCTTATTTTTTGTTTTTGTGACGGTCGCGTTTACGTCTCTTCTTTCTTTTGTGCTTAGCGATCTTCGCTCTTCTTTTCTTTTTAACTGATGCCATAAGTGTTCCTTATTAAAGGTGACTCGAAACTGCCCGGAAGTTTAAGATAATTCCTATATAAAGTAAAGGGACTTCGAATCTATGGGAAGATTTTTTATAAGAGAAAAATTAAGTTTTTTTCTTAAATGATGTTTTTGTGAGAGGTTGTAAGCTTTATTTAACAATTATTTTTTAAAGTTTTTTAATAAATAGTTGCAAAATTTAAATTTTATTTTGTGTAAGTCAATTGAAATATATGATTACTTTTACAACTTGTAGTTGGTGGACAATTCATGAAGAAATCGGGTCCATTCGAAGAGCAGAAAATATTCTTTAATATAAATCAATTGAGAGATATAGTTGTTTTTTATAGATAAAAGTAGATGGATTTTTATGACATATGATAAGAAACTTGCTGAGTTGTTTATCCAGAATTTTAATGAGGCTTATCGGTCAGCCAAGTTATTGATGTCTTCGTATAATAGAGTGGCAAATCTTATGCCGCTAAAAGGAGATGTGCTAACTTCTTTAAAAGAGGATGATTTAGATAAGCTCGATGCCTTTCGAGTTCGTTATTGCGATCTCCAGGACAGTCTTGGTAACAAGACTTTTCGATCCATACTGATGCTTGAAGAGGAGATGCCAGGCTCCAATTTAGATATGCTTAATAAAATGGAAAAAAGAGAGATCATAAAGACGTTTGAGGATTGGAAATTATTGAGGTATATTCGGAATTTGTTTTCTCGTGACTATCCAGAGACGGATAGTGAGAAGGCTGAAGCTTTGAATATAGCGCATTCAAATACGTTAGCACTTATAAAAGTTATGGATAATGTCATTAAGTACATGCAAGAAAAGTTGGATTTCCCTATGAATAATTTTCTTCCTTTAACCTAAAAACGGGTGCAGCTTTGAGATTAAATAGACAGGAAGTTGATGCTTTAATCAGAGCAACTCGGCAAGCTTTTGGATCCAGTGCTAGAATATGGCTATTCGGTTCTCGCGTTGACGATAATAAAAAGGGTGGAGATATAGATTTGTACATCGAAACTGATAAAGAAAGTGGACTTGTAGCTGCAAAATTAGGAATGTTAGGAGCTATTTGGTCGACATTTGGAGAGCAAAAAATCGATATTTTAGTTAGAAGTCGAAGTCGGGAGTGCTCTCCAATGCATGATATTGCTAAGTCTTCAGGTGAAGAGTTAGTAGTCGCATAATTATTTGTCCTTGTCATTTTCAAAGAGCGGAGTTTGAAGAATCCTGAAAGCCATAGATTTTTAGAGAAACATAACATTTTAAAACGTGCTTCACGGAAGGTGAAAATAATATTTTTGAAAATTAGCAATTCCCTGCTAAAAGAAACTCCCATATAAGTGCTGCACCAAAAAACTTGTAAAGCCCCAGCTTATTTGTTATAATTATAATTAAAAATGTCATCTTAGGTCTTTTCATGCAAAGTCTTCCGTTTTCTCTTCAATCTTTTTCCAGGCTAAGAGCCTTAAACTGTCTATATGTAGATAAAACCGAATACGCCCATGATTTAATTGTTCAAGAACAGAGTTTTTTCTTATCCCGCCCTCGTAGATTTGGTAAATCGATATTTATTTCCACTCTAAAAGAAATTCTTTTGGGTAAAAAAGAACTATTTGAAGGGCTTTGGATTGTCGGGAGTGATTACAAATGGCCCATCTTTGGAGTGATCCATTTGGATTTTTCTTCTCTTAATAGTGTAGATGCCAACACGACGAGGATCTCTATTTGTCAAAGTTTGGCTAAGATCGCCGCTAATTATGGACTTGCCATTACTTTGAGTTTGTCTAGTCCTAATGATGATCTAAATATGCTTGTTGATGCGTTATATAAAAAATTTGGGAAGGTGGCTGTTTTAATAGATGAATACGACCATGCCATTTTATCTACGTTATATAAACCTCAACTTAATGAGGTGTTAGAAGTTGTTCAGAGTTTTTTTACGACACTTAAAAGTTTGGGCGACTATATCCATTTTCTTTTCATTACAGGGGTGAGTGCCTTTGCCAAAGCAGGAGTTTTTTCCGGTATGAGTCATCCGGAAGATCTTTCTAATATGCCAGCATTTGCTTGTGTTTGCGGTTATACAGAAAAAGAAATCGATCAGTATTTTATTCCTTATTTAGAAAACATGGCAGAGAAAAAAAACATGTCTGTAGGCGATCTACGAGAAGAGTTAAAAAATCTGTATAATGGGTATCGTTTTGTGGAAAACGCTCCGGCAGTATACAACCCCTTTTCTTTTATAAAGGCTCTTCGAACCGAAAAGGCAGGGAATTTCTGGTTTGACTCAGGGACTCCTTCTTTTTTAATAGAGATTCTCAAGAGAGAATACCTTAAGAAGAATCTTGATATATTTCATATGGAAGAATTTAGGATGAGTGAAATGGAGCCCAAGTATTTTGATGTAAATGCTATTCCTCTTCCTGCTTTAATGTTTCAAACAGGGTATCTTACTATTAAAAGTTTTGCAGAAGGAAGCTATACATTAGGTTTTCCGAATATAGAGGTACAATCTGCCTTACAAAGGCATATGATGGGCATTTTGCTGAATCTGGATCTAAATGGAATTTCTAATTTTGCAAACGATTTAGGCATTGCCTTGACCCATGAGGATATTGAAAAGATCATCTCCTTATTAAAGACTTTGTGTTCCTATGTTCCTTCTAAGCTTCATATCCCCAAAGAGAAGTTTTACCATGCTCTTTTGATTACAACATTCCAATCTTGTGGAGTCAAAACTTTAGCAGAGCATGCAACAGCGGATGGATTGATTGATCTTGTGTTAGAGCTTCCTAAGCTTTTGTATATTGTCGAAATTAAATTCAATAAGTCAGCAAAAAATGCCTTAAAACAGATTGAAGAAAAAGCCTATTATCAACCTTTTTTGCAAAGTAGAAAGCCTATTCGCCTTTTGGGTATTAACTTTACGCGTAAAATGCAAAAGGGAAAAAGTAGCCAGTTTACCGTGACAGTAGAGTCAAGGTCTTTGGTTATTTAACGTTAGGCTTGTTTCTGTAAAGTTAGAAATTCCAGGGTCGATCTGATTAAAGGAAGTCCCCTTCCGTCTTCCAGTTTTTCAATAGCCGTTAAAATATCTTGAATGCGAAACATCCAATCTCTAGAAGACATGTTTAGCTTCTTGTAAAATTTGTGATTTTAGAGCAGGGGGTAAAGCGTTTTTTGTAACTAAATCAACTTCGCATTGAAGGATGTTTTCTAAATAATTTTTAATCCCTACGAAAGCAAACAATCCTTTTTTTGCATCAAAATCGATAAGAATATCTATATCGCTTTTGGATTCTGCGGTGCAATGCCGATGAATTGTTTCGAGTTCTCATGAAAAAAACTTCTTCTAAAATAGCTAACGAACTACGCTGTCGGTTAAAAATTTAATCTCACAAGGAAAAGAATTATGAAAATTATTAGACGGGTTTTTGCATGCTTTTTTATTGGAAAAGCTTTGTTCTTGGATGCTGTTACGGTGACGGTTGCAGGAACGGGTGTTACGGGGCTTTGGAGCGCCTATTCCATCTGCAAAGAACTGAAAGAGCAAGGCCAGGGAGACGCCACTCTTATTATTATTGGTAAGTGGGATTGGCAGGCCGAGTTGAAAAAATCTTGCTTTCAAGATGTTGCCATTTTTTCTCACGAAGCTAGTGGGTTTGGTCCCATTGGCATACAACCTCATAGCGGCCTTCTTTGGAATACGGATAATGAGGTCATTGATCTTGTGAAAAAAGGGATAGGGCAGGAAAAGGCATCATTTTATACATCTAATACTCTAAACAAAGAGGGAACCGAATTTTTAGAACTTTATGTAGGCTGGCATGGTCGTCACTTAGATCGGGATGATCCGGGAAGCTCTTACCGAAGACAGGGAGATCTTGTTGCTATCAATCGATATTGTCGTGAGCTTTGGGGAGATTTTAACTCGCTTCAAGAAGGAAATGTAGATTTGTACTTGGAAGGGGCTTGGAGAATTTACGACAACCCAGTGCAATTTGCTGCGGCATTAAAAAGTCTTGAGATTCTTGAGAACTTTGACTATGGAGCAGAAGCTGTTCACGACTCGAAAGAACTGGCAAGAAGAATTCCTTTTTATCAAAAAATCATATTGGAGACCAACTCTAAGGGGATCTTTTTTAAAGAAGATGGTTTTTTAGATAGCAATAAGCTTCGTCATTTTCTATGGGCTTACTTAACGGAAGAAAAACAGGGAAAGCCTCGTGTGATAGTATATCAAGATTCTGAGGTTATCGATATAATTAAAGATGAGAAAGGGGCTTGCGCTGGGGTATGTTTAGCAGATGGAAAGCAAATTTATTCGGATGTCACAGTCTTAGCTATGGGATTGGATAATAAGACAATCTTAAAACAACATGAGATAGAGCTACCTCTTTGGAGTGTTTGGGGAGCTGCCGTGAAGGCCCGGCTTGTTCAAGAGCTTGAGCTGCCACCAAGCGGAGGAGTGTCATTTCACAGTCAAAGATGTATAACCGCGTCTCCTGATAAAAAAATTATGACAATTGCTGGAATAAGTATGGTTTTGTCCGAAAAAGAAGAACCTTATCCAAGTCTATATCAAGAAAAACTTACTAAAAGCTTGATTGATATATTTGATGACCGTGTGGATATGACTTCTTTGCAATTTAAGGTAGCTCCAAGAACGGGAATCCCTGATGATCTTCCCGTGATAGGCCTTGATGTTCCTGGTATTAAAAACCTCATAGTGCTTAATCCAACTTCTCATTTAGGAAATACGCAAAGTATTGGCCTCGGAAAGATCGCCGCTTTAGGCGTTCTTAAAAGCATAGGGGTGAACGTTACTTATCCTGAGGCTTTGCAATTAGATCGGTATCGATTAGATCGTTTTCAAGGCGATATACAAAAGGTGCGCTCCGATCAAGAAAACAAAATATTTATTTTGAAGTAGGTGGTATCGCTTCCCCTTTTTTTATGAAGAGGGGGAAGCATCAACGAAATGATCTAGCGCTTATTTAGGAGAGAAGGCGGAAAAAACATCTTCTGTAGGAGAAGGTGCTTTTTCATGAGATCCTGAATAATTACCAAATTGTGCAAGTTCTTTTCGGAAGGCAAGGAATACGCTTCCCACGGCTCCATGACGGTTTTTAGCTACGATGACTTCCGCTTGTCCTGGCTTATCATATTGGTCATAGTATTCTCTACGTAAAAGGAAGATAACGACGTCACTATCTTGCTCGATACTTCCAGATTCTCTTAGGTCACTCATCATGGGTCTATGGCCCGTTCTTTCTTCTACTTTTCTGGAAAGCTGAGAAAGGCAGAGGACGGGGATGTTTAATTCCCTTGCTAAGTTTTTAAGCATTCGAGAGATTTCTGCAATTTCGTTTTGTCTGTTTTCTGAAGATTTAGTCTGTCCTGATCCCGATAGAAGTTGTAGGTAGTCGACAACAAGGAACTCAATGCCGTGGGTTTCTTTCATTCTTCGAGCTCTAGCTCTTAGATCCGTGATCTTTAAGCCAGGTTGATCGTCGATAACCATCGTAGATTTCTGCATGGAGTTTACAGCTCCAACAATCCTTTGAAATTCGGGACCGCTCACATTTCCCGTTCGCAACTTATCGGATTCAACTTCTGATTGAGAGCAGATGAGACGGTGTATAAGTTGTTCTGAAGACATTTCCAGGGAGAATATACCGACGGGGGTTCCTGTTTTAAAGCAGATGTTTTCGGCGATGTTAAGAGCTAACGCCGTTTTTCCCATAGCAGGTCTTGCGGCTAGGATAATAAGGTTAGAAGTTCCGAGGCCGTTAATCATCTTGTCTAAGTCTATAAAATGGGAAGGAAGGCCCGTGATACCCGTTTCTTCAGGTCCTTTAATTTGAAACTCTTCTTGCCTAACCTGTAATTCTTTGAGGTAGGGCATTTTGGATGTAGCTTTTGATCCCGAGAGGATATCTCGAACCAGAATCCCCCCTTGAGAGTAGGCGGCTTGACTGATAGCAAATAGTTTTTGTTGAGCCTCGTCTAAAAGAGCATGGACATCACCTGGCTCTGAAAAGGCAGTCTTTTCCATCTCGTGTGCGGTATGGATCATGCGCCGTAAAATAGCTTTATTTTGGACAACTTCAACGTACTCTTCGATGAAGGCGGAAGTTCCTGCGTACTGGGCTATAGAGGTGACATAAGCCGGGCCCCCGATAGCATTTAACTTACCCTGTCTTTTAAGCTCTTCGCAAACAAGGTGAACGTCGGCCGGTTTGTCATTTTTATAGGCCGTTTTTAAAACGTCGAATATCGTCTGGTGTTCCGTATAGTAAAAGTCAAAGGAGCTTAGCGCATCAGCTGCGATATTAAGACTATTGATGCTGGTCAGCATGCTGCCGAGCACCATCATTTCCGATTCTTTGGAGTTAGGAGGAATAAGAGCCTTGGCATCTTTCATAAATGATTCTCCAAAGTAAAAAGATGGAAGCAAAGATTGGAAAGGGTGGGATTTGAACCCACGGTACCATTACTAGTACGCGTCCTTAGCAGGGACGTGCCATCGGCCACTCAGCCACCTTTCCAAGTATAAGAAAAGTGAGATTTTATCTGTAAGCGCTTTTTTTGGCAAGACTCAATCTGCTCCATACGAATATAAAATTCTTTTTCCGTTTAAAGCATTCCATAAACTCGTGTGTAAAGAGCCATCGGGGTTCTGTACAACGATGCTATGCACGGGGAGGTATACATCGGTTGTATGTCGGATGGCAAACTCATCGCCGAAAGCTGCCTTTGTTAGCCTTTCCACCTGAGAAAGAGAAAATCGTTTAGGAACTTTTTTAGCTCGTTTTCCCGTTTTTGTGACAAGTCTTTCGTGCATTTGGGTTACGGGAGTTGCTTTCAGATTAGGATTTTCTAAATGAAGCCTATATTTATTACCGGAGATGACAAGTAATTGTTTTCTTTTTAGGCTCTCTAAAAGAGGATCCAGGGTTTCATTTTCTAAATGAAGGTTAGTGATAAGATCTTGCCTATCACAGGCTCCCCCTTTTTTTGCTAAAAGTCGAATGATGGAAAATTCGCGACGGGTGGTTGAGGCGGTAAGGCAGTCTCCAAATCCGTGTGTTTTTTCCCATCCCTTGGTATTTAGGACCATTTCTCCGTCGGAAAGGTCCCAAAGGATCAAGCTTTCTTCCGTTTTTTTTGCCGTCACGGAATATTTTACTTCCATAAGTAAGTAGGGATAAAATCTGGTTTCCGTTTCTAGGTATTTATGTCTTCCGCTTTTAAGGAGCTCTCCCCGATTTGACTCCATAATTTGTTCTGCCGTATATCGGATTTCTAAAGTATGAAATTCCGAGGCAGGCAGAACCTCTTGAATAGTAGTTTTTAAGTCAGGGTGCCTTTGTAGAGTCCAAAAGGCTCCGTAACCTAGGGAGGCTAAGAGAGAGAAGAAAAAAATTAATTTCATGTAAAAAAAATCCTAAAAAAGTCTGCTTATTTTTCTTTACTATAAGGGATCAAAAGATTTTCAACCAATCATATGCTTATAAGCCGAAACTTTTTAATTTCGAATGGCATAATCTCCGGAAATAACCCATTTATAGGAAGTAAGCTCTCTTAACCCCATAGGACCTCTTGCGTGAAGTTTTTGTGTGCTAATAGCAACTTCTGCTCCAAGTCCAAGTTGTCCTCCGTCGGTAAAACGAGTAGAGGCGTTAACATAGACGGCGGCAGAGTCTATATGGGCTATAAAAAGATCTGCATTTTCTTTATTTTCCGTTAAAATGGCATCGCTATGTCCTGTGCTATGGTAAGTAATATGTAAGATGGCTTCCTCCAAGTTTTTAACAACTTTGATTCCAAGGTGGAGTCCGAGCCATTCCGTATCCCAATCGTGAAGAAGAGCTGCTAAGCAGTTATTTTCTCCTTGAGCTATTTGCATCCCTTTTGCATCAAGATGAAATTTGACGCCTTGAGTAGACAGTAAATGGATGACTTTAGTGGTAAAAATGTCCGAAATTTCTTCATGAATAAGTAGGGTGTCAAGAGCGTTACAAACGGTTGGCCTTTGAGTCTTGGCATTTAAGATAACCCGTAAGGATTTTTCTAGATTGGCTGACTTATCCACAAAGATATGACAGATCCCGACTCCTCCCGTTATCACGGGGATTTTTCCAGCATCAAGACAAAATTTTTGTAGCGCTGCACCTCCGCGTGGAATGATCAGATCGATATATTTATGAAGCTTTAGCATTTTTTTTATGGAAGAGCGATCGGTATCTAAGATCATTTGAATGGCATGGGTAGGTATCTTGGCAAGGGTAAGAGCTTCTTGAATGACTTCTATGAGTATCGTATTGGTGTGGAGGCTCTCTGAGCCTCCTCTTAAAATGGCGCAGTTCCCTGATTTAATAGCTAAAGCGCTGATGTCTATTGTGACATTAGGTCTAGATTCATAAATGACGCCTAAAACGCCTAAAGGGGTGCGTTGTTTTTTGATTTGTAAATCTCCGACCGATTTTTCTTCAAAACATTCTGAAACAGGATCGGGTAAATCAATGATTTTTTCTAGATCGGAAAAAATCGTTCTTAAACGATTTTGTAAAGAAAGTCTTTCCAGCATCGCTTCTTCCAGTCCAAGAGTTTTTGCTTTTATAATATCTTTTTGATTCTCTAGTAGAATTTCTTTTTCTCTTTTTTTAGCCACTTCAATGATAGCTCTAAGAGCCGTATTTTTTTGTTCGCTGCTAGCCTGTGCCATTTTTTTTGCGGCTTCTTTAGCCGCTTTGCCCATTTTTTCTAAGTTCATAAAATATTTTCCGAAGTAAAGTTTTGAAAAGTAGTCCCTATTTGTTTCCCTTCCGTAATGTCTATTAAAACATTATGAAGAGCTCCGAAGGCGATGACAGTTTGGATCCCTCCTTCCCTTGCTTTTTGTGCGGCTTCAATCTTTGTTCTCATGCCTCCTGTTCCTAAGGAGGTAGAAGAGTCTTTAGCTAGAGAAAAGATAGACTCGTCAATTCGGTTTATGATGGAGATGAGAGTTGCGTCCGGATGGAACCTTGGATCTTTTGTGTAGAGTCCTTGCTGATCCGTAAGGAGGATAAGAAGGTCGGCCTCGTAGGTGATCGCAACCAAGGCAGCTAGGTTATCATTATCTCCTATGCGATTTTCTTCTGTTGCCACGGAATCGTTTTCATTAATGATAGGGATAACTTTATGCTTAAATAAGGAGTTTAATGTGTTATGAGTATTTAGTTGTCTTTCTGTCTTTATGAAATCTTCTTTTGTGAGAAGAAGTTGTCCCACATGGATATCAAATAGGGAAAATAGGTCGTTCCATATTTCCATTAATTGACCTTGCCCGACAGCGGAAAACATTTGCTTGGAAGGGAAGGATTCTAGAGTAGAGTGACATAAGATGTCTTTTCCTGCTGCAACAGCTCCTGAGGTTACAAGGATTACTTCATAATTTTGTTCGTGAAGGTAGGCTATTTGCCTTGTTAATTCTAACATGTGTTTACGAGATAGTTTTTTGCCATGTGCTGTTAAAGTGCTTGTGCCGACTTTGACAACAATTTTTTTTGTTATTTTCATAAGACCCGAAAATTAGGGATTACAATAAAAAATTCTTTACCTTTTGCGTGTAGGTAAACAAAGTTCTCCATCGCATTATGCGAGGTTGCTAGTAGTTAGATAGGTGTAAGATTAAAAAATATTACCCTAGAAAGGGTGGAGGCGGGGGAAGATTATTGTGAATATAAGAAAGCATAGACGTGACAGCATTAGCTTGAAAGCTAAGGATAGAATGTTTTACGTTCTTTTTTGTCATAAGACCCTACTTAGTTGAGATCCATTATACAAAAGGTTCACAAGTAAAACAATAGAAATTCTCAGCTTTACGATTTCGACTGCAAAAATTATTTGCTATCGGCTTGGTAAGGAACCACGGGGGTTAAGCTTTGTAAGAGAGTTTCTGTATCAAAGGTGAGTATTTTGACGGCAGAGTCATTTTCCCCACAAGAGAGGTAGATAACATCTTTTCCCTCTTCTTTTCCAAAAGCCATTCCGGCAGGATAGATAGCTTTTTTCTTGGAGTGTGCCGTATTGATAGCAGGGGTGTCGTAGATTCCTTTAAATAAGATAGGAGAGGCGGAGACGGCTGTTACTCTATAAGGAGGATTTGCTTCAAATGTGTAAGCTCCCATTGCATACCAAGGTCTTTTAGCTTCATAAAAAAGAGTGTGAAAAAAAGCTAGGTATTGACCATTTACGAGTCTAGCAGGAGTGCCTCCTCGTAGTACGCCCCATTTCTTTTCTTTCCAAGGCATCTTTTGAAAAGCGATGGTGTGAGGGAATATAGGGTGATCCATTTGATTGCTTTTCGGATTTTGCATGCCCATAATTTTATGTGGATTGATTCCGTATCCAAAATAGATTCTTTCTTCACCTGAAGCTTCTTTTCGAGTAAAGGGAACCCAATTTTTTTCCGTGCAGCTGATGTGTTGATCAATATCCGATACGAAAAGAGGTTGCAGCGTTTTTGGGTCGAGCTCTGCAAGGCGCATGCTGCGGCTATAGACATCATTTTCTTGCATGTCATTATAAGAAAGGTAAAGCTTTCCTTCTGCATTGAAGATCCTGGGATCTTCAGAAAAATCGCTACCAGTGTCAATTTTTTGGACGGGAGAGATTTGATTAAACTCTTTATCGAGTCTAATGGCTCCAATGAAAGTTCTAAAGGGCATTTTTTGACTGGGGAATGGGATCTTTTGTCTAAAAGGAGTGGTAAGACCCGCAAATTTCTTTCTTTCTTTAATATCGTATCGAAAGACCATTAAATATCCCGTATCATCTTCTAAGATGGAGGCATTGTA
This sequence comes from Chlamydiota bacterium, assembly GCA_040389325.1. Classification (GTDB taxonomy): domain Bacteria; phylum Chlamydiota; class Chlamydiia; order Chlamydiales; family Rhabdochlamydiaceae; genus CAIJXB01. Next base: position 10,564 of record JAZKAC010000081.1, on the reverse strand, counting down.
AGGAGCTACTACGCCATCGATATTAATTTTTTTTACCGATTTGAGGATGCCTAAGTCTTCTGCACAAGAAAGAACTTTTAAGCTTTTGCAAAGAGAAGGATCCCATGTAGCTATTACTTGTTGTTCTTTTTCCAGATTTCTTTTTTCAGGAAGAATTTCCTTGTAAAGAGCGGAAGATTCCTTAGCAATGGCGTGGACTTTTTTGTATAAGCTCCAAGAAAAAAAGACGGAGGTGGTGGAGATGATGAGAAGGAGAAGTAAAACCAAGTCTCTATTTTTTTTCATGGGGGACCCTTTTTTTTGATGCAAATTATGCGATATGGACTAATTATAGGCAAGAATGGATTTTACGGGTCTTGGAAATTGATTGTAATAATATTATTTTGAATTAAGTTGACACGCTTACTAGCAAATAGTAAGACGTGTCAACGGAGTTTTGAATTTTAGCCTTTAGAAGGCTTTGGAGGAGTTTCAGGCTTTTTTCTTAGGGCATCGTACACGGCGGCTTCAATGGCTTTTTTTGCGCCCTGTATTGCGGCTAGCATTAAAGTTCCCGTTGCTGAGGTTAGAAAGCCTGACGCGACAATCCCCGAATCACCAAAAGCATTTGAAAGGTATTCCGATACCGAGGTGTTTGAATTACTACGCAACCAAGCTGTTGTAGATCCGACGGCGGTTGAAAGGCCGAGGAGTGCTCCTGCGACACAGGCTGCTTTTTCAGTGGGTGAGTTTACTTGAGTAAAGGCTACAACCGAAGCCATACTGGCGCCAGCACTTAAGGTTGTTGCTAAAAATGCTGTTGAATTTACTGCGCTCATAAAGTCTCCTTAATGTTGCTAAAGTTAATAAATCTATTAATATAATATCATTAATTATTGATTTGTCGCAAATAGTTAATGTTTGATAATAATAGACTATTTTTTAATTATGAGTGGGGTTTTGTAGATTAGTCAGTTATGGGCTGTCTTTCTTTGTTAAATTAATATTTTACAAAGCCTTTTTCTGTTAAAAAAGAAGGCTTTATAAAATATTTTATATATATTATGTTTTTGATTCTTCGGGTTTTTTCTTTGAATTTCCGCTTAGGTAGTCATATGTTTTTTCCTCTACAACTTTGCCGGCAGACTTGATCGCTTTTTCGCTAACCTCTTTAACGGCTGCTTGAGTTATTAAGGTCGCTGTTGCTGCGATGACGTGCCCCGCATCGGAAACTCCATTTTGGAGATATTCTTTTGGGGTTGTTGTTGGTTCTGATCGCAGATAAGCTGAGGAGAAGCCTAGAGTTAGACCGCAGCTGACTAATCCTAAAGCTCCGAACGCTACTGTTTGCGTTGTGGACTCTGCTTTGGTGGCAGCTAAGATAGAAAAGACCCCAATGCCTGCAGATGCCGTTGTTGCTACGAATGCTGTTTGACCGACTGTTGGAAAAGACGATGACATAAAATCTCCTTATGTATGGTTTTATTAAGAATTTATAAATATTAGGATGTCGTGTATTTAAGTAGAAGGGAAATAGTTAGGGAGGATTTGCTCAAGACGTAAGTCTTTTTTCTTCTTTAGAAAGATTTTTTTAGGAGAAAAAAGAGCTGATTGGATGATTTCTTTATCCGATAGTCGAAGTAACACGGCTAGCGGGTGTGAGGCTCCTGCTTCTTTAATATGTTTTTTGGCTAAGTAAAAGAGGGCATGTAAAAAAGCGAGGCGGGTCACTAAAATGGAGAAAGCGAGGAAGGGGAGCCAAAGAAGATAAAGATTTTCTAGATAGATGACGCCAAAGAAGCTTATGAAAGAAAGAAAAAGAAAAAATAGAGGTTCTTTTTCAAATATAAATAAGGGGCCGAAAATTCGATATAGTCTGTTGGAGGAAGTTTGATAAGCTAGCATTTCTTCAAAAAGAGGTTCTTTAAAAGTAAATCTGGCTGCATGAACCAGTTCATGAGCCAGGATTTCATCTTCATTTATAAGTCCTTTTTTTCGGATCTGTATAACGGGAAAAGGATCTTCTCCTTTTTTTTGATAACTCCAAAGTAGGGCCCCTTGCCAGGGAGAAATAGATTTCTTGCTATAAAGAACTTTGACGGTTTCCAAGCGAAATTGGTAGAGTCTTTCCGTTAGTTCGTGTGCCTGGGTATTAAGTGAAGAGTCCTTTATATATTCTTTTTCGGAAGTGACTTTTCTAGATAATAGTTGCTTTTTTGTCTCGTTAGGAGACAAAATCCAACCTTGATGATCCAGTTCTAGCATAGAAAACTCTTGTTTTTTTGGTTTTTTTAAGTCTATCTTATCAGGAAGATTGACTGAAATTCAACAAAATCGATAAAGAGATAGTTAGAAGACACTTAAGAATGCTTGTGTAAAATTATAAAAAAGTGTTATTTATTTTTGGCAAAACTTTTTCTTGTTATTAAAAAACGAGGAAGAATCTTTATGTAACCCTAAAAGCTAAGGCGATGAGAAATGGCGAAGAAGCTCATTATTGTGGAGTCTCCTACAAAAATCAAGACTCTGAAAAAAATTTTAAGTCAGGATTTCTCGTTTGAGTCTTCTTTAGGGCATATAAGAGATTTGCCGAAGAAAGGGTTTGGCATTGATGTCGAGAATGATTTTGAACCAGAATATGTGACAATGCCCGATAAGAAAGAGGTCATTGATAACTTAAAAAAAGCGGCTAAAGCTGTCGATATAGTTTATCTTTCTCCCGACCCCGATAGAGAGGGGGAGGCGATTGCTTGGCACATTGCTTCTATCTTGCCAAAAGATGTCAAAATACAACGTGTTACATTCAATGAGATCACAAAAGATGCTGTTTTAGAGGCTTTAAAGCACCCGAGAGAAATCGACATGCCTTTAGTTAATGCGCAGCAGGCTAGACGTCTTTTAGATCGTATTGTAGGGTATAAGATATCACCTATTTTAATGCGCAGGGTACAAGGGACAAGAGATGGGGGGCTATCGGCCGGCCGGGTACAGTCCGTTGCCTTAAAGATGGTAGTGGATAGAGAAAAAGAGATTGATGCTTTTATTCCAGTTGAGTATTGGAATGTAGGGGTCTTTTTAAAGACGGATCCTAAAGAAAAACCATTTCAGGCGAATCTTTATTCCGTGGATGGCAAAAAGATAGAAAAAGAATTAGTCCCTAATAAGTCTTGCATGACTCTTTCTAATGAAAAAGTTGCTAAAGAAGTTGTAGAACGTCTTAAAAAAGCGCCATATACCGTTCTTTCCGTAGAAAGAAAAGAGAAAAGGCGTAATCCTTCTCCTCCTTTCATTACGTCCACTTTGCAACAAGAAGCAAGTAGACACTTCGGATTTTCCGCATCAAGGACTATGGGGATTGCACAAGGACTGTATGAAGGAGTTGATCTTGGAAAAGAAGGGACGGAAGGTCTTATCACATACATGAGAACAGACTCCGTCAGATTGTCTTCAGAAGCTATCGAAGGGGCAAGAAAATACATTTTACAATCGTATGGTAAAGAGTTTCTACCTACAGAAGGTAGACAGTTTTCTGCTAAAAAAAATGCACAAGATGCCCACGAAGCGATCCGTCCAACGGCTGTTCATCACTCGCCCGAGTCGATCCGTTCTTTTTTAACGGATGATCAATATAAACTATATTCCCTTATCTGGAAAAGACTTGTAGCCTCTCAGATGACACCTGCCGTTTACGATACCGTCTCTTGTGATATAGAAGCAAAAGAAGGGATGATTGTACGAGCCACGGGTTCTACGTTGAAGTTTCAAGGTTTCTTGATTGTGTATGAAGAGAAAGTAGATAGAGATTCTACGGAAGAAAGCTCTAAAGAAGAAGAGAAGATGCTTCCTAATTTAACGGAAAACGCCTCTCTTTTCCTTGCTGATGTTAGTGCAGATCAATCTTTTACAAGACCTCCTCCCCGTTTTACGGAAGCTTCTTTAATTAAAGAGCTAGAAAAATCAGGGATTGGTAGACCCTCTACTTACACCGCAATTATGAATAAAATCCAAAGTCGCGACTATACTATAAAAGAAAAAGGGTCTCTTAAGCCAACGGAGCTTGGGAAGATCATAGCCCAGATGTTGGAAGATAATTTTAAAATGATCATGGATATCGGCTTTACGGCTTCCATGGAAAATGAGCTTGAGCATGTAGGAGAAAATACAAAAGACTGGAAAGAACTTTTAAAAGAGTTTTGGAAAGACTTTTCCCCTTTAATTGCTACAGCGGAAAAAGAAGCTTTTGTGCCAAAGCTGAGCACGGATAAATCGTGTCCTGATTGCGGACTTCCTTTACAAAAAATTTGGGCTAAGAACAAATATTTTTATGGTTGTTCCAATTACCCCACATGTAGTTATACCGCTGCTTTAGAGTCTTTGGAATTTAATAAAGAAGACTATGATCCTAATTTCGATTGGGATCAAAAGTGTTCTAAGTGCGGGAAGGAGATGAAGCTTCGCTTTGGGAAGTATGGGGCATTTTTAGGCTGTACGGGGTATCCTGACTGCCGAGGTATAGTCAACATCGCCAAGGCGGGAGAAGAAGCTCCTGCAGAGCCTACGGACTGTCCTGCGACAGGCTGTGATGGAAAAATCCATCCTAGACGATCTCGTTTTGGGAAGATCTTTTTTTCCTGCAGCAATTATCCTGATTGTGATGTAATCGGGAATTCTTTAGATGAGATGGAAAGTAAATACCAAGACCATCCTAAAACTGCTTACGTCTCTAAGAAATCTTCTTCTAAGAAGGCTTCAGCCAAGAAGACCTCTTCTAAAAAGGCTTCTTCCAAGAAGACTTCTTCTAAAAAAGTTTCTGCTGAAAAGACGACAAGAAAACAAAAGACTCACACTCTTTCTCCCGCGCTTATGGCTATTGTGGGAGTAGAGCCTCTTTCTAGACCTGAGATAGTTAAAAAGTTATGGGATTATATTAAGGCTCACGAATGTCAAGATCCTAAAAACAAACGACTAATTCGGCCAGATGCGGCTTTGGAAAAAGTCTTTGGGTCTAAAGACTCGGTTGATATGATGAAGCTAGCGGGTATGATTTCTTCTCATATTATTGCAGAATAATTTTAAAATGTCATATAGCCAGCCAAATCTATTTTGGTAAACGAGATTTGGCTGGCTATACGAAACCGATACCCAGCCAAATCGAGCGGCAAGTACGCATCAAGCTGTGGCTAAAAGTAAATCTTTCTCATTTTTTTAGAAGGTATTTTGAGGGTTTGACGATATTTGGTAAGAGTCCTTCTTGCGCAAGGCACTCCTAGTTGTTTTAGCTTTTCAAGAAGCTCTCTATCAGAGAGCGGGGCTTGTTTATTTTCTTCTGCAATGAGCTTTTTAAGAAGTTTTTTGGCTTTATCACAAGAGACCTCTTCGGAAAGACCTTTGGAGAGAAGACTTTTTAAGGGGATAACTCCTCGAGGAGAAGAGAGGTTCTTATTTGCAAGAGCTCTTGTGATTGTCGACTCGTGGAGTAGCAGCTCCTTTGAGATCATTTGAATGCTTAAGGGAATTAAGATCTCGGAAGCTCCTTCAAGATAGTCTTTTTGTTTTTTTACCAAGTATTTTGCGATTTTTTGTAAAGTGTGGCTTCTTTTTTTTATCGCAGATATTACTTGGTGCGCTTGTATTTGATAAGCCTTACAAAAGGTTTTTTCTTCAAGAGTTAAAGAGTCTAAAGAAAAAGATGAGAGGATAGGAAGCTTAGGTTCTATCACTTCAATAGGATAAGAGCTTTCTTCGGGGATAAAGATAATATCGATAGGAAGAGGGGCTAGGGGAGATACGTCAAAATGAGTCCCAGGAAAAGGGTCTAAGCAGGCTATATCCTCGAAGAGGATCTTTTGTAGGGTGTTTTCTTTAAGATGATATTTTTTTTGCAGGGAAGAGAACTTCTTAGCTAGAAGAAGGTCTAGATCATGGGTGATGATTTGAAAGCTAAGGGAATTTTCTTTTCCTAAGATTCCTAATTGTAGGAGCAAACTTTCTTGTAGATCTTTTGCTCCTACTCCAGGGGGATCAAATTGTCTAATTTGTTCTAAACAAAAGGTCCATTCTTTTTCTTCACAGGCAAAAGGGACTTGACTAAAGGGAAGGGTAAAAAATCCCGTAGGGTCCAGGTTGCCGACGATCCATTCCGTTATTTCTAAGAGCTTCTTATCTTTAATAACAAGACGAGCCTGATCCATAAGATGGGAAAATAAGGAAGGGCGGTAGGGTATGTGGTCAAGAGAGTGAACATAGTGGTTTTTTTTATTTTGGAAAGAGTCGGAAGGGGCTTTTTCATCCCATTCCAATAGAGGATTTTCTGTGATGATTTGGTTGATTCGGATAGTTAGCTCCTCAATAGGCATTTGCAATACCTCTAAGGCTTGTCTCATGACCAAAGATGCTCCCATCTTTTGTCTGCAGTCGATTTTTTGTTTAAAAAATGGAGAGGTCATAGTTTGTCTTTTTTTTCTTTCTATAACCTCCTGATATAATTAATTTGTAATTTTGTCTATTATAATTTTGTAATTACGTCTTTTTGTAGTTTTGCGTATTTTGCGGCTAGGCTGCGAGTTGTTTTTGTTTTTATAAAAAATACGTCATAAGTTGTTCCTAAAGAAGTTTGATAGGCTTTATGGACGATACCGGATCCGAAGTCTTTATGAAAAACCGTATCCCCCGTTTGAAAGAGGGCATCTGTAGTATCTATAGGGAAGTCTTCTCTGACGTTTTCTTTTTGATGAGAAAGGATATGGACGTGTTCGGAAGGAAGCTCCCTTAAAAAACGGCTGGGCTTCATATTGCGGGGATATCCCCATAGAAATCTATAGCGGGCAGCCGTTAAAAATAGGTGATCTTGCGCTCTTGTAATCCCCACATAGCAAAGACGTCTTTCTTCTTCCAGTCCAAGGTGTGAGTCTTTTGTGTTGATATGAGGGAAAAGATCTTCTTCCATTCCTACGAGGAAGACAACGGGAAATTCTAATCCTTTCCCATTATGTAAGGTCATGAGCTTGACGGAGTCTACTGCGGTTTCGGAATTATCTGAGGAGGATTTTAAAGAGAGCTCTTCTAGAAAAGCTGAAAGGGTGGGGGTTAATGCCTCTTCTTGCCACTCCGTTGCTTTGGCGATAAGCTCGTCGATATTTCCTTTTTTCTCTTCACAGGTTTCAGGATCTTCTTTAAGATACTCTTTATAGCGAAAACGTTCGATGGCAGAAGAGATAAGTTCGCTTAAAGGTTTGCCTTCTTTTTGCATGACTCGTAAAGCGAGAATGTTACGTACATATTCTTCCACTCCTTGCAGCTGCTTTTGAGAGAATTTCGTTTCTATTGTTCTCTCAAGGATTCTTTGGCAAAGGGTAAGGATATCTATTTGATTTTCTTGCATAAGGATTTGTAGCTTTTCTAAAGCTACAAATCCGATACCTCTTTTAGGAAGGTTAATTGTTCTTGTGAAAGCTAAGAAATCGCAGTTAGAGAGGATCATCCGTAAGAACGCTAAAATGTCTTTAATCTCTTTTCTATGATAGAAAGAGAGACCTCCTATGATCGTATAGGGAATCTTTTCTTTTAAAAGGGCATCTTCAAATGTTCTTGATTGAAAGTTTGTTCTATAAAAGATAGAACACTCTTTATAAGGAAGTCCCTTTTTTTTGTGAAAGTGATGCAGCCAACGCATCACAAAGTCAGCTTCTTGTCTTTCATTTTCTGCTATGAAAAGATGAACTTTTTCTCCTGGCCCTCGTTCGCACCAGAGATTTTTCTCATAACGATTTTCGTTGTGTTTGATAAGGGCGTTAGCCGTCTCCAAAATCGTATGAGAGCTACGATAATTTTGCTCTAAACGAACTATTTTAGCTCCTGCATAGTCTTGTTCAAAGCGTAAGATATTTTGGATGTTAGCGCCTCGCCAGGAGTAAATAGATTGGTCGGGATCTCCTACGGCAAAGACGTTATGGTGAGTGTTCGATAAAAGCTTAATAAGTAAATACTGTGCATGGTTTGTGTCTTGGTATTCATCAATTAAGATAAAGCGCCATCTGTCTTGATATGTGCGTAAGATATCGGGGAAGTCTTGAAATAATTTCACTGTCAGTAAAAGAAGATCGTCAAAATCTAAGGTGTTATATTGTTGCAAAAGAGCCTGGTAGCGAGCATAAACATCTTGTAAGGCACTAAGTTCGGTTGGAAGAGAGTTTGAAAAAAGAAGTTGACTTTTTGCTTGAGAAATCTGTTTTTTTGTATTTTTGAATAGGTCTTTATCATCTTTTATTCCTAAAGAAGAAAAAGCTTGTTTTAGTATTTTTTCGCTATCGTCTTCATCGGCAATCAAAAAGTCTTTGCTATAGCCGAGAGCGGAGATGGATTCTCGTAGAATACGGGCGCAGAGGCTGTGGAAGGTGGAGGTGAGAATAAGAGCTTTAGCTGTTTTTAGGACTCTTTGCTTCATTTCATCAGCCGCTTTATTAGTAAAAGTCATGGCAAGAATTTCGGAAGCTGGGACTCCTATTTGTAAAAGGTATAGGATGCGAGAGACGACAATTCTCGTCTTTCCAGATCCCGCACCTGCCAAAACGAGCATAGGCCCTTCTACGTGATGCGCAGCTTGTTTTTGTTCTATATTGAGTTCGGAAATAGTGTTTTGCACGGTGATGGTTCCTTAAAAAGAGGTTGTTGGAAAGAATACGGGATTTGTGGTTTTTTTAGTCAGTAGAAATTTCTTGTATAGAGTTTTTCTCTTTTTCTTCTTTATAAGTGCAATATAAAATGTATAGGTTACTGCCGATGATAACAGTCATTCCGACGAAGGTAAAAAGGCTTGGGATTTGACCCCAGTAAAGGATATCTAAAGAGATCACCCAGATAAAGCTGGAGTAGTCAATAGGCGCTAGCGTAGAGGCCTTTGCGAAGCGAAGGGCCTGAACTACCGCGTATTGTCCTCCTGCCGTTAAAAGGCCGACAACGCCAAAAAGAGCGACATCTTTCCAAGGCATAGCGGTCCAGTTTTTAAAAAGAAAAGGAGCCGCAACAAGAAGCATGAGCAGGTTCGGGTAGATAGCAATAGACAGGGTATTTTCCGTTTCGGTTAATTTCCTCATGAGGATTTTATTTAAAGCCCCGAGCGCCGTTCCGATTAAAATAATCAAGGCCCCTTTTTCAAATAGGTCAAGTCCAGGTCTTAAAGCGATTAAGACCCCCATCATGCCAATGCCTACGGCAATCCATTTTTCTTTTGTTACTTTTTCCTTTAAAAAAATGGTTCCTAAAAGAACCATGAAAAAAGAAGAGGTGTAGCTGATGGTATACACAACCGTTAAGGAGTTTAAAGAAAAAGACAGCATGAACGCGTAAGTGTATGCCAAGTTAACTACCAGTCGGATAGCATGCCTTGTTTTTTGATCGGTCCATAGAACATGTCTTATCCCACCTTGTAAAAAAAGGAGGATGGTTAAGGGGATAAGTCTAGATAAAGCTCTAAGGAAAGTCGTTTGAGGAACGCTATAGGTTCCCATGAGATATTTTACGAAGGCATCGGAAAAAGCATAAAAAGCAATACCTACTAACATAAGACCTATGCCGAGAAGAGGCTTATGGGCCCATTTACGTTCCAGTTCTAGCCTTCTTGGCATTTTAAAGTCCTTATGCTGTAAAGTAAGATCATATCACAGAGAGAATAAGGAATACAGCATAGTCTTTTTTTTACCTCAGGAGATTAGTCTTGAAGGAACTCGGCTTTCGAAATCTTGTCATCACGGTACAGAAAATAACTGTCAAATTCGGGAGATCCTCACGAAATCTCCCCTCAAAAAACACTTACTCGGTCTTAGAGAGCAGCTTATGCAAAAACTTCCAGGATTCGATCGTAACTTTAGAGTAGGCAGTGTTCCCATCAATCAACGTCTTTTCTGCATTAGCCGTCTTATCCATAGCCGAAATAAACGCTACTATTTCCTTCTCTGATAGTTTTAGCGGGTCGGGAGCAGTTCCTCCGCCCCCCACCTTAGCATGATGAACTGCTTTACCGCATTCTCCTATAGATCTCTCCAGATTTGTGAAAAAAATTCGTGCCTCTTTCAGAGTCAGTGAAGAATCTTGCGATTGGAGATGCCCTAGCACTGATGCATTTAGAAGCTGTGCTACCTGATTGCATGCTGATTCTGCCTCATTAGCGGCTTGTATGAAAGGATGTGGCTTTGGCGGTGAAGAGAAAATATTAAACATAATAACCCTCTATATTTTGTAAAGTTTTTAATTTTAATTGAGGTGGACATTAAAAAATTAATGTGTATAAAAATTGTAAAACAATCATGTCATTTAATTCAATCTAAGTTATTCATTTTCAATTAAAAGTTTCACTCTATTCGGCGCGGGGAATAGTGAATTTGGAAGAGCTTGTGAACTATAGCTGGTGTTAATAGACCGAATAAATAACCGAGGTTGTTTTCGTTTCGGGATTTAATGTCACAATTGAAGAGCTAGATCCAAAAATCCTCTCGGAAAGTACATGTACTTTACTCATTTATAAAAAAATAATAGCGGTGCGCCGCGAAAAGCACCTATTAGCTAATGGATGAAAGTTCCATTAAGAAAG